>NZ_JAHSQD010001219.1 GCF_020103755.1 Streptomyces sp. LS1784
CCCGCCGGCCGGCCACCGTACGGGGGAGTGTCCGCCCGCGCGGCACGCCGTCGCGCCGCCGCACGTACGGCTGCGCGGGCGCGGCGGGCAGGCTGAGCACCGAGGAGGGGTGACGGCCGCCGCGGGCGGGCAGCCGGGGCTCGGTGTCGTACGGGTCGGGGAGGGCGTGGTCGAGGACGCGCAGCCAGTCGGGGCGGGTGGTGCCGGGGGCCTCGCCGCGGAACGGGTACAGCTGGTAGGAGGCGCGGTGGTCCGCGCGCAGCCGGTAGGTGATCGACCAGGCCCCGTCTGTCCCTCGCTCCATCAGATGAGGTGTCAGGTCGCCGGCGTGGCGGTCCTTGTCGGTGACGGTGTGCAGCAGTGCGAGCACGCCGTCGCAGCCGTCGTCCCGGTGGGCGAAGGTGACCAGGCGGTAGGCGGGGTCGTCGGGGTCGGGGACGACGACGAGCGGGGTCTTCACCATGGGGTCTCCAGAAGTGGTCACGCGGGGCTGCCCTTGCGGCCGAGCAGCACCCAGAGCAGGAAGGGTCCGCCGAGGACGGTGGTGACGATGCCGACGGGGATCTCCACCCCGGCGAACAGCACCCGCCCCAGAGCGTCCGCGAGCACGACGAGCAGGGCGCCGGTCAGCGCCGAGCCGAGCACCGGTACCCGCGCGGGCCCGGCCAGCCGCCCGGCGATCACCGGCGCGGCCAGCGCCACGAAGCCGACCGGCCCGCAGACGCCGACCGCCAGCCC
>NZ_JAHSQD010000122.1 GCF_020103755.1 Streptomyces sp. LS1784
CGTCGCGGCGGGGTCGGCGGAACGCTGGCGACCAGGGCGCAGCTACGCCGCGTCCCGGCTCTGGTCCGCGGCCTAGAAAAAAGCTCTCCGAGATTCCCGCCCCGGCATCTCACGTTCGCTGGCTGGTGGCGATCCGGGGCTCGGGGACGGCTCCGAGCATGCTGGCGGCGTCCCCGAGCCCCGGTGCTCGCCCGCACCGACATCGCCGCCGTGCCACGGGGATTGCTCGCCCGAGCCATACGCGCGGTCAGCGGCGGGATCTCTCGCCCGGACCAGGAACCCATCGCCACCGCAGCCCACCCTTCGACCAGCCCGAACCTCCAGACCAGAACACCAGGCAGACACACTCAGCAGCAGCCGATCGACTACAACCTCACTCTCACCAGTGAAGATCACCAACAGCATCCAGAAGTTGAGCCAGAGCCATGACTCGTGAGCAAAGCCAGGTTGCCGACGAAGCCGCTGCCCGGGTTCACCTCACCGTGGAGGTGCGAGGCCTCGATGGGGTGGTCGGGGCGCTGGGCCTTGTCGGGGACGCCCCGGGTCTCGCACGGAGCGCCGGGGCGGGTGGTGTCCGGCCGCCCCCAGTGAACGGGAGCGGCAGGCGGCTGCCAGTGCGGGGAGTCGTCGACGAGCACGAGCGCCGCGTCGTCACGCCCACCGGAGGTGCCGGCCAACACTACGGTTCCGGTCGCGGTGCCGCTGCCGGCCGGGTGGAAGACCTTCACCCTGGTGCCGGTGGGGCCGGTGACGTGGGCGGAGGTCAGGACCAGCCGGCCGCCGACCGCATACCCGGACCCGCGTCCGCCCGGCCCGTCGCAGCCGCCGAAGGGGCCACTCCTCAGCCCGTAGGACTCCGGGCCGGTGCCCGTATGGCTCCGGGCCCGTGCCCGTCCGGCATCGGTACGGCTGGGCCGGAAGGCCCATTGCCCTACTGGTCCCTCCCCTCAGCGGTCTGCTCCGTTCCGCCCGGCTCGGTCGGCGCCTCGGACGCGCGCGTGCCGTCCAGGCGGATGCCGCGTGCCGAGGCCCACATCACCAGGGCGCTGCCGCACACCACGCCACAGTCGGCGAGGTTGAAGACCGGCCAGTGCGGCAGTTGGATCCAGTCCACGACGCGTCCCTCCCACGGAGAGGGGGCCCGGAACAGCCGGTCGACGAGATTTCCGGCCGCCCCGGCGATGACCAGGCCGAAGGAGACCGCCCAGAGGGGGGTGCGGATTCGGGGCGACACCATCAGCATGAGGACGATGACCATCATCTTCACCGTGGTGAAGAACCATGTCTCCCCCTCGCCGATGGAGAATGCTCCACCCGAATTGAAGACCAACGTGAATTTCAGAAGCCCACCGAGTGCCTCTGTCGGATCGGTCCCTGAGAAATGTGTCAGTGCTATCTGTTTGGTGATGAAATCCGACGCCAGCAGCGCGAGTGCTACGGCTGTCATGGTTCCCAGTCGTCGAGGCGTGTCACCGGGTAAGGAAGCTCCTCGCGCAACCCGTAGGCGTAGTAAGCCAGTCATGGCCGCATTGTAGGTGACGGCTGCTTGCGCACGAGCGTTCCCAAGAACGGGAGCACACCGTCAGAACGGGAGCACACCCTCGCCGTTGCCGGGCGTCGGCGAGCCACGACGGTCACTTGAAGACTTCGGCGAGGCGTGTCAGCCCTTCCCCGATCGTCCCGGAGGGGTGTCCGGTGAACGAGAGCCGCAGGGTCGCCAGGTCGACCTGGTCCGCGAAGAACGGCGCGCCGGGCACGTAGGCGACGTCATGGACCGCGGGCCGGAGCGGACACGGGCGTCGTGCCCGCCCCGGGCGGGGGCGCCGCAGCCGGTGCCCCGTGACGTCCTACTCCTCCGGCTCCCAGGCGCGGAGCAGGTCGAACAGCCCGGCGTCGCCGTCGATCCGTACGGAGTCCGCCGTAATGCGGTCGTAGAGGAAGAGGACCAGTTCCCCGGCCGTGGCGTGGGCGGAGACGCCGGCTGCGTCCGGGCCCTCGCCGCCAGTGGCGGCGGGCAGACGGGTGGTCCGGGCGCCGTCGCCGTCGACCGTGAGGCGCCAGGAGCGCCCCTCGGCTGGTGTGGGGTTGCTCATTCCTGTGCGCTGGCCGTGGTGGGGGAGTGGGCTGGTGTGTATGACCGCCGGTCCCGTCTCCGCGCTGTCCGGTTCCTCGCCCGAGGGGCTTCTGTGCCCTCGGGTGCGGGGGTGTGCCGCACTGCCCGTGGTTCTCGGCGGTCTTCACGCGGACGAGGTCGGGCAGGCCCCCGGCTCCTTGCCCCCGTTCCGTGCCGGTGGCTGTCAGGGGCGACGGGCAGAGTGTTGATCATGTTTAAGGGATGGTGGCATGTCCGGCCGGACGAGGAACGTCAGCAGTGGACGCTGGAGCCGTTCACGGCCGCGGGACCGTTGCGCTTCGGCATGAGCGCCGACGAGGTGACGGACGCCCTGCGTGGTGTCACCACGGATGCCGAGCACCGTACTTGGGCCGGCGGACGGCACGACAACACCTGGAGTGTCACCGAGGGCCGGTGCCGGGAGTTCGGCCTGCACCTCTACTATCGGGACGGGCGGCTGTCCGGCATTGCGGTCGACGCCCTGTGTGGACCGCAGGTCACCGCCGACGGCACCGCGCTCGTCGGCCGGGCGCCCTTCGCGCTGGAACAGTGGATGCTGGAACGGGCGGAGACCCGGCCCGACGAGCTCTCCTACATGAGCGCGGGTGTGCCCTGCTCGAACTCCCTGGGTGTGGTGATGGTGATCAACGTTCAGCGGGAGGGCGACCGCCTCTCACCCGGCCGGTGTCCTTCCCTGCCGAGGCACTCGGAGACCTTTCCCACTGGCTACCGTGCAGAGCCTGGGAGATCCACGACTGAGCACCGCTCGCATACGACCCGTGCGAGGGCGCGATCGGGGCGGTCGTGCCCGCAACCTGGCGCGAGCCGCGATGTCGGCCTGGGCCGCCTGGTCAACCCCCGGCTCCTACGGCTCCGTCCACCCGCGGGGCCGCCCGCCCCGGGCTGAGAAGCTGATGCGCCGGCATCGCGACTGCAGCTGTTCTCGCAGCCAACCCGGGAGGCCAACGAGGATACGCGGTCGACGGAGGGACGCTGTTACGGCACCATCCGGGGCAAGGTCCGACGATGAGGAGCACGGTGACAAGCCAGGGCGTGGAGATCACGACACGATGCGAGGCCTGCGGCGGTGTGCTGATACTCGACACCGGCCAGTCCATCGAAGGTGGACGTCTGTGGTGGGGAACCGAGGGGGCCTGCCAGTCCTGCCCTGTCGCCTGGTGCGACCAGGACTACGGCGACGCGACTCCGGAGGAGATCCGCCAGGCCCTCCTGGCGGAATACGGACCCGCCCGGCTCCGGCTGACAGAGCCCGAGGCGAGTGCAGTGCCCGTTCTTCGCGCTCTTCGAGAGGTGCACGGCCTGTCACTGGTACAAGCACGGGCTATGGCGGACGAGTTGAAGACGACCGGCCTCGTGGGCACGTTCGTCGAGATGGAACTTGTAGCTTCCCGGCTCCGACACCATTCCGTCGGAGTGACAGTCGAGACATCGTCCGGCTGACCGTCCGGAGCGAGCCACACGCGGGGCGACACAATCTCCGCAGCCGGAAAGGTCCCCAACCCTCCGCGTCGAGGACACCGTCCACATCGCATTGTCCCTGGTCAGCCTCGTCCTCATCGCGATGGCTCAAGACAGCGGCCGCAAACGGCACATGGTCGTCGACACCAAGGGCCTGCCGCTGTTCGTCATGGTCACCCCGGCCGACGTCACCGACCACGATGCGGCGAAGGAGGTGCTGTTCCGGCTGCGGTTGATGCACCCGGAGATCACGATCGTCTGGGCCGACCGACTCCGCCTACGCGGGGCAGCTGGCCGGCTGGGCGAAGAAGTGCGTGATCACCCGCTTCGTTCCGGTCGGCCGCCCCTCTTCTGGGGTCAGGGTTTGCGCCGGAGAGCTTGTGTTGTGTCCCTGGGCCGTGGAGGGTGTGGTCCAGGGACGCAGTGGTGCGGGTGTGAATCTGCGGTTTGTTGTCACTGGGGGAGCAGCGGGTGTCACCGGCTGGCTTGTGGCGGTGGCGTGTGGGGGTGGGGGAGTCGTGGGTGTCACCGGGTGTGGATGTGTGGTGACATCAGGAGACGCCGCCCGGTGACGTCATGATGCAGATCGCTATGCCGGCCGCCAGGATGGCAGGGCCCCGGGCCTGGATACGGGGTGTTCGGTGTTCATACCGGGGTGGTGGACTGGGCACGCATACGCGACAGCAGATTCGGTGTCGATCGCGTCCCGGCGCTCCTGGCGCAGTTGGAACGTCGGGACGATGCGGATGCGTGGCAGGAGCTGGGCTTGCGGCTCGTCCTTGAGGATGGCCTGGTCTTCCCGGCCGGCTTGGCCGCCCTGCCGCAGCTGGTGAGCCTCGCACCGCGCAGCGCGCAGGCGCGCGGCCTGGCGGGACGGATTCTTGAGCGCGCGGCGGGGCACCACGCTTGCGACGCTCAGCTGGCGGACTGCGCCGTCACGATCGCGGATTTTGGCGAGGTGTTGGACCGGCACGTGCGGTCGCGGCCGGCCGACTGCTTCGTCCCCCCTCCAGCTCCTCCATGACGCCGTCGACGACCACGACGGACCCCAGGCCTACGCCCAGCACCTCCAAGCCCGGCACGCCCAGCAACAGGCCGACGTCGAACGTCGCCGCCGAGGCCTCCGTCACGCTCCCGACAGAATCGTCGCGCGTCGAATCAGCGAGCGCCGTCCCGGCCGCCGCAGGACCACAAGCGACCGCCGTCCCGGTGGAAGAACTGCGCCTGGCGCTCGCCGCCGAAGATCATGCTGAGCACCTTCAGCTCGGACACCCGGGTGGCATCGAGCAGGCCCTGTCATCGTCCGGCGGTGTCAGCGGACGAAGATCCGGTGCGGGGTGTTCGTGGTGGCGGGCTGGTTGCGGTCCAGGCGGACGCCCGGATAGGTCTTTGCCCCGTTGCGTACGCCGAAGCTGGTGGCTACGGTCAGCAAGCCGGTCACGCCTGCCAGGCCGGCACCGGCGCCGCCGCCGCCGCCGATGAGGCAAGCGATGACAACAAGGCCGATCCCCGCCGCGAGCAGGAGCCAGCCGAGCGTACTGCCGTGTAGATCGGGCTCTCTCCTCGCAACCGGCGCCACGGTCCCGCGCCCCGACAGCGAGCTGCGATGGTCTGGGGCCCCTTCACCGTCGCCTCCATCCGCCGCCGTCCCGGCGCACGCGGCCCAGCACACCTCATCACCACCGCCGGGGCGGCGCACCTCCTGGGCGCGGTCTGGGCGGTCACCCACGGGGCCTGGCTGCTCACGGCCGGTCTCCTCGCCGTTGCCGCTCTACTGCTGTACGCGGCCCGACCGGCCCGCTGACGGCCGATGTACCGGCAACGCTCGGACACCAACACCGGACCGGCCACCACCACACCCGGTCCGCCACAAAACTTCTTCCTAGTGCTGTGACCGCATAGGTTCGCCGGGTTGCTTGATCACGCGGCGAGAGCGGGCCTGCCGCCCCAGCGGATGCCTTTCTCGCTGCGGATGCGGGGGCGTTCCTTGCGTTGTGCGGCCAGGACGTCGGGGTGGCGGGCGTTGGCGTTGCGCCAGCGCAGGTAGGCGTGCAGCGCGCGGGTCTGGACCGTGTGGTTCGGATGGTTCGAGTTCGCCAGGGTGAACTGCCGCAGCGGTCCGAAGTGCGCCTCGATCGGGTTGGCCCAGGAAGCGTTGGTCGGAGTGAAGCACAGGTGGACGTTGTTGTTCTTCGCCCAGCGCAGGATCCTCTTGCCGTTGTGGGCGGAGAGGTTGTCCAGGATCACGTAGACCGGTGCGCCGTCCGGGCGGGCGGCCCGGATCGACCTGAGTGCGGCCAGGGTGTTCGCCGTGCCCTTGCGGCGATGGTTGACGCCCCACAGGGTGTCGTCGCCGACCGAGTAGCAACCGTGGAAGGAGGTGACGCCTTGGGTGCGGGTGAAGGTCGCCGGGAGCCGGTCCGGCTTGCCCTGCCCGGCCCAGCCGCTGCCGGCGGTGGGGCGGATGCCGAGCGGGCCGAACTCGTCGAACGCGAACGTGCGGTCGGGAAACCGTTCCAGGACGTGCTCGATCCGGTCGAGTTTCGCGTCGTGGTCGGGGTCGGTGGACTCCTTCCAGGTCTTGGTGCGCCGGAAGGTGACGTCCCGTCGTGCCAGCAGGCATCGCAGGGCCTCACGGCCGATCCTGATGACCCGGCCGTGGACCTTGCGCAAGTAGGCGAGCAGTTTGCGAATCGACCAGCGGGTGAAGGGCTGCCCGAGCTTCGTCGGGCGGGTGGTGGCCGTCCGGACGACGAAGTCCTCGTCGTCAGTACTGAGAAGGCGGGGACGGCCTCCCGCCCACCGAGGGTCCAGGCAGGCCAGGCCGATCTCGTTGAACCGGTGGATCACGTCCCGCACCGTGTCCTCGTCGGCCTGGACCAGCTGGGCGATGACCGGCACTCGGTTGCCGCCGGCGGAGGCCAGCAGCATCATCGCCCGCCGGTAGCGCACTGTGTTCGTGCTGCCTCGGCGCACGATCCGCTGTAACTGTTGCCCCTCCTGATCTGTCAGCCTGCGAACCCTGACCGGCTCCGCCACCATGCCTCCCCACACCGAATCGGATGTCGGTCCACATCCAACCGGTTCAGGCGTCGCCACCACTAACCCGGCGAACCTATGCGGTCACAGCACTAGACACCCGCGACGCCACACCACTGGAGGGCTGACTCGGACGACTCGCCAGCAGCGGGCTGGCGCCCCTCGCCGAAATCGCCACCGCCCTGCGCGAAGACCAGTACGCGGTCGCCCAGGGCATCACCACTCCTCACAGCTCCGGGGTCAACGAGGGCCGGATCACCGACGTCAAGCTCCAGAAACGCATCATGGGCGGCTGAGCTGGCGTCCCGCTTCTCCGCCACCGGGTCGTACTGATCGCCCGCCTACGCCGCCGGTACGCGGGCCGACGTGCCACAGGCCCGGGATGATCTCCGGCTACGAAAATCTTGCCAGAGCCGAGAAAGTGCTCAACGAAGTACGGGCAAACGTGCTCAGTTGGAGATCGCCGACGACGCCGGGCACCGGCGGCATCGAGTACACGTGCGGTGGCTGCCGCACCCTCCTGGAACTCGACCATCTGCCCCTGTCTCGGACACCCAGGGGAAGGCCGCCGCCTGAGCTACCTGCAGGTGAGTAGGCCCCAGCCGATATTCCCGGCAGGGCCTTCGCCGTTTCCATAGAATCCTGCCTCGATGAAGAGACGCGTGCAGTTCACCGAGCAGGTGGTGCGATTCCGTGACTACATGCCGGCCGCAGATCGGGAGAAGTTCCTGCGTCTGGTCGACAGGATCGCAGCTGAGCCTGAAGGTTCCAGCAGCCACCTCGCCTACACGAACGACGCTGTGACGCGTGCAGCCTGGGAAGACCACGTAATGGTCCACTTCGTCGTGACGCGCTTCTTCGTGGTCGTCATCGAGGCTGACATCTACGACGCGTCGCGCGGCTTCAACGAGGTGTAAAGCGGTGTAGTCGGCCACAAGAGCGCCCCGATCACCGGTCGGGGCACTCTTGTGGTGCGGGCACTGCGCGGGCGATCCACGGGCCTCAGCACCACACCAGTTGGGCACGTTCGTCTGTACGTAGCTGGGCACGTTCATGTTCATGTGTACGCCGACAGCGGATGCCGCCGAGCGCCGCCAGGTCGGGCGCGGGAATGCCGAGCACCCCCGCGAAGCCGGCCACCAGCTCGGGGGTCGCTTCGACCTTGCCGCGGCCGGTGGTCCGGTCGCGGCCCGGCGGTCGTCAGCAGCAGCCTCCGGTGGCGGGGGCCTGCTGGGTCGGGGCGGTGAGGCCGATGGTCACCGGGACCGGCTCGGCGGCGGGTACCGTGCAGCATCCGCCTGCGTCGTCCTGCTGGGCGTCGGGCTGGTCGAAGAGGCCCGCGCCGCCGCCAAGGGGACGGCCCTGCCGGGGAACGTGGCACAGCCCCGGCCCCCGATAGGCGACCTGTCGCCCTCGAACGGAACCTGGAACGCTGTCGTGTACGGATCCCGGGGAGGGGGCACACATGGCGGGTTGGTACCGACGCCGGGCGGAGCTGGCCCGAGTGGGCGGGGAGGTCAGGGCGCAGCAGTTGCTGTCCGATCTCGCCCGCGCGGCCCGGGCCGCCGGCCTGCCGGCCCGGGCCGCTGCGAACATACGGATCACCGCCCGGATCATCGGCCGCACCAAGGCCTTCGGAGCCGTCGGCAGGGACCTCCACACCGCCCTGCTCGGCCTGTACTCCACGGCACTCGGCGTCGTGGCAGTGAACACCCGGCTTTTGGAGCCCCTTTGGCTCCAGGCGGCACTCTCCGCTCTCGCCGTGGCCACTGTGCTCATGACGAAGGCCCGGTGGTCGGTCTTCGGTACCGGCCTGCGCCGCCTGGGCGGCACGTGGTCGGTTCCCGCACGTGCCGTGCTCGCCGCCGCCGCCCTCGGCCCCCGCACAGCCAGCCCGAACCGCAGACGCCGCGCAGCGACCCGAAAGGTCAGCTCCCACCTCCGCGACCTGGAACGCAGGGTCGTGGAGGTGACTCCGGGAATGGTCAAGACGGAGGAGTTCTCGCTCAACCGGTATCGCGGAGACACGACTCAGGCGGCAGCTGTGTACCAGGGCATCGCAGAGCCCCTGACAGCTGAGGAGATCGCGGACACCATCGACTGGGTGGCCAGTCGGCCGTCACATGTCAATGTGGACCTCCTGGTTGTGCGTCCGAGGGCTCAGGCTACTCAGCACAAGGTCCACAGGCTGCATGAGTGACCTCCGTGTCCGACGCCTGCCCAGGAGCCTCTTCCGAGGATTGTCGAACGAATCAGAGAAGCCATGGAAAATGTGACCCGCAGCTCGATACCGGGCATTCACCTGCTGAAGGACAAGAATTTCGCCCGTCTGTTCGCGGCGAGATTCATCTCGACGCTCGGTAACGGGTTCGGGCCGGTCGCGCTCTCCTTCGGAGTCTTGGGCCTGAAGGGCGGTTCCCCCTGGGACCTGTCGTTGGTACTGGCGTGCCAGACGCTGTCGATGCTGCTCTTCTCCCTCTTCGGCGGTGTGCTTTCCGACCTGTTCCCCCGGTCGCGTGTGATGGTCGTCGCCCAGGTCATCGAGGGCCTGGCATACGCGGCGCTCGCGCTGCTTATCCTGGCGGAGAGCCCGGCAATCTGGGCACTTTGCCTGTGTGCGGCGCTGTCAGGTGTCTGCACGGCTACGTTCTCACCGGCGTACGTGGGCGTCGTCAAGGAGGTCGTGGACGACGTCGATCTCCAGGAAGCCAACGGCCTCATGAAGGTCGGGATCAATGTTGCCAAGATCCTCGGACTCTCACTTGGTGGGCCGGTGGTGCTGCTCGCAGGAGCTGCAACCTCGTTGGCGGTCGACTCCCTGTCGTTCGTCATCAGTGGTGTGCTCATCTACTTCACTCGAATCAGCCCGGTGCGGGCGATGAGCAGGCAAAGCCTGTTTCAGGAGATACGCCTGGGTGCCTCGGGGTTCTTCTCCCGGTCGTGGCTGTGGGTGCTCTCGATCCAGTACGCGGTCGCATTCGCCTGTATGAACGCCACGGCGGGGGTGCTCGGTCCTCTGCTCGCCAAGACCGACCTGGGTGGTGCGGCGTCGTGGTCCGTCATCACATCCGCTCAGGCCGTAGGAGCGGTCGGCGGGGCGGTGATCGCCCTGCGGGTCCGGACGAGACGGCCCATCCTGGTTGCCGCGTGTGTCACCTGCATGATGGCGGCCGTTCCGTTTGCACTTGGATTCGGTGCGCCGTTGCTGCTGATCGCGTTCACGGCGTTGGCAGCAGGAGTGGCTGCGGACATCTTCGAAGTACTGTTCTTCGCGACGCTTCAGCGAGATGTCCCGGCGGAGATGATCTCGCGGGTGGGATCGTGGGACATGCTCGGCTCGCTGTCTCTCGCCCCGCTTGGCGTGATGTTGGCGGGCCCGGCAGCCGCGGAGTTCGGAGTGCACACGGCGCTGATCGGCTTCGGTTCGGTCGTGGTGGTGGCCACCGGATGCGTGCTGCTGGTTCCGGCGGTTCGGGTCGGCAGGCTGCTGGACGAGCCGGTGGTCGAGCAGGAGTCGGCGCAACACGCCTGAAGGTGATTCCGCTTACTGAAGGGCGGCAGATTCCGGTCGCGTTGATCCCTTACGAGGTTGTGCTGTCCCGGCCTCGTTGGCGTGGCACCGGTCGCCAGCGCCGATACGTTCAGCGGCGGGCGCAGCGAGCTGGGCGACCCAGGTTCCGGTCCAGGTGGTGATGGCGGCCGGGTCGATACGGGTGGCGCGTTCGTCGCCGGGCAGCAGAGTGGGGTTCCGGCGCGGGGGGTGCCTCTATGTCTTTCGTCAAGCGGCGCACGGCGTTTTGGGTTCGTAGAAGGTGTTGTCGCGGAGCATCGCGACAGCACGCTGGTGCGGTGGCGGGCCAGGCGAAGGGGGCTCGGGTGTGGGCCTTTCCAAAGGCCGCGCTACGCCACCCGCTCGGCGAGCGGACCATCTCTGCCGAAGGCCTGCCCCGGCACCAGCCAGGTCGCAACTCGGGGGTCGGGACTCAGGAAGGGGCGCACGCCTCGGCGATCGATACGCTGTTCTCGTAGAGGTGATGCCGGGTGATCCGGCCCTCCTCGACGGTGAGGCGCAGCGCGAAGGGGCCCTCGAAGGACTTCCCCGTCGCGCGCACGGACCCCGAGAGGTGCCCCACTGGTCGGCACCGACACCGGCCTGTGGCGGTCGTCCGTCAGCTGCCGCTTTGGTCCTGGCCGTAGGACTCGATCGAGGGTGCCGGATCACTGCGACCACGTTGCTGATGCGTCCGGCTGCTTTCGAGCCCGCGTCGGCGAAGAGACGGTGACCGGTTCCCGGGGCCGGGGTCTCGGGCCCCAGGAACCGCATGGTCTCAGTCGCCGGCGCCACCCGCCCGGTCGTCGTCGGCAAGCTCGGCGGCGTAGCGGGTGGCGGCCTCCGTCAGCTGGCGGGTCGTCCGCTCCGACCGGCTGCCGAGGTGGTCGGCGACGGTGCGGTGGGCGCGGTCGAGGTCGCCGCTCGGCAGTTCGCGGGTGATCACTCCGGATCGAGCAGCAGCGCCAGCGCGTGGGACGTCGCCGGGTACCGGGCGAGCAGCGCCGATCCCCTGGGCGCTTCCTCGGCTGTCCAGCCGTCGTCGCAGCCGAGCAGGTCCGCCAGCGCGTCGCAGGTGGCCGGATGGGCGGCGAGCAGCTCGGTCCCCCGGTCGGCGGCGGGTCGGACGGGCCGGACGGGCCGGACGGGCCGGTCAGGGAGGTCCGTCGGGGCGCGCCACGGCGGCACCCAGGCGTCCAGTGCGGCGAGTTGGCCGGGGAAGACCCGTCCGGCCTCGCGGGTCAGCAGCGGCGCCAGGTCCGGGCCGCTGGTGCGCAGCGTGGTGATGAGCGTGGGCAGCCACGGCAGCAGCACCGGATCGGGCAGGCGGGCGAAGGCGTTGGAGACCGCTTCCACGACGACGTCGACCAGACCGGGGACGGGCTCCAGGGCGTGCAGGAGCCCGCTGAGGTAGCGGGGGTAGGCGGGCAGGACGAGCGGGTTGTCGAGCAGCTCGTCGCAGCGTTCCCGCAGCTCCTGCCGGGAGAGGCGGCCGAGCTGGACCTGCGCGGCCCACAGCAGGGCGACCTTGGAGGGCTCCTCCGGGTGGGACTGGGCGACGGCGAGTTCCAGCTGGGTGCGGTCGCTGCCCAGGGACAGTGCCAGGCTCTCCATGCTGAACAGGAAGCCGAGCATCGCCGCGACCTGGCGCACCGTGGCCGTCTCGTCGGTGAACGCGGTCGGGAGCAGGGTGCAGTAGTGCGCGTACCCGGTCTTGGCGAACTGCTCGATCCACTCCGGCAGGACCGGCTCGGCGGTGCGGTAGAAGGCCAGCAGTTCGCGCACCCGGCGCAGCACCTCGGGCGCGCCGTCGACGCTGCGCTCGGTGGACAGGACCTGCAGGGCGCGGGTGCCGAGTTCGTCGGCGAGGCGCCGGCTGCCGAGGTACAGGGTGGCGTCCTCGACGGTCCGCAGGACCACGGCGGCGGTCGCCTGAGGGGCGTTGGCCTCGCGGCGCAGGCGCTGCTCGATGACCTGTTCGAGGCTGACGCCCTCGTACCCGAGCTCGATCAGGGCGCGCTGGTGGGTGCCGAGCGCGACGTCCCACGACTCCTGCACGGGCCGCTCGCCGAGCTTGCGCTCGCCCATGATGGGGCGGGCGGCGCCGTGCGGGAGCAGGTAGCGCAACATCCACAGCGTGTCCGAGCACGGTTTGAGCCGCGGATCGGACTTGATGTCCAGCAGGGCGCGCTTGACGCCGCGCTGCTGGAGGTTCAGGCCGAGCGGGGCGAGCCGGTCGTGGACGTCCCGGGCCAGCGGCGGCAACGACTCGTAGCCGACCTGCCCGATCCGGTCGCCGCCCATCATGATCTCGACCAGGCGGGCGACGTCGCGCCGACCGGGCACGGCGTCCTTCTCGATGCACGTGACGGCCGCGTCCTGGAAGTCGTACGGGGTGGGGCGTGCCCGGTCGCGCATCCCGGCGAGCAGGATGGACGTCTCGTACACGGCGATGGCGTCGGCGGTGGAGGCGAGGTAGCCGTTGCGGCGGGCGGCGCGCACGATATCGACGGACCAGCCCAGCAGTTCCTGCTGGTCGAGGGGGTCGAGGACCGGCGGGCGCCGCAGGAATCCGGACAGCATGTCGGCGGCGTCCGGCCCCGAGGCCGTGTCCGTCACCGGGGCGGGGGCGGCGGCCTTGCGCGCTCGGGAGGCCTTGGCACCGGACTGGCCCTTCAGCCGGAACGGCTGGGTTCGGGTGCGCTTGAGGTTCTTCTCCCACTGGGTCGCGGCGATCGACACCGATCCGCGTTCGAGGCCGAACTGTGCCTCGATGGCGGTGTGGCTGGAGGGGATCAGGCCGTACTGCCACTCGGTGGCGGTGCGCGGGGGGACGGCGAACGTGTCGGTGCCGTGGACGCCGAACTCGGCGACGCGGCTGGCGGCGTGGAAGGCGCCGCAGACGTACACGCAGTCGGCGGGGTCGGCGCCGGTGGCAGCCAGGTGCTCGCGGATGCGGGTCCACATGTACCGCTCGCGGTCCTCGTCCACCTGGACGCGGTCGCAGTCGCCGGGTGCCAGGCGGCGGAACAGGCTGCCGATCAGGAACATGACCTGCCGGTAGGTGTCGTGACTGGCGTCGCCGAGCGGTACCTCGACGTACTGGTGCCACCACTCCGACCAGTGCCGGACCTTTCCGTGTCGCAGCAGGTGCTTCTCCAGGTCGGCGAAGCGGGGCCGCAGGTCGCCGAGTTCGACGCCGACCGCGTCGCCGTGGAGCGCGGTGCCCTCCTCGGCCGGGGCCGCCTCCGGGTCGGCCGCCTCGGCGTCCGCCCGCAGGGGCTGCCACTGGAACACGTGGTCCGAGGAGCGGTCGACGAGGACCAGCTGGACGTCGGGCGTCTCCAGCGCGTAGGCGATGGCCTGGTACTCGGCGGAGGCCTCGGTGATCGGCGCGACGACGGACAGCGGCGCCCAGTCGGCGGGGAAGCCGTTGACGCGCGTGGCGAACGCCTGCACGGCGACCGGCAGACGGCAGTTGCGCAGCTCGGTGAGTAGCGGGGCCATGTCCTCGCAGAGCTCCAGGAACACGGTCCTGGGCTGCTTGGCGCGCAGCCGGCGGGCCATGGCGGTGGCGGAGGCGGGGGAGTGGTGGCAGACCGGGAAGATCTCCAGCGGCTCGCGCAGCGCGCGGTCGACGTCGTCCACGAGGCCGCGAAGGATTGCGTCCAGCGCGCCGGGGCCGTCGGCGAACTCGGTGGCGACGTCGTGCAGTTGGGCGCGCAGCGCGTCGAAGGTGTCGGGCGCGGGGTGCCCGCCGTCGGCGGGCACCCGGGTGGTCGCGGGGCTCATGCGAGCGCCTTGAGGGTGTCGAGACCGGCGGCGAGGAACTCCGGCCACTCGCCGCCCTCCTGCTCGCTGCGGGGCTTGACGGTGTTGGTGAGGTACTTGGTGAGGATGGCCGGGTCCTCGGGGGCGCGGCGGGCGAGCGAGCCGACCAGCGACGAGCCGAGGGCACGGGCGGTCAGCGTGCGCTCGCCGAAGAAGGTGCCGTGCAGCACGGCGTCCTCCAGGACGCCGATCTGTTCGGCCGTGGACAGCGCGGACTCCAGCCGCTGGTCGTCGCTGCCGGCCGTGGCGGCGACCTCGCGCAGGTCGCCGAAGCTGCGCAGCAGCACGTCCAGCAGGGTGGGCGGCACGTCCAGGTCGATCCGGTGGCGGCGCAGCAGTTCCTCGGTGCGGAAGCGGACGATCTCCGCCTCGCTGGCCTTGTTGGTCACCACGGGGATGCGCACGAAGTTGAAGCGCCGCTTGAGCGCGGAGGACAGGTCGTTGACGCCCCGGTCGCGGCTGTTGGCGGTGGCGATGACCGAGAAGCCGGGCTTGGCGAACACGATGCCGTCCTCGCCGCTCAGCTCGGGCACCGAGATGTACTTCTCGGACAGGATGGAGATCAGCGCGTCCTGGACGTCGCTGGTGGAGCGGGTGAGCTCCTCGAACCGGCCGATCGTGCCGCTCTCCATCGCGGTCATCATCGGCGAGGGGATCATCGACTCCCGCGACTGGCCCCGGCCGATGACCATGGAGACGTTCCAGGAGTACTTGATGTGGTCCTCGGTGGTGCCGGCGGTGCCCTGTACCACCTGCGTGGAGTTGCGGCAGACGGCGGCGGCCAGGAGCTCCGCCAGCCAGCTCTTGCCGGTACCGGGGTCGCCGATCAGCAGCAGGCCGCGGTCGGAGGCGAGGGTGACGACGGCGCGCTCGACGATGCTGCGCTCGCCGAACCACTTCTGTCCGATCGCCCGGTCCAGGCCGTCGGCGGGCTCGGAGCCGAGGATGAAGGTGCGGATCATCCTCGGCGACAGCCGCCAGGTGGACGGCTTGGGGCCGGGGTCGACGGACTCCAGGTAGTCCAGCTCGTCGGCGTACTTGATCTCGGCGGGGGCGCGGAGCATGTCGGACATCAGGCGGGTTGCCTCTCTGCGGGCGGGGGCGGTCATGGGGGTCTGGTGCCGGGTGTACGGGCGCCGGGTCAGGTGAGGAACGTCTTGAGTTCGTGGACGAGCTTGCCGATGTGGCCGGAGATCACGGGCGTGCCCTGGTCCCGGAAACGTTCACGGAACCACGGGTTGACGCTGCCGCGGCCCGAGCTGGTCACCGACCCGACCGGGATGAACTTCACACCCGAGCGGTGCACGGCGGCTATCTGCTCGAACAGCTGCTCGCTGCTCCACTCGTAGAAGTCGGAGATCCACACCACCACGGTGTTCCGCGGTTCGGCGATCTTCGGCTGGGCGAGCGCCATGGCGACCGTGCCGTCGGTGCCGCCGCCGAGGTCGGTGCGCAGCAGCGTCTCGAAGGGGTCGTGCACCCACGGGGTGAGGTCGAGTGCGCGGGTGTCGTAGGCGACCAGGTGCACGTCGACCTTCGGCAGGCCGGCGAAGATGCTCGCCAGGATGGTGCAGTTGACCATCGAGTCGACCATCGAGCCGGACTGGTCCACCACCACGATCAGCCGCTGCGGCGTCGTCTTGCGGGCGGTCTGCCGGTAGTAGAGGCGGTCGACGTAGAGCCGTTCGTCCTCCGGGCTCCAGTTGACGAGGTTCTTCTCGATCGTGCGTTTGAGGTCGAGGTTGCGGAACACCCGCTTCGGCGGCACCGAGCGGTCCAGCTCCCCGACGCTCGCCTTCTCGACCTGGGTGCGCAGCACCTCGGCGACCTCGTCGACGAACCGCCGGATCAGCTTCTTCGCGTTGGCGAGGGCGGTGCCGTCGAGGTTGCCCTTGTCGCGCAGCAGCTGCTCGATCAGCGACATGCTCGGTGTGAGCCGGGAGGCCAGCTTGCTGTCCGCGAGGACCTCGCGCAGGCGCATGCGCTTGACCAGGTCCGCCTCGATGTCGGCGAGTTCGGGGCCGATCGTGGGGATCAGCGTGGACAGGTCGGGGCTGCCGGAACCGGCACCGGAGCCGAAGGGGCTCGCCCCCGCCCCGCCGGCACGCCCGGCGCGCAGGTCGCCGGGCTTGCAGCCCATGGCGCGCTCCAGCCATCCGGCGTCGGCCTGCCAGCGGGACAGCTGTCCCGCGGTCACAGCGCCGGAGCCGGTGGCGAAGGTGTTGAGGAGGACCTTGGAGAACAGCGCCGCGCGCCGTACCTCGGCGGCGCGGTCGCGGTCGGCCGCGTCGGCCTCCGGGGCCATGAGGCCCTCGAACTCGGCGGCCAGGCCCGGGTGGCGCTGGACGAGGGAGTCGATGGACGTGCGGGGATCCAGCAGGCCCGCCGGCAGGTCGAGGTCCTCCACGACGGCCAGGCTCGCCGTCTCCAGCGCGGCCTGCTCCACGGGGTCGAACAGGCCGGCCAGCAGGCGCCAGTAGAGGACCTGACGGCGGTTCTCCTCCGGCGCCGCGGCGGGATCGGTCGCGGGTATGAGGTGGTCGGTCATTTCCGCAGCAGCTTTCCTGCGCGCTCGCGCAGCACGGCGACGGCCTCGGTGGCGGCGGCCTCGGCCTTGGCGCCGGCCTTGTCGGTGGTGCCGCCCGCCCACGCTCCGGCGTGAACGGCCGCCGTCTTCCGCTTGACCGGGGTCTCCACGGCGAGCGGCTGGAGGCGGAACGCCCCGGCGTCCCAGCGCAGCAGGCCGATGCAGGCGGTGGACGCGGCGACGGCCTGCGGTGTGAGCGGTCCGGCCACCGGGATGCGGCCGGTGTCGACGGTGATCGGGTGGCCGGCCAGGGTGAACGCCAGGACGCCGTCGTCCTCCTGGGCGGTGTAGCCCTCCAGGAAGACCGGTTCGGCCAGCCGGACCGGGTGGCGCTCCAGCGGCGCGAGGGGCGCGCCGACGGCGGTGGGCAGGACGACCCGGGCGGTGGCGAACGGATCGGCCGCTTCGCCCGGCCGCGCGCACTCGTCGCGCCACAGCAGGTCGCCCCCGGCGGTGACGGGCATCTCGACCAGGTCCATCGCGCGGCCCTCGGCCACGGCCGCGAGCAGCGACAGGTGTGGGCGCAGCAGCTGCCAGATCCCGGCGCCGACGACGCTGTCCGGCTTCGGGGCCGACACGGACGCCCGGACCAGGCGCGGCGCGGAACCGTCGGCCGGCTCCAGCACCGCGTGGACCTGCGCCTGCGCGGCCGTGGAGTGCTCGTGCAGGTCGACGCCGAGCGGCAGCAGCCGCCCGGTGACCGTCCCGGTGGCCGCGGCGCCGGCCGCCCCCGGGTGCGTCAGCAGCATGGCCCGCGACCACAGGTCCGCCCACCGGCGTACCGGGACCCGCTCCAGGAGTGCTCCCGGGCAGGACGCGGCGAGTTCGCCGGCGAACCCGTCGAGCAGCACCCCGAACCGGCGCAGCGCCGGATCCGGGAGCATCGCGCAGACGACGGGCGCGGAGCCGGAGACGATGTCGTGGTCCATGCCGCGCCAGCCGGACCGGGCCAGGTCGGCGAGCCAGGACCGGGCCGCGGCGAGCAGGTTCGGCGCACCCGACGCGCCTGGGTCGGCGGCCGTCCACTTGTCGCGCCCGCGGCCGGTCGCCTCGCCGACGGTGGC
>NZ_JAHSQD010001220.1 GCF_020103755.1 Streptomyces sp. LS1784
CTGCGCCGATCCCCTGGGCGGCGGTCGCCCGCGCCTCCGTCGCCCTCGCCGCCCCGCTCGCGGTGGGCACCGCCACCGGGCGGCCCGGCTACGGCGCGCTGGTGTCGATGGGCGCACTGTCCGGGGTCATCGGGGACACCGCCGACGCGTACCGGATGCGGGTGTTCAACATCGCCGTGCCCCAGCTGTTCGGCGCCCTCGGACTGCTGCTCGGCACCCTGGTGTTCGGTGCCGGCTGGACGACCGTCGCCACGGTGACCGTCGTCGCGCTGGTCTCCGGCATGATCTCCTCGATCGGCGCGGTCGCCTCCGTCTCCGGACTGCTCCTGCTGCTCAACGCGGTGGTCGGGGCCGGCCTGCCGCTGCCCTCCCCCTGGTGGCTGCCGCCCGCCCTGCTGCTGCTCGGCGGCCTGGTGGTGCTCGCCCTGACCCTGCTCGCCTGGCCGCTGCGCCTGGGCGTCCCCGAGCGGGCGGTGGTGGCCGGCACCTACCGGGCGGTCGCCGACATGCTGGAGGCCACCTGCACGCCGGAGTACGACGGCCGCCGCCACGAGCTCACCCGGTCGCTCGACCAGTCCTACGACCTGCTGCTCGCCCGCCGGGCCCGCCGACACGGCCGCTCGGCCACCCTGGCGCGGCTGCTCGCCCAGCTCAACGCGGTGATCCCGGTGGTCGAGGCGGCCACCGCGGCGCAGTTGCGCCCGCCCGAGTTCGGCCCGCTGCCCGCCGGCTACCC
>NZ_JAHSQD010001221.1 GCF_020103755.1 Streptomyces sp. LS1784
GGCTGCGCGAGGTGGGCCGCTCCCGGGCCGGACGCCCGCTGATGCTGCTCTCCGTGGACCGCGGGCCGCGCGCGGTGCTGGTGGTCGGCGGCCCGCACCCCAACGAGCCGATCGGCACCGCCGGGACCGTGCGGCTCGCCGAGGTGCTGCTGGACCGCCCCGCCTGCCCCGGCCTCTCCTGGCACCTGCTGCTCTGCCTCGACCCGGACGGCGCCGCGCTCAACGCCGGCTGGCTGGACGGTCCGCTCACCATGCGGCGCCACTACGAGCACTTCTTCCGCCCCTCCTTCGAGGAGCAACCCGAGCTGCTGCCCGCCCCCGGCTGCGGCCGGCCGCCGATGCCGGAGAGCCTGGCGCTGACCGGCCTGATCGACGAGCTGCGTCCGTTCCTCCAGTGCTCGCTGCACGGGGTGGACTTCGGCGGCGCGTTCGTCCAGCTGACCCGCCCCGTCCGGGGCCTGGCCGGGCGCTTCGCCCGCTCCGCGGAACGGGCCGGCGTCCCGCTCGACGTGGACTCCTACGACGCGATCGGCTGGACCAGCCCGGACCCCGGCACCTACCTGATGCCGGCCCCGGGCGCCGGGGGCTCCCGGGCCCTGCCGGACGAGCCGGAGCTGTCCACCTGGTCGTACGCGGCCCGGTACGGCGCGGTCACCGCCGTGCTGGAGGTCCCGATGTGGGCCGTCGACGCGGTCGGCGACGCCCGCCCCCACCCGGCCGGCGCCCAGGCCCTCGC
>NZ_JAHSQD010001222.1 GCF_020103755.1 Streptomyces sp. LS1784
CCGGACGCGACGGGTGACCGTCGTTTCGCGGACGACCACACCACCGACCGGGAGGGCGTGGACGGCCTCCTGTCGGAGCTGGACGAGTACGGCGTGGAGCAGGCGCTGCGGATCGCGGAGGCGAACGAGGGCGCCGAGGTGACGGTGCTGACGGTGGGCCCGGACGATGCCAAGGACGCGCTGCGCAAGGCGCTGTCGATGGGTGCGGACAAGGCCGTGCACGTGAACGACGACGACATCCACGGTACGGACGTGATCGGGACGTCGGCGATCCTGGCGAAGGCGCTGGAGCGGACCGGGTTCGACCTGGTGATCGGTGGCATGGCGTCGACGGACGGCACGATGGGTGTGCTGCCGGCGCTGCTGGCGGAGCGTCTGGGTGTGCCGCAGGTGACGCTGCTGTCGGAGGTGTCGGTCGAGGGCGGTGTGGTGAAGGGCCGTCGGGACGGTGACGCGGCGACCGAGCTGGTCGAGGCTCCGCTGCCGGCCGTGGTCTCGGTGACGGACCAGTCGGGTGAGGCCCGTTACCCCTCGTTCAAGGGGATCATGGCGGCGAAGAAGAAGCCGGTGCAGTCGCTGGACCTGGACGACCTGGGCATCGAGGCGGACGAGGTCGGTCTGGCGGGTTCGTGGACGGCGGTCGAGTCGGTGGCGGCGCGTCCGGCGCGGACCGCGGGCACGGTCGTCAAGGACGAGGGCGAGGGCGGCAAGCAGCTCGCCGCCTTCCTCGC
>NZ_JAHSQD010001223.1 GCF_020103755.1 Streptomyces sp. LS1784
CGGGCAGCAGGCCGGGTGCCGCCCAGGCGCCTTGGCCGCCGGGGGGCGGCTCCGTCGGGGGGACGGCCGGTTGCGGCGCCGCCGAGGTCGGCTCGACGGTCAGGTCCCGGGTGAACAACTGCCGCTCGGCGGGCGGGATCAGGACGGTGCCGAGTGGGTCGAGCGGGCTGCGGGGCAGCAGGGGGACCGGTTCGGGCCAGGCGGCCGGCGAGTAGTCGGGTGCGGCCGGGGTGGTGGTGCCCGCGCCCGCGGCGCCGTCGGAGAAAGCCATCGGATGACCTCCCGGTCCATGGTCCGCCGGACCGGTGCCTCCGGTCCGGCCGGCCCGTACAGCCGGGACTACGGCTGAAGGAGTGCCTCCGGTTCACGTGAACCACGTGCGGTGGAAGGCCCGTTGAGCGGGGCAGGGCGCACGGGGCGCCCCGTGTCACGTCGGGAGGCGCCTCATCGGAAAACCCTCTGCCCGACCGGCTACCGATCGGTACCGTCATTCGATGGCACCCGGCGTCCGCCGAGTGCCATCGAGTCGGAAGGAGCGTGAGTCCCGTGAACGGGACGGGGGAGGGACGCGGCATGGCGGCGGACGGGCCGGAGGCGCAGGCGTTCGTCGCGGCCCTGGTGCGGGCGGGGGCGCCGAGCGTGTCCGGGCCGGCCGGGCTGGCGGTGCCCGAAGCGGCGGCGACGGAGGTGATCGCGGTCGCCCGGCGGATGGCGCT
>NZ_JAHSQD010001224.1 GCF_020103755.1 Streptomyces sp. LS1784
CCCGGCGGCGGCCCCCGCGCGGCGCGCGGTCGGCGAGGGCCGGCGGCCGGGGGAGGTGGAGCGGTTGATGCGGCGGCACGGTGTGCCCGGGGTGTCGTTGGCCGTCGTCGAGGGCGGGCGCGTGGCGCGCGTCGAGGCGTACGGGGTCCTACGGGCCGGGGAGAGCGAGCCGGTCACGGCCTCGACGCCCTTCCGCGTGGGGTCGGTGTCGAAGTTCGTCACCGCGCTCGGGGCGCTCCGGCTCGTCGAGGACGGGCTCCTGACCCTCGACGGGGACGTCAACGACCGGCTGACCGGCTGGCGGGTCCCCGGCCAGGGCGACGGCGAACGGCCGGTCACCCTACGGCAGTTGCTCAGCCACCGGGCCGGCCTGACCGCCTACACGGGCGAGCCGGGGCAGCCCCTCGCGGATCTGCTGCGGGAGCACGTGCGCCGGGAGTCCGTTCCCGGGGAGGTGTTCCGCAGCACCGACGCCAACTACGCCGTCGTGCAGCAGTTGGTGGAGGACGTGACGGGCGAGCCCTTCGACACGGTCCTGCGCCGCCTGGTCCTGGAGCCGCTCGCCATGCACTCCAGCGGTTACGGGAACCTCCCCGCCACCGCGGCGGCCGGTCACGACGACGGCGGCCGTCCGGTCCAGCGGGCCGGGGCGGCCGGGCACGGCCGGACCGACACCGCGGCCGCCGGGCTGTGGAGCACCGCGGGCGACCTGG
>NZ_JAHSQD010001225.1 GCF_020103755.1 Streptomyces sp. LS1784
GGCGGCCACGCCCCCGCCCGTCGCGCCTCCGGCCCAGCCCGGCGCCCAACCGCAGCCGCCCGTCACCAAGGCGCCGCAGCCGAAGGTGACCACCGCTCAGCCGCCGACCGACCCCGAACCCCCAGCGGCGGCCGGCGCCGGCACCGGGTGCGAGATCCGCTCGAACGCGGGCAACTGCTACGAAGCCGGGCAGTTCTGCCGCAACGCGGACCTGGGCAAGAGCACCCACGACGCCGGTGGCCGGGTGATCTACTGCCGGATGGTCAGCGGGAAGCCGCACTGGCAGGCCTGAGTCCTCTCGGTCCCGGGACGGGTTCGGCCTCAGGCGTCGATGACGCCCAGGGTGTCCCAGAACAGGTGCTCGTAGGCCTGGAGCAGCAGCCCGTACTCGCGTGCGGCGGCCAGGGTCGGCTCGTCCAGCCGGTCCGGGCCCAGTGCGTCGGCGGCCTGTTGCTCCAGCTCGGGCGCGGGCTGGGCGAAGAAGTCGAAGAACGCGCAGGTCTCGTCCGTGAAGCCGTACTGGTGGCGCAGTGCCTGCGCGATGGTGGCGCAGTAGCCGCCCCAGGCCGCGAAGTTGGCGACCAGGGCGGCGGCCGCGGCGGCCGGCTCGCTGTTCAGGGCGAGCCAGGCGAGGTAGTGCGGGTAGGCCTGGCAGCCGGGCAGCGGCGGGCGGGACTCCAGCGCGCCGCGGTCGAGGCCGGCGGCGGCGCCG
>NZ_JAHSQD010001226.1 GCF_020103755.1 Streptomyces sp. LS1784
GGCGGTGCTGGCCCTGGCCGGGGCCTACGCCGCCGACCCGCCGGGCACCGAGGCCGCCCTGCGCTCCCTGGCCGCCACCGTCACCGCCCAACCCCCCACGGCCGGGGGCGAGGCGGACGGGGAGGTGCCCGACGGCCGGACGCTGAGCCCCTCCGACACCACGGCCCCGGCCGTGCGCAACCTGGACAAGCCGCTGCGCGAGGCCCTGCAACAAGCGGCCGACGACGCCCGGGCCCAGGGCATCGAGATGACCGTCACCTCCGGCTGGCGCAGCAAGGCCTACCAGCAGCGGTTGCTGGACCGGGCGGTGAGCAAGTACGGGAGCGTGGAGCAGGCCCGCAGGTTCGTCAACACGCCGGAGAAGTCCGCGCACGTCACCGGCAAGGCGGTGGACGTCGGCCCGACCAACGCCGACTACTGGCTGATCCAGCACGGCGCCCGGTACGGGCTGTGCCAGGTGTACAACAACGAGATCTGGCACTTCGAACTGCTCACCCAACCGGGCGGGACCTGCCCGGCTCCGCTGCCGGACGCCGCAGGGTGAGGGGGCGCGCCGTGACGTCTTCCGCGCTTCCCGAAACGCCCACGGAGGCCGGCCCACCGTCGCCCACGCAGGCCGGCCCACCGGACCGACGGCGACGGGCCGTACCGAGGTGGCGGACCGCACCGGGGCGTCGGGCCGCACCCACGGGGCGGGCCGTGCCCCGGTGGC
>NZ_JAHSQD010001227.1 GCF_020103755.1 Streptomyces sp. LS1784
GGGCCCGGCGTCAGGGCCGACCGAGGCCGGTCCGGTCCGCTCCCGCCTGGCGCAGCAGCGCCGCCGGACCGTCCGGGCCGGGCGCAGTCGGGCCATCGCCGCCGGTCCGACCGGACTGGAGAGCCGGCCCGAGCGGCGTCACCGGCTGCGGACGCACACCCGCCGGATCAGCCGGTAGTCCGCCTCTGCGCGCTCGCTTCCCGCCTGCCTCGCCGACCTGCTCCTCATGCGCCCCGTCGGAGTCGAGGTGTAGTCGGATCATCCGATAGTCACCCGACTTGCGGAGTGCTTTCCGGGCGTGAAGGCCGCCGGAATTGAGAACATGAGCGCCATGTGACCGTTCTGTCACGTGATGGGATGATTCGTCGGACTTCCCGCCGCCCCCGGGCCGCTGTCTGCCCGTACGCCGTGCGCTGTCCGACGCCGTCCCCTCCGGACCCGTCAGAAGGGATGTCGCGTGGCGCGCAGGATCCTGCCGACCCTCCTGTTGTCCCTCACCGCCCTGCTCGGGCTGCTCCCCGCCGTCCAGGCCACCCCGGTGACCGGCAGGCCGCTCGCCGGCGGACCGGCGGCCGGCCGGGCCGGGAGACAGGCGCCGTACCCGACCACCGGGGAGATCGGCCGGGCCCGGGCCGACGCCGAGGACAAGGCCTCCTCGGCCGCCGCCCTGGAGTCCGCGCTCACCGCCGCCCGGGCCGAGCTGGACCGGG
>NZ_JAHSQD010001228.1 GCF_020103755.1 Streptomyces sp. LS1784
GCCGCTGCGCGCCGCGGCCGCCGCCGCGCAGAACGGACTGACCGTCTCGTACGCCACGGTGCGCCGGCTGGCCGCCGAGTGCCGCCCGCTGCCGGTGCCCTGGCCGGACGAGGCCCGCGAGCAGCTGGTCACCCTGCTGGGCGCGGGGGATCCGGCCGTCCCGGTGTGGGAGGCGATGGAGGCGGAGGGGCTGGTCCGCCGACTGCTGCCGGACTGGGAGCGGGTGCGCTGCCGTCCGCAGCGCAACGCGGTGCACCGCTGGACGGTGGACCGGCACCTGGTGGAGACGGCCGTGCGGGCCGCCGCGATGACCCGCCGGGTGGCCCGGCCGGACCTGCTGCTGGTCGCCGCGCTGCTGCACGACATCGGCAAGGGCTGGCCGGGGGACCACAGCGAGGCCGGCGAGGTGATCGTCCGCGACCTGGCCCCCCGGATGGGCTTCGGTCCCGAGGACACCGAGACCCTGGCGGTGCTGGTCCGCCACCACCTGACCCTGGTGGACACCGCTACCCGGCGCGATCCGGACGACCCGGCCACCGTGGAGGCGATCACCAAGGTGGTCACCACCCTGCCGGAGTTGGAGCTGCTGCACGCGCTCACCGAGGCGGACGCGCTGGCCACCGGCCCGGCCGCGTGGAGCGGCTGGCGGGCCTCGCTGGTGGACGGCCTGGTGGCCCGGGCGGCGGACCGGCTGGCCGGGGCGGGCGCC
>NZ_JAHSQD010001229.1 GCF_020103755.1 Streptomyces sp. LS1784
TGCCACCTGTCGCTGACCTGCACGGCTTCGGGCAGGGCCCGGCGGATCGCCTCGCCGTAGGAGCCGGAGCCGTCACGGCAGACGTATTCGGCCCCGGGGTGCTCGCGCAGCCACGCGACCAGGGTCTGGGCGGTGCGGTCGGGCAGGATGTCGATCCGCTCGCCGGTCTCGGCGTCGATGATCACGGTGGCGTAGCGGTGCCGGCGCTTGAGGGCGAAGTCGTCGATGCCGAGCACGCGCGGGACGCGCGGCGGCGGTAGTGCCCTGCGCATGAGCATGCGCAGGGCGGTCGAGCGGGAGATCCAGCAGGCCGGCACGCGCGAGAGGCGGGCGCCCGCCCGGCCCGCTAACTCCTTGACCACCGAGCCGAGTTGGTCGGCCAGGCGGCTGGTGCGGCGCTGGTAGCGCTCCACGACGCCGGGAACCTGCTCGCGGAACGTCTGCCGCCGGCAGCCGAGCACCGGGCACGCCAGGCGCCGCAGCCTCACCGAGACGACGACCCGCCGTCCGTCCACCGGCACGTCCGCGACCCTCCGCCCGTGGAAACCGTGCACCCGCGCTGTCGGCGTCCCGCACACGGGGCACGGCACCGGATCATCCCGGGTCCGCGCCGTCACCCGGATCAGATCGCCCTCGTCCGCCACATCCTCGATGACCAGCGCCGACAACCCCGAAAACACCACGCTCACAAGCTCGTTGACA
>NZ_JAHSQD010000123.1 GCF_020103755.1 Streptomyces sp. LS1784
TGGGTGGTTTGCTGGCGCATTTTCTGATTCTTCTCCTGCGGCGGTGTGACACCGCTGGGCCGGGCCGGTGGTGTCGGGTGCCGGGGCGGGACAGGTGGAGGATGATGCGGGCGGATTCGGCGACTTGACACACGCTTTCGAAGAAGTCGGGATGCCGGCTCATTCGAGGACCTGGAGGCCTCCGCGGAGATCACGCCGTGGAGACGTCCGCTGTCGGCCCCGCGCACCGCGCGCCGAACTCAACGGCCGCCCACCAAAACGCTCGGCGACACGTTCATCCGGGACGAGCGGGTCACCCTGCCGGTCGCCGGGCGCGAGGCCACGCGACCACGCCGACCGGGCTGTTCCTCAACCCCCACCAGCGCCGCCTACAGCACTGCCGTCCGCCCCGACGGCTCCGCCCCGACGGCTCCGCCCCGACGGCTCCGCCCCGGCGGTACTCACCCAGGGGTGGACCGGCGGCCCCTGCCCCGGTCACATCCGCGAGCGTGACCGGGGCGGAGTCCCGCCGGTGGCGAGGGGTGAGCCTGCCGTTCCTCAGGACGCGCTGAACCTCAGAAGGAGGCGGGGGCATGGCGCCGCGACCTCGTCCTCAGGAGGAGGGCCCCATGCCGCGAGTGCGGCGGAAACCCCCTGTGGGCCGGATTCCAGATAGCAGATCATGTTCACCGGGTACCGACTGTTGTCGAACATGTAGCGGTCCATCGGTGTCGGCTCCTCGCTTATTCGCAGCCCTCGCTCTTCGGGTGGGCCGATCCGGTGCCAGTCGGGATGCAGATGGATGGAGCCCAGGATCTCGACCCCGTCACGGTCCGCCTGCCGGTGAATACGAAGCAGATCCTGCGAGCTGCACCAGAATCCCCGGCGGGGGTTTCGGTAGGCGCTTCCGAAGCACGGCTCTATGGAGCTCGAGAACTCTTCGAGCGCCATCGGGTCGGTGGCACGGACGTTGGTCGCGAACTGGACCGAGGTGATGGCCGCGACACCGTCGTCGACGGTGCCGAGCAGGAGGGCGAAACAGGAGGGTGGTTCCTGCGGGGTACAGGCCTCGTATTCATCGCGCGCTACTGAGATGAACGACTTGAGGGCGTCGAATCCGATCAGGGCGGTGTGGGGGGTGAGGGTCACGGCGACTCCTCCTCCTTCAGCCGACATGCGCACGGTGGTCCGCCGCGGTGGTCCGTGAAGCGAGATCCAGCGAGTGAACCTCGGCCGGGGAGAGTTCCAGGGTCGCTCCCGGGGTCAGTTCGGCGAGCTGCTCGGGCGTCCTGCTGCTGGCGAGCGGAGCGACGACATGGGGCTGCGCCCTCAGCCAGGCCAGGGCCACCGCGGCGGGGGCGGTGCCGTGCTCGGCGGCGATCGTGTCCAGCGTCCGGAGCACCGTGCGGCCGCGGGGCGTTTCGCCGTACGGTCGTGCCGCGTCGCTGCGGACGCTGGGAACGGCGGGTGCGCCTTCGCGGTACTTGCCCGTCAGGAATCCCTGCGCCAGGGCGAAGTACGGGACGCAGGAGACGCCCTCGCGCTCGCAGACCGGGGCGATCCCACTCTCGAAGGGCTCGCGTTCCATGAGGTTGTAGGGAGGCTGGACCGCCACGTACGAGGCGAGCCCCGAACGCTTCGAGACCTCAAGGGATTCGGCCAGCCTGGGGCCGCTGATGTTCGAGGCGCCGATATGGCGCACCTTCCCTGCCGTGATCAGCGTGTCGAGTGCGGCGAGGGTCTCTTCGAGGGGAGTTTCCGGGTCGTCCGCGTGCGTGTAGTAGAGGTCGATATGATCCGTCCGCAGACGGCGCAGGGAGTCCTCTACCGCCTGGTGGACGACCTTCGCCGTGAGACCGGACAGTCCGTTCAGTCGGCCTACCTTGGTGGCGATGACGAAACGGTCCCGCTGACCGCGCGCGGCCAGCCAGTTGCCGAGGATGGACTCGGACTCCCCGCCGGTGTTTCCGGGGGCCCACTGGGAATAGGAGTCGGCGGTGTCGATGAAGTTCCCGCCCGCGGCGGCGTAGGCATCGAGGACGCGGAAGGATGTCCGCTCGTCGACGGTCCATCCGAAGACGCTGCCGCCGAGGCAGAGTGGAAAGACGTCGAGCTCGGAATGTGCGATGGTAACCAATGGACGCTTTCTGGGTTCTTACCGGTTTCGGTGGTCGGTTCCGGTGCGGAGGGTGGGGCTCGGCGCGACTTCCCACGTCGCCCCCACCTGAGGGGTCGACTGACGCCCCCGACAGCAATTTCCAATGAATAGCGTGCACTTGATATTCAGTCAGCGCGGAAACCGATACTACCTTCCGGTCCGACGCCATGCCGAGGCGTCGGCTGGATTCCGTCGTGGTCGGGGTGTGCGCCTGCGCCATCGTTCTGCGCTCGAACGGCTCGACGGCGAGGCCGCCCCCGGTGGTTACCGGGCCGAGGCGGGTCGCGGCCGGGTCGTGACCGGGTCGTGGGTCGCAGGCTGTAGGCGCGGGTGGTCCCTTCGCCCGATCTCCCGTGGCAGGAAGGCGATCCAGCCTCGCGGCATGCGAAGGCCATGCGTGCCAGGGCGGTGGCCGGGCGCGGGGTCGGACCAGCGCCCTGCATGGGTGGCGGCGCGCTGGACAGAGGCCTCCACCGCCTTCGCGGCGGAGTGATCGCTTCCGGGACGCCGGTCGTACGAGGCGTTTCCGGCCCCGCGTCAGTGAGCCGAGAGCCGGCGTCCCCGGTGGGCTTGGCCGGCTCGTCGACCAGCGTGAGGCAGGTTGTACCGTCGGCAGTGGGACGCGTTGCAGCTGGATCAGGCAGGATACCGGGAATCCAGTCCGAGGCCGGTTCCTGGACGGCCTCGGCAACGGGCTTGTGGTAGGTACTCGGGCTGCGCGACCACTGCGGGACCTCTCGGAGCGCGTCGCGGGCCTGGTCCCCGTCCATGTCCTCACGGGTCGGGGCGCCGACCGCCTCTTGATCCGGATCTGGACGAACGGGACCGGTTCGCTGGAGGCCTTGCTCGGCAGAGCGACACGCCGAGAGCGCCCCCGTCGTCCGGCTCGCCGACCGGTACGCGGCCTGGTTCCTGCCGCTGTCGCTCGTGGCGGCCGGCCTGGCCTGGCTGGTCAGCGGATCGGCCGTGCGGGCGGTGGCGGTGCTGGTGGTCGCCACTCCCTGCCCGCTGCTGCTCGCCGCACCGGTGGCGATCGTCTCCGGGCTGTCCCGCGCCGCCCGCCAGGGCGTCGTGATCCGCGACGGCGCCGCCCTGGAGACCCTCGGCCGCGCCCGCACCCTCGTGCTCGACAAGACCGGCACCCTCACTACCGGCCGCCCCCGCGTCCTGGACATCGCCGCCGCCCCGGCCGCGACGCGAACGAAGTCCTGGCCCTGGCCGCCTCCGTCGACCAGTACTCCCCCCACGTCCTCGCCCAGGCCATCACCGACGAAGCCCACGCCCGCGCCCTGACCCTCCCGCCCGCCCAAGAGGTCACCGAGGAGCCCGGCCGCGGCGCCACCGGACGCGTCGACGGCACGACGGTGACCGTCGGCAAGCACTCCGACACGGCACTGCCCGCATGGGCCAAGGCCGCCGACAACCGCGCCACCCTGGACGGCGCCGCCGTCGCCTGGATCACCGTCGACGCCCAGCTCGCCGGCGCGATCCTGCTGCGCGACCCGCTGCGCCACGACGCACCCCGCACCCTGCGCCGACTGCGCGAGGCCGACATCACCCGCCTGCTCATGCTCACCGGTGACCGTGCCGAACCCGCCCGCGAGATCGCCGCCGTCCTCGGCCTCGACGACGTCCACGCGCAGCAGACCCCGGCCGACAAGGTCACCGCCGTCACCGCCGTCACCGCCGACGTCGGCGGGCCGCCCGGCCGGGAGGAGCGGCCCCTCGATCAAGCCCGCTGACCGCGGCCCGGCGGGGTCTTTCGCGAGTACTGCCACGTCACTTGAACCGCAGGACCGGGTCTTCGGTGCCCACACGGCTACGGTCTCGCCGAGGTGCGTCGTCGTGCGCCCAGCACCGGGGCCGCAGCCTCGGGAGGCCCGGTCCCGGCTTGCCCGGAACGGTCGGCCCATGCGCGCCGCGGCCGCGGCGGGGATGGTGGTGGGGCAAGGACGAAGACCCGCCAGGGCGGCGGCGAGGCCGGCTGCCCGCCACCTGGCCAACGGTGCGGCCAGCGGTTCCACCAACCCGGTCGCCGACTACCACCTCGTCTACGCCCTGCTGCTCGTCGCGCTGACCGCCACGGGTGCGGGCGACAGTTGGGGCCTGGGCCGCCGCTGGGCCGCCCTCCCGATCGTGCGCGACCACTGCTGGCTGCGCTTTCGGCGCTGCCGCACGGGAACGCCGATGGCCGCTGCGCACGTGGTGCGGCCCGGTGTGTGCCACCGGGCCGAGTAGCGACGAGGCCTCCCGGCCGTGCGGGCAGGCCGGCGGTGTCCCGTCACGCCCCGTGAGGCGCTGCGGGGGGAAGGGCTACGGGCGCCAGGTGCCGCTTCCGATGGCGGCTCCCATGGGCTGTCCGGTGGTCGGGCGTCAGTTGCCCTGGGTCAGGTCCCGGCGGTTGAAGCCGCAGATTCCGATGGCGGCGAAGGACAGGCCGAGTCCCGCGAGCAGTGCGCAGTGGATCCACTGGATGCCGTTCTTGAGCGGTTCGCCGCCCAGGTACCAGTGGAACGGGGACCAGTACTGGATCCAGTGCAGGCCGTTGATCTGCGGGAGGAACGAGTCGCACAGGTAGGCGATGATGGTCACGTAGGCGCCACCCGCGATCGCATGCATGCGGCGGCCGGTGTACGCGCCGATCCCGAAGGCGATCGAGGCGAAGCAGCAGCCGAAGAGCGTCAGTTGGAAGGTCATGGCGGCCAGGTTCGCCGCGCTGAGCGCGGCGAACCGCGCGGGCACCCGGATGGCGAGTTCCACGAGCAGCAGTACCAGGCCGGTCAGCGCGATCGCGGCCAGGACCGCGAGCCAGCGTGACAGGGCCAGCGTGACCCGGCGAACCGGGTACGCCATGACCAGGTCCAGCGTTCCGGCCTCCTCGTCGCCAGCGATCGCACTGGTTCCGGCCGCGGTGGCGAAGACGGCCAGCAGGATCGGCACGAGCAGCCCGAAGACCGTCGAGCCGAAGTAGCCGGCCACGGTGCCGTAGTCCTCCATGTGGAAGGCGTCGCGCATGGACTTCGGGAACGAGTTGACAGCGGTGGCCAGGCCCGAGTTGCCGCCCATGACCGGCCACATCGAGGAGTACATGGCCGCGACCGCGGTGATCGACAGGGCCCAGCCCAGGAATCCGCGGCGGTTGTCCGTCAGGTGTTTGCGCAGGACTGCGATGTTCACGATGCGACGCCCTTCGATCCGTTCCCGTTGGAGCCGTGCTCGTAGAAGGTGAAGAAGATCTCCTCCAGCTCCGGCTCCTGCGCCAGCAGACCGGTCGCCTCGAACCGGGCCGCGGTCTTCAGCAGGGCATCCGGACTCCCGGTCAGGACCGCGTGCAGCACGCTCCCGCCGTCCGGCGCGTCCGTGACGGAGACGTTCTGCAACTGCGGCAGCGCCGCGAACGTCTCGGCACCCGCCCTGCCGCGGAAGGCGATCTCGATCGTGCGGTGCGCCGACTGGCGCAGCTTCTCCACGTCCGCGACGGTGACCAGCTCGCCCTCGCGGATGATGCCGACCCGTCGGCAGGTCTGCTGCACCTCGCTCATCACGTGCGAGGACATGAAGACGGTCTGCCCGTTGGCGCCGGCCTCCCGCACCAGCTCGACGAACCGTTGCTGCAGGAACGGGTCGAGACCGCTGGTCGGCTCGTCGAGCACCAGCAGCTCCGGGGTGTGCATGAACGCCTGCACGACGCCGACCTTCTGCCGGTTTCCCTTCGACAGGGTGCTGATCCGGCGGGTCAGGTCCAGGTCGAGGCGCTCGGCGAGTTCGCTGATGCGCGCGGCCGGGACGCCGCCGCGCAGGTCGCCCAGGTAGGTCAGCGCCTCGCGGCCGGTCTGTCGGCCGTCGATGCGGAAGTCCCCGGCGAGATAGCCGATCCGGCCCCGCGTCCTCGCGTTGTCGCGCGGATCGGAGCCCAGGACCCGTAGCGTCCCGGACGTGGGCCGGATGAGGTCGAGCAGCAGGCGGATCAGCGTGGTCTTCCCGGCACCGTTGGGGCCGAGGAAACCGAACACCTCTCCGCGCTGCACGGTGAGGTCGAGGCCTACCAGGGCGGTCCTGCCGGTCCGGGCGTTCCCGTACCGCTTGACCAGCCCTGTCGTCTCGACGGCGGCGTCGGTCATCGCCCCTGCCTTTCTGCCCGTGTCCGTCACAGACCGTTGTCCGTTTTGAACTCTTCGATGAGATCCGGCACGCGCTCGGTGATGAACGCGAAGAAGTCCCGTGTGACGCTTACCCATTGCGCTTCGGGCCGGTCCTCACCGTCGATCGGCTCGGTGCCTTCGACGAGCTGAGCGCCTCGAGGCTGCCCGGAGCTGCCTGCCGTTCACGGTCCCGGTGATCGGGCTGTCGGGCAGCACCTCGTAGGCGTGCTGCGCTGACCCGGCCGGGCCACGCAGCGCGCGAGCTCGGCGCCGTCCGGAAGGCGTGCGCCGGTCGTTCAGGCGGCAAGGAAGTTGCAGGCCAGCTGGTGCTGCACCCCGAGCGTCCCGGGCGGCGTGTCGCTGGATGTGAAGGCCGGATCGCCCTGACGTCCAGCCGTGGCCTGCCCCAGGGGTCGATGGTCCATGGGGCAGGCCACGGTGGTCCCGGTTCCCCGCAAGGCCGAAGGGGTGTGCCGCTCGATGCCGCCGACCCGGTGTGGCCCGGTCTCCAGCGGTTGCGCACTCCCCGGCGGACCACTCGTGGTCGTCGACCATGCGACAGCGCCGGAATCCTGATGGTCCTTCGCTGTCAGTTGCGGTGCATGGTGTGCAGGGCCTGGGCCAGGACGTGCGGGTCGTGGTGGCCCTTGTGGACGGCCGGGGGCTGCTTCTCCAGGCGGAGCAGGGTCGCTACGGCGGTCCACGCGGTGCGCACGGAGTACTCGACGGTGAAGACGACGTCGTCGGGGACCTCGGCGTACTGGCCGATGAAGGCGAGGTTGGTGGAGCCCTCGGGGACGACCTGCGGCCGGTCGCCGTGGCTGCGGACGAGGAACTGGCTGGTGATGTACGGCATCAGGCAGGGGATGACGGTGGACGTCCCGGCGACCCGCTCCGCGGTGGGGGCGTCCAGCGCGAGCTGTCCGAGGACCTCCTGGAGGATCTCCGCGCCGGTGCATTCGCGCATCGGCTTCTTGACGAAGGTGCCGGGCTTGTCGGGGAACAGGCCGTAGCCCCACCACACACTGACGCCGTCGGGCTGCTGCTGGTAGACGGGTTGGCGGTTGACGACGAGGGTGAGCAGCCAGGGGGAGTCGGTGAGGGTGAGCAGGCCGCCGCGGCCGGTGGCGCGGCCGGTGAACTCCTCCATCCAGTCGAGGAACGCCGGGTCCTTGGCGGTGACGGTGAAGGACTCCCAGGTGGAGTCGTTGATGCTGTGGTCGAAGACGGCCGGGTGGCCGAAGTCCTCGCGTCCGCGGGCGATGCGGTGCCACAGCAGGAAGGAGTCGGGGCTGTGGTTGGTGTGCGGGCCCTCGGGGGCGGTGGTGTGCGTGCCGAGGATGGAGTCGGCGGTCATCGAGCCGTTGGTGACGAACACCAGGTCCTCGGGGGCGACCGGAAGGTCGGCGTGCGGGCCGGTGAAGGCGATGCGCTCGACCGTGGTGCCCTTGGTGCCCGGACCGGTTCGGAAGGCCAGGTCGGCGACCCGGTGGCCGGTGTGGATGCGGACGCCGCGCTCCAGCAGCCAGGCGGTGAGCGGGCGGACGATCGAGTCGTACTGGTTGTACCGGGTCCGGTGGATCCCGGACATCGTCTGGAACTCCGGGAACAGGTGGACGAAGCGCTTGAGGTAGCGGCGGAACTCGATCGCGCTGTGCCAGGGCTCGAACGCGAACGTGGTGCACCACATGTACCAGAAGTCGGTGGTGAAGAAGTCGTCCGCGAAGCAGTCGGTGATCCGCTTGCCGTCCAGCAGGCGCTCGGGCGTGGCCAGGCACTTCACCAGTTCCAGGCGGTGGCGCTCGGAGAAGCCCATGGCGTGCCCGTCCACGATCGCACCGCCCTTGCGGACCAGTCTGGCCGCGTCGTCCCACGGCGACTCCTCGTGTGAGTCGAGGATGTCCTGGGTGGCCGACTTCGCCGGGTCGTCCAGCGACGGGATGCCGGACAGCAGGTCGTAGGTGCAGCGGAACTGCGCCTCGAACATCCGCCCGCCGCGCATCGTGTACCCGGCCTCGGGGGTGCCGCCCGCGTCGAGGCTCCCGCCGATCTCGTCCTGCGCCTCGAAGATGTGGATGTCACCCCCGTCGAATCCCCCGTCCCGGATGAGGAACGCCGCCGCGGAAAGGGCGGCGATGCCGCCTCCGACCAGATACGCCTGTGCCATCGAAAACTCCTCAACTCTGCTGCGCCGAAGCCCTGTGTGTCCGTCCGACCGGGCGGCCCCCGCGGCGAACCGCCGACCGGGACCGGGCCCCTCGAACGGGGCGCGGACGCCAGCCTGCTCCTCGTCACCGAGCGCGGTCTGTGGGCCGTTGGTCACAAGAGGGCGGCACAACGGTCCCGGTCGTGCGGCCTTCGGTCCCGGCCCTGCTCGGAGGCGATTCCGCCCCGGCCGCGAGGTGTCGGGGCTCACTGGCCCCTCCGGCGGGGCATCCGCCAGCCCGCCGCCGCAGCCGTGTCCGCAGGCGGGCGGAAGGTCCCGGCCGCATGGTCCCCTCCGGCCCTTCGCCGCACCGGGCCAGTCGCCCGATGGTGGAGACAACCGCAAACGAGAAGGAGAGCACCGTGACCGAGTAGACCGACACGCAGCGGCGGATCGTGGTCGGCGTGGACGGCTCGCCGTCCTCCATCGACGCGCTGCGCTGGGCCGTGGACCAGGCCCGGGCGCGGGACGTCGTCGTCGAGGCCGTGACCGCCTGGCAGTACCCGGTGGCCACCGGCTGGACCGTCCCCGTCGTGGCCTACGAGAACCTCGCCGACAGCGCGCGCAAGGTGCTCGACGAGGCCGTCGCCGAGGTGACCGACGCCGAGCACAGGGACGGGATCCGCGCCCAGGTGGTGGAGGGCGGCGCCGTGTCGTGCCTGCTTGACGCGGCTCGGGGCGCCGACCTCCTGGTCGTCGGCAGCCGGGGCCACGGCGGCTTCACCGGCGCCCTGTTGGGGTCCGTCAGCCAGCACTGCGTCCAGCACGCGCCCTGCCCCGTGGTCGTGGTCCGCCACCCCAACGACTGAGTGCCCCGCCCCCGCACCGCCCTGCCAGCGCCACTGATAAGGAGAACGCCGACCATGCGACACCGGATCGTGGGAGAGCTGATGACTCACGCCGTCGTGCACGTACGGCCCGACACCGGCTTCAAGGAGATCGCCCGGCTGCTCGCCGAGCACGACATCACCTCCGTACCCGTCCTGGACCAGGAGGACCGCCCGATCGGACTGGTCTCCGAAGCCGACCTGCTGCTCAACGAAGCCGCCCAGGAGGACCCCGCCGGCCTGCTGCTCGCCCCGGACCTGCCGCCGCGTGACCGCGCCCGCAGCCGAGCCGCCACCGCCGAGGGCCTGATGACCAGCCCGGCCGTCTGTGCCCGGCCCGAATGGACCGTGGTCGAAGCCGCGCGGCTGATGCAGCGCGACAGACTCAAGCGTCTTCCCGTCGTGGACGAGGCCGGGCGTCTGGTCGGTATCGTCAGCCGCAGCGACCTGCTGCGCGTGTTCCTGCGGCAGGACCGGGCGATCCGCGAGGAGCTCCTCGGGGACGTCCTGGACCGCACGCTGGGGCTCCCGGCGGGCACCGTCGACGTCCAGGTGCACGAAGGCCGGGTCACCCTGACCGGTACGGTCGAGCACCGCGCCCTCGTGTCGGTGGTGGAGCGGCTGTGCCGGAGCGTGGACGGCGTCGTGGACGTGACCAGCCGCCTCGACTACCGCACGGACGCCACCACGGTCCTGCACCCTGTCTGCTGACCGGGCGCACCGGGGTCGGAGCCGGGAGCCTCTACGGGAACCCGGCTCCGATCGGTGGCGGTCCGCCGCTCCCGTCGACGCCGGCCGGTATCGTTGGATCAGGGGAGTGTGAAGCCCGTCACGGTGCGATTCGGTGTCCGGGCCGCGCGTGTGCCGGAAGGATCTCGAACCAATGCGGCAGTCCAGTGCAGCGGACGCGGCCGGTGCCGGCGAGCAGGCGGACATCGATGTACTCCAGGCCCAGCTCCGGGAGCTGGCCCGCGCCCGGGTGCGGATGAGCAGTCTGCTGCAGGCCGTGCTGGCGATCAGCCGCGACCTGGAGCTCCCGGTCGTTCTGCGGCGCATCGTGACCACGGCGATGGATCTGGTCGGGGCCCGCTACGGGGCGCTCGGCATCCTCGACGAGGACGGCACCCGGCTGGCCGACTTCATCCCGGTCGGCCTGGACGAGGATGAACGTTCCCGGCTGGCCGACACCCCGCTCCCCGCCGGCCGGGGGCTTCTGGGCCGCCTGATCCACGATCCGCAGCCCCTGCGCGTCGACGACATCGCAGTCCACCCGGCCGCTGTCGGCTTCCCACACGGGCACCCGCCGATGCGCACCCTGCTCGGTGTCGCGATCACGGTGCGTGGCCGCGTCTACGGCAACCTCTACCTCGCCGACAAGCGCGGCGACCAGCCGTTCGACCTCGACGACGAGACCGTGGTGATCGCGCTCGCCGGAGCCGCCGGCGTGGCGATCGAGAACGCCCGCCTCTACAACCGGGTCCGAGCCGACTCCGAGCACTTCCAGCGGCTGCTGCTGCCCACACTGCCGGTGCTGGCCCCACTGGTCACCTGGGCGAGCTACCAGCCGGCCACCGAGCCCGCTCTGCTGGGCGGTGACTGGTACGACGCGATGGCCCTGCCGGACGGTACGCGGGTGGCAGTCATCGGCGACGTGGCCGGCCACGACCTCGACGCCGCCGCCGTCATGGCGCAGACCCGGAACATGCTGCGGGCCCTCGCCCACGACGGGGCCACGGCACCCAGCGAGGCGCTCGCCCGGCTCGACCACGCCGTGCACGCCCTGCCCGAGGTCCCGATGGCGACCGTCTGCCTCGCCCGCCTCGAACCAGTGGACGGGGCGTGGAACCTGCGCTGGAGCAACGCGGGTCATCTGCCGCCGCTGCTCGTCACCTCGGACGGCACCGCACACTTCCTCGACTCCGAGCCCGACCTGCCGATCGGAGTCGACCCGAGCCTGCCGCGCGTCGACCACACACATCCGGTGCCCGAGGGCGCGACGCTGGTGCTGTACACCGACGGACTGGTCGAGCACCCCGCCGTGAGCATCGACGCGGGGCTGCGAGTCGTCTCCGAAACTGCTTCGACCTGGGCGGGAAGTCCGTTGGAGAGCCTCGGGAAGGCCTTGATCGACGTCCGCCCGGGAGACCCCCACGACGACCTCGCCGTGCTGGCTCTGCGGGTCCCCCGAGAGACGTGACCCCGTGGAGCGGCTCGACCACGGGTCGGTGAGTCAGGCCGAAGCCCGGGCGGTGGAGACGTCGGCCTGGCGGCTGAGGCGCCACGGGCGCGCTCCTCATGGCCACGGCATGCGGCGCCGGTACGTCGCCTGCGGCCGCGCCACTCCCGACCTCCGCGCCAGCCTCATCATCCGCGCTCTCCCAGCCCATCCAGTCGGTGTCGCCCGGTACCGACGACGGCTTCCACCCCGCCGCTCCGTCCCGGACGGCGTCGCCGACCGCACCCCTGGCCGGTGCCGCCGATGCCGGGGTCGACCCCGGCGATGATCGAGGACGAGATCGCCTCGGGGATCAGTGCGAGCGCGATGACCAAGCCCGCGAGGACCTCGGTGCGCCAGGCCTTCGGGTCGGACAGCCAGTCGAGCTTGAAGCCGCGCACGCGCGCGGTCTCCGAAACGGCAGGAGAGGACAAGGGACCTATCTGTCGTACTCGGGCGCACTCCGCAGCAGGCCGGGGTACGAGGGAAGACGCGGAAGGACCGGGACGGCACCCCGCAGGCGACTTTCCGAGCATGGAGCCGGAAGTCGCGACGGAACACCGGTCAGGCCTGCGAGCGGGCGCGGCCAGGCTCACGTCCGGGGGCGGATCGTCAGGACATGCAGACGGCGGCGCTGGGCATCATTGGCTCGCGCACGCTTCTCTCCTGCGAGAATCGGATCTTCGCCGGGGGTGACGCTCACCCCGACAGGCAGACGCCGGCGCTGCCCGGGGTGGTCGGTGGGTCTGCCGCCATGCGTTCGAAGCAGGCGCGCCAGGAGCCTTCCTGGGGCTGCCAGCCGTGGGCCGTCCTGGCGAGCGTGTTGTCCGCGCCGCGCGCCCACCCCGGCCGGCCGTGGCCCGGTGCGGGCGTCGGTGCGCCGAGTGCGCGGGCGAGCACCGGCATCCAGTCGCGGGCCGCGGCGGGTTCGTCGTCCACCACGTTGACCGCGCCGCTGGGCCAGTGCAGCGCGGCGAGTGCGGCCCTGGCCGCGTCGGCGACGTGGAGGAAGGAGGTCGCCGTGGGGACCTGAGGACCCTGGACGGCGGCCACGGCCGATCCCATACCCTTCCCCAGGCGGTGTGGCTGGGGCTGCTGGCCCACGCCGAGGACTTGGACCTCCAGCCGTTCGAAGCCCCGGACACCGACGCGCTTCCGCCTGGCAATCGAGACCGTGATGCTGGGGCTGCCATCGGAACTCAGGGTCAGCTACCGGAGGCTGGTGATGCCTCCAGAGGCGGTATTACCGCGCGGTGAGCAATAGGCGGCCTGGAATACTCGATCTGCGGCCGGTCCCACGAGCAGGGAGGTCGGAGAACGGCTGCTCCTCTCGCCGTGCATGGTCTCCACCCATCTCCGTCAGCGCTTCCCGAAGCTCGGGGTGACTCCCGGCGCCGCCCTGCGTGACGCGCACGACCGGACCGAGGCGCCGGGGCCGGCCGAACTACGTCAAGTGACGGAAGCGACCGCCCACGGAGCGTTCCTATGGTGTGGCTGGCACCCCTTGCCAGCACACCGTCATGTCCTCGACTTGGACGGGAGAACCGGAAGGGCCCGGTCGGCCCCGCACGCGCGGGGATTGCTCCCGGACCGTCAACCGGTCCGCCGCGAATGCCAAGTCGGCCCTGCACGCGCGGGGACCGTCGCGAGCTGGTCGCTCGTCCGATTGGCGAGGGACCTGTCGGCTTGGCGGTGATGCTGGGATTCTAGAAAACAGGTCGATTCTTCATTGCCCCGCCGAGCTGGTTGGACGCTTGCGGTTCACGTGGGTCGGCGTGAGCCCCCCTGGGCTGGCGTCATGGGGCGAACCCAGGGCCCCAAACAACTGCTGGCTCGTCAACTGTAAGAACTGGACGGTTAGTTAAGGTCGAAGTCGAACTCGGCGGTGACCGGCGCGTGGTCGCTCCAGCGCTCCGCGTGGGAGGCTGCGCGTTCGACGTAGGCCTTGACGGCGGTGTCCGCGAGTTTCTGACTGGCCATCAAATAGTCGATCCTCCAGCCGGAGTCGTTGTCGAAGGCGCGGCCGCGGTAGGACCACCAGGAGTAGGGGCCGGTGCGGTCGGGGTGGAGGGCGCGGACGACGTCGACGTAGCCGGCCTCGTCGTAGACGCGGGAGAGCCAGGCGCGCTCCTCGGGGAGGAAACCGGCGGACTTCTGGTTGGCCTTCCAGTTCTTGAGGTCCTCGGGGCGGTGGGCGATGTTCCAGTCGCCGCAGACGATGACCTCGCGGCCGTCGGCGGCGGCGCGGGTGCGCAGGGCGGTGAGGTGGACGAGGAATTCCGCCATGAAGCGTTCCTTTTCGTCCTGGCGCTCTGTGCCGACCTCGCCGGAGGGGAGGTAGAGGCTGGCGATGGTCAGGCCGGGCAGGTCGATTTCGACGTACCTGCCCGAATTGTCGAATTCCTCAGAGCCGAATCCGATGACCGTGCGCTGCGGCTTCTCGCGGGAGAGGACGGCGACGCCGGCTCGGCCCTTGGTGGCGGCGGGGGCCCAGACCGCGTGCCAGCCGTCCAGGTCGCGCAGTTCGACGGGCAGTTGCTCGGGTTCGGAGCGCACCTCCTGGAGGCAGACCACGTCCGCCTCGGTACCGGCCAGCCACTCGACGAAGCCCTTCTTGGCCGCTGCCCGGATTCCGTTCACGTTCACACTCGTCACCACGATCACCCGGGCAGCCTACCGACTGGCTGTTCCCGGTCCGAACCGTGACGCGCGGCGGCGGGCCGTCTCCGTCGGCCGTCTCCATCGACTGTTCCCGCCGGCCGTCTCCGCCGGATGGTGACAGTGGCTGACAGGAGCTGTCGTGAACGCGGCATGAATACGGGTGGCGGCCCCATCGGGCGGCGCCATTGGTCTTGACCATCTCCGGACGGAGCACCTAGGGTCACTTACTGCAAGGACCTTTAATAAAGAAGGACGGATAAAGGCCCGCTCTCCCACCTGCCGCAATCAGCGGACAGTGGGCCCGGGATCCGCCCTCCTTGTCGCAGGGCGGACAACATCAGGGTGGAGGACACGGTGGGGACGACAGGACAGCTTTCTGCGGTGCCGGAGCCGAAGTACTGGCACCTGCGCACGGTGCTGCTGCGGGCCATCGACTCGGAGTTCTCCACCGGTCAGGTGCTGCCCAACGAGCGCGAGCTCTCGGCCCGCTTCGGCGTCGCCCGGGCCACGCTGCGGCAGGCGCTCGACCAGCTGGAGCTGGAGGGCCGTCTGGTGCGCCGCCGGGGGATCGGCACCCTGATCGCCGCCCCGCGGGTCGGCGTCCCGGTCAGCCGGCAGGAGGAGGGCTGGCCCGGCGCCGCGCGCAGCCAGGCCTGGCGGACGATCGACTGCACCACCGCCCCCGCCTCCGCGCAGCTGGCGAAGAGCCTCGGCATCGCCGAGGGCGCCACCGTGCACACCGTGCGCCGGGTCCGCCTGGTGGAGGGCCGGGCGGTGGCCGGCGAGTCGTTGCACGTCCCGGCCGCCGCCCTGCCGCACCTGCCGGGCTTCCGTGCCGAGAGCGACCGCGCCCGTTCGGTGCTGCGCCAGCTGGAGCGCCTGGAGGTGGACGGTGAGTCCCGCTCGGTCGAGCTGGGTGTCGCCGAGGCCGAGCAGGCCGCCCTGCTGGAGCGCCCGCCCGGCGCGCCGGTCCTGGTCATGACCACCCAGTACGCCTCGGCCGGCCGACTGGTGGCGCTGGCGGTCTCCACCTACCGGGCGGACACCTGCAAGCTGACCTTCGGCGAGGCCGGACTCGTCGAGGTCACCCCGGTCGGCGCGACGGCCGAGGTCCGTACCGCCTCCTGAACCACTTTCCGGAAACCCTCAGGTCGAGGCCCGGACGCCAACTGGCGTCCGGGCCTTTGCCGTTGGCGTCCTCGGAAGCTGCGGCAGGGTGGAGGGGGAGACGTGAACCCGGTCGTGGAGCCGTGGGCGGAGTCCGGGACACCGGAATGCGGCGGGCTGTTCCGGGCGAACGGAACAGCGCGGCGAGCCTCCCTCCGGACGTCGACGCGCTGCCGGTCGACTTCGTCCGCCGGGCACTTGACGTCGCGGAGCGCCGCCTGCGGGGCTGGCCCGGCAGCGCGACCGGCGTCAGGGCTCCGCAGCGCGACCGGCGTCAGGCCCGGGGCGGGTCCACCGCGAAGAGCTGCTCCTCGACCTGGTCGAGGGCGACGCGCAGGGCACCCATCGCCACCACCTCGGAGCCGAGGGCCGCCAGGGCGACCTCGGGAGCGCGCAGGGTGAACTGGGCAAGGCGTTCGCGCAGCGGGTCCAGGACGCCGTCGAGGCCGGCCGCCCACCCGCCGATGACGACCAGCTGCGGGTCGATGGCCAGCACGAGTGCGGCGACGCCCTGGACGAGGCGGGTGAGGAAGCGGTCCATGGCGACCTTGGCGACCTCGTCGCCCTCCCGGGCCAGCCGCAGCACACGGGCCACGGCGGCCTCGTCCAGCGGGTTGAGGGGCTTTCCGGTGGTGGACAGCAGGCGCTCGGGGGTGACCTCCTGGCCGAGCAGGTGCAGGGCGCCGATCTCGCCGGCCGCGCCGCCGAAACCGCGGTGCAGCTTGCCGCCGATGAGGGAGCCGGCGCCCGGGCTGAGACCGGCCATCACGAAGACGACGTCGTCGGCGCCGACCGCCGACCCCTGCCAGTGCTCGGCGATGGCGGCCAGGTTGGCGTCGTTCTCGATCAGGACCGGGCAGCGGAACGAGCGCCGCAGGCGGGCGCCGAGGTCGAGTCCGGTCCAGCCGGGCATCGCGGTGCCCAGCCGGATGGTGCCCTCGCGGTCCACGATGCCGGGGGTGCCGATGCCGACCGCCCACAGGTTGTCCCGGGAGATGCCGGCCTTGCGCAGCACCTCGGCGACGGCGGTGCGGACGGCGGCGAGCCGGTCCTCGGCGTCGAGGGTCTCGTCCACCGGCTTGAAGTGACTGCCCACCACCTCGCCGGTGAGGTCGGACAGGATGACCCGGATGTCGTGCACGCCGATCTCGATGCCGAGGATGTGCCCGGCCTCGGCGCGGAAGCGGAACCAGCGGGCCGGGCGGCCGCGGCGGCCGGTGCCCGGCTGGCCGTCCTCCCTCGGCTGCTCGACCTCGGCGACCAGTCCGGTCTCGACCAGGCCCTCGATCACGCCCTCGACCGTCGGGCGGGAGAGCCCGGTCTCGCCGACGAGCTGAGTGAGGGTCACGGAGTGGCCGTTCCGCAGCGCCCGAAGCGTGACCGCCGCATTGATCCGCCGCAGCAGCGAGGAGTCTCCTCCGGTGAGCCGATCCGCCAATGCGATGCCCTTCGCCGTTCGCGCGACTGCCCTGGCGCGCGGTGTCGAGTGCGCGGTGCCCACCGAATGGCCCGCGGGGGTGCGCCCCCGGAGGACGCGGCACGGCGGCAGGGGGCCGCCTGCGCGGGGGCCGGAGGACAAGCGGAGCCTACCCGGGGACGGGCCCGGGCGGCGAGAATCCCTGCAGCTCATCCCGGCTTCGGTATCGAAATGGTACAGATCGGGTGGCGGTGCGTGATCCGGGCTTCACCGCCCGGCCACGGCGTGCGGGTAGGGGAGTCGCCGGGTCCGCTCCGACCGGCGGTAACGCGCGGAGGAGGGCGTGGGCCGGGCCCCCGTCAGTCCACCCGCGCCGCGAACAGCTGCTGCCCCAGCAGCCCCATCGGGTGCCCGTCCTCCGGCAGTGTCAGCACCGTCGGGCAGCCCGCGGCGGCCAGGGCCGCCCTCCAGTGCTCCGCCGGACGGGCGGCGAGGCCGTGGGCGTCGCCGGTGATCAGCAGGTCGAGCTGTTCGGTGGTGGGTGCGAGCAGCAGCAGCCGGCCGCCGGGGGAGAGCAGCCGGACCAGCGCCGGGACCTCCTCCGCGGTCCGTCCGGTCGCCGTGGCGAGGACGAGGTCGTAGCGGCCGCCGTCGGGGGCGGGATGGTGCTCGGTGTTCTGCCGGGGCCGGGCGGCGAGGGCGCGGGCGACGGCCGGCTCGCCGTCCTCGGGGTCGAGTTCGAGGACGCGCAGCGGCCCCGGTCCCTTGTGGGCCTCGGCGGTGCCGCGCACCAGTGCGCCGAGGGCGGCGCCGAGGTAGCCGCGGGCGGC
>NZ_JAHSQD010001230.1 GCF_020103755.1 Streptomyces sp. LS1784
GAGGCCGCCGGGGCCGGTGCCGTACCAGGGTGCGGACAGCGGGCGCAGGCACTGCTCCAGCAGGTCCGCCGCGACCAGCACGTCGCACACCAGCGGCTGCCCGGCCGCGGTGTCCGCGCCGGGCAGCCGCCAGGTCCGCTCCAGAAGCCGGCGGGCGTGCGCGGAGGCCAGGAAGGCGGGCAGCGTGCCGTCCTCCCGGGCGAGCGCCGCCAGCCGGTACAGCCCGGGACCGAAGCCGGCTCGCTCCCCGGGCAGCACGAGTGCCCGCACCAGTTGTTCGTACGCTCCGGCGTACCGGCGTCTGCGCAGCGCGCCCGGCGCCCGGCCGTCCGGCCTGCGCCCCCACAGCGCCAGCTCGTACGCACCGCGCCAGGCGGGCGACGGCCGCTCGGGACCCGTGCCCTCCGGGCCGGTCAGCAGGTACAGCTCGAACCCGTGCTCCGGCAGGCCCTCGGCCAGCCGGTCGCACCAGCCTCCGGTGCCACGCTGGGGATGCGGACGGGCACCCTCGGTGAGCAGGGCAACGCGCATGGGAGACCTCCAGGGCAGAGCGGATTCGCTGGGCGGGATCGCGGACGGATCGACGGACGGCAGGACGGCCCGGGCAGTCGCCCGGGGCGCCCCCGCACGGCGGCGGGGACGGTCGGGACCGGGGAGTCCGGTCGGCCCGGGCCGGCGTCGCGGGTGCCTCCGTGCGGCCC
>NZ_JAHSQD010001231.1 GCF_020103755.1 Streptomyces sp. LS1784
CGCCCGCCCGGAGGGCAGGCGGGGCGGCGCCGGGGTGAGCGCCTCGCCTAGCGGCGGTGAGGGCACCTCCCGGCCGGCGGACCGGGGGCCGTCGGCGGTCGGCGACGACCTCGCGCGGTGCGTTCGCGCCCTGGGACCATCCGGCCAGGGGCGGCCCGCAGGCGGGAGGTCGGCGGCAGCCCCTAGGCCGCATGGAGCGCCCGCACCAGCATGTCGGTCAGCGCGCCGGTGATGGCCTCGCTGGTCACCACCTTGTACAGCCCGGCCGCGAGGGCGCACGCGCCCAGCGTCCCGACGGCGTACTCGGCCGTGGTCATCCCGGCGTCCGAGCGGCCCCGAAGCCGGGCCACCCTGCGCACCCGGCAGGCCGCCTGGCGGGTCCTCCGCCGCCACGCGCCGGCCGACGAGCGGAGCGGACGCCCGGCACCGGGCCCGATCGCGATCACTGCGGTCATGAAACTCTCCTGTCACTCGATGTCCGTTGGTGTTCGTGCAACCGGCTCTTGTTCACATCGCCTGGGCGAAGCGGCTGGTGAGGCCGACGACCACCGGCACCACGCCGATCAGGGCGAAGGCCGGGAGGAAGCAGAGCCCCAGCGGCGCGGTGGCCAGCACCGCGGCCCGGCGGACCCGGGCGTGGGCCGCACGGGCAGCCGCCGTGCGCTGCCCCTGGGCCAGCCCGATCAGCGGGCCGGCGGC
>NZ_JAHSQD010001232.1 GCF_020103755.1 Streptomyces sp. LS1784
TCGGCGCGCGGCGGGCGCCGGGTGGCGGTGGCGGTCCGGGCCCCGGCCGCCTTGGTGTCCAGGAGTCCGACGGTCTCCGGCGCGGCTGTCTCCAGCGGGTCGCGCAGGTCCACCGGCTCGGCCGGCGACGGGCTCGGGACGACCGCCAGCGGGGTGGTCGCCGGGCCGCTGTCGGCCGGTCCGCCCTGCTTGACGGTCTTGACGGCCGTGGCGCTGACCAGCGAGCCGGAACCGGAGACGGAACGTTCCGGCAGGGCTGGCGGGAGCGCCTTGGGCAGGTTGTCGGGTCGCAGCGAAGAATCGCGGGTGACGTCCATGCACGGATCCTCTGGGTCGGTGTGTCGCGCAACGGGCGGCCCGGATCTGACGGGCAGTGCCAGGGTCAGGCTAAGTTCATACGTCATCAAATGCGACATTTGAACCGAGGTGTGTCGACATTTACTGACGAATCGTCCAAAGCTGACCTGACGCGCAGACACATGAATGGATGGTCGGACGGTTCGGCGCAGGTCAGCGCCGAGGAGCACCGGCCCTGCGGGCGACCACCCGACGGGTGATCAGTTCGAGGCCGGTGAGCACCAGCAGGACTCCGACGAGTCCATCGCGCAGGCCGGCCTCCCCGGGCCGGCCGGCCGCGCCCTGCGCGGCTTCCTTCGGCTGCGGCGCCAGCGGCCGGGCCGCATGCCCGGCCGGCTCGGC
>NZ_JAHSQD010001233.1 GCF_020103755.1 Streptomyces sp. LS1784
CGCGCCCTGCACGCCCTCGGCCGCCGGGACGCCGCGCTCTCCTCGGCCCGGCTCGCCGTCGCCCTCGGCCGCACCGTCGGCGATCCGGCCCTGGAAGCCCGCTCCCACGGCCTGCTCGCCGACCTGCTGGACGCCCTCGGGCGCACGGTCGAGGGCGCGCAGGAGAGACGGCTCGGGTAGGGATCCGTCGGGCCGGTGGCGGGAAACCGCTGTTCGACCAGCGGAACCACAGGCGGAACTATCGGCGGTTCGCTCCCCCGTGCAACCGCCCCCCGCCCGGCGGCCCCGCCCGCGCACATTCCGTCTGACCTGGGCGGATACCCTGCCGACGAGCGAAGTAGGAGGAACTCCCCGACCGGGGCATACTTCTGCCTGGAACGAACCGCCGGAGGCGACTCCAGGCGGAAGTGCGGAACTGCGCAGGACCGACGGAGTGGGGGCGGGGCATGGCGGCCGGGGGCGGTACGGACACGGACGCGAACGAGTTCAGCCGTCTGCTGGCCGGGCACCGGGTGGCGGCGGGCCTGACCCAGGAGGAGCTCGCCGCGGCCGCCGGTGTCAGCCTGCGCGCCCTCGGGGACATGGAACGCGGCCGCACCCGCGGACCGCAGCGGCGCACCGTACGGGCCCTGGCGGAGGCGCTCGGGCTGGACGGGACGCAGGCGCAGGCGCTGGACCGGGCCGCGCAGTCCGGCCGCC
>NZ_JAHSQD010001234.1 GCF_020103755.1 Streptomyces sp. LS1784
GGCCGTCCCGCCCGCCCTGGTCGGCCTCTGCACCGGCTTCACCGCCGGTACGGCCAAGGGCGAGCGCCCGAGCCGGCTGGCCGGCGAGCCGCTGTACGGCCCGCTGGTCTCGGCGGCCGGCGGCGCGGACCGGGTGGCGGACTACTGCAAGGCCGCGATCGGTGACGAGGACGGCGACCACCAGGGCGGCACCGCCCCGACGCGCGACCCCGGCCGCACCGGCTCCGGCGCGACCGCCGGAGCCGGCAAGGGGAACACCGGCGGCGGCCGGACCGGCGGCAGTGGCAACGGGAGCGGCAACGCCAACAGCGGTGGCAACGCCAACAGCGGCGGAAGCGCCGGCAGTGGTGGAAACAGCCAGGACAGCGGCGGCAACGGCCAGGACACCGGCGGCAGGCCGGGCAAGTCCGGCGTGACCGTCCCGCTCGTCCCGCCCGCCCCCGACCCGCAGGACGTCCGCCCGAGCAAGACCGACCGGACCGAGAACGAGCAGTCGGCCGGGAGGTAGCCCTCAGAACTCCGGGTGGGGGGCGAGCGACTCCCCCCGGGCTCGTCGCCCACCTGGAACAGCACCACCGCAGGACCCCGCAGGACCCCGCAGGACCGGCCGGACCGACAGGACCGGCAGGACCGACGGGAAGCAGTACCACCCGAAGACCCCGGGTGGCCGGTCGGCTCCCCCGTGCCCACCG
>NZ_JAHSQD010001235.1 GCF_020103755.1 Streptomyces sp. LS1784
GGGCCGACCACCGGTGGACGCCCAGCGCCAGCAGCGCCCCGACGGTCAGTCCGGCCCCGCCACCGAGCAGCGCCACCGCCGCGAGCCCGGCGGCAGCCGCCGTCACCACCCGTCGTCGACGCCCAGCGCCCAAGGGCGTCAGCCCGGTTCGCTTCCCCTTCCTCTCCCGCCCCCGGGCCGCCGCCCGGGGGAACACCCGTCGGCGCCTCGCCCGGCCACGCACCGACGTCCACACCACCGCGGCCGCAACCGCCGGGAGGACGACCGCCGCCCACTCGGTGCCCCGCATCACCTCGCCCCCGTTCCCACCCCGAGTGCCCGTGCCCGCACCCGTGACAGCCCGCAGTTCCGTTCGCCCACCCGAGGAGCGGGCACCGAACGGCCGGGGGCCCGACACCACTCGCCCCGCCCCGGAGGCACTTCCAGGGCGCCGTGGGCCGCCGCCCGGACGATGCGCGCCGTCCAGAGCACGCCCAGCCCCTCCAGGGCCGCCCCCGCCACGAGGCAGCCCAGTCCGGCCGGCGTGTGCAGCAGGACCTCCAGCGGGCGGGCCCCGAGCGCCGCGCCGAGGAGCAGCCCGACGCCCGGCAGCGCGGCCAGGACGGCGATCGTCGTACGCGGCCCGGCCAGTTCCCCGGCGATCTCCTCCGCGAGCGCCCGCTCGCCGCGCAGCGCCTCCGCGACCCGGTCCA
>NZ_JAHSQD010001236.1 GCF_020103755.1 Streptomyces sp. LS1784
GAGCGCCGCCGCGAGCGCGTCCGGCTCGCCCGCCGGCACGCCGTCCCCGACCGCGACCGGCCCCGGTCCGGGCGCCAAGGCCCAGGCCGAGGCGCTGGACAGCCTGCTCAGCGAGGGCGAGAACGCCAAGGCCCCGATCGGCAGCGCCGTCGCCAAGGTGACCAGCTGCCCGTCGAAGGCCGACATCGAGAGCGCCGCCCAGACCTTCGACAACGGCGCGAGCCAGCGGGCCGCCCTGCTGACCAAGCTCTCCCAGCTGAGTGTCACGGACGTGCCGGGCGGCGCGGACGCGCTGAACTCGCTGAGATCCGCCTGGCAGCTGTCGGCCGACATAGACAAGGCGTACGCGAGCTGGGCGCGCGCCGTCGCCGCCCAGGGCTGTACCGGCCGGGCGCCGGCCACCCCGGACAAGAAGCACGCGGACGAACTCAACCCGCAGGCCACCCAGGCGAAGACGGACTTCATGACCAAGTGGAACCCGATCGCGAAGAACTACGGCCTGACTCCGCGCACCCAGGACAGGATCTGACCGACCAGTGACCGGTTCCACCCCCCGCCCGCCCCGCCGCTCCACCCTGCTGCGCGCCACCACGGCCGCGGCCGTGGCCGTTCCGCTCTGCACGGCGGGCTGGTTCGGCTGGCGGGCCCTCGACCACTCCGGCCCGGCAGGTGCCGCGGCGGCCCCTGCC
>NZ_JAHSQD010001238.1 GCF_020103755.1 Streptomyces sp. LS1784
CGGGACGCACTGCTGGGCGAGCTGGCGGCCCGCGGGATCGCCGCGCACGGGCGGAGCGGGCTGAACGTCTGGGTGCCGGTGCCGGACGAGACCTCGGTGCTGGCGGCGCTGGTGCAGCGCGGCTGGGTCGCGGCGCCCGGCGCGCGGTACCGGATCCAGTCGCCGCCCGGGCTGCGGTTCACCACTTCGCGGCTGGAGGCGGCGCAGGCGCGGGAGCTGGCGGAGGACCTGGCGGCGGTGCTGGAGGCGGACAGGGGCGGGTCGCGGCTGGTGTGAACCCCGGACGGGGTGGGGCCCGGTGCGGGAGGGTTCCGTCGCGGGTCGGGCAGGTGTGGCGGGTGTGAACCGCGGGCGGCATCCGGTCGTCGGCTGCCCGCCTGGTCTGAACCCGGCGGTAACAAAAGCGGAAACCTCGCGCAGATGCCTAGCGGTAGGCGGCGCGGGCATGTCATCTTCTTCGCGCCACCGGCCGGCGGCCCACCCTCACCCAGGCGTCTTCCCGTTCCCCATTCCCCGGGAAGACCGAGCCGCAGGAGTTTCGCAGTGCCCGAGAACCATTCGAGCATCACCCGCAGCACCGCTCGCCCCGGCCGACGGCTGCTCACCGCAGCCCTCGCCCTCCCGCTCGCCGTCGCGGGCCTGGCCGTCGCCTCGCCGGCCTCCGCCGCACCGGCCGCGCCGGC
>NZ_JAHSQD010001239.1 GCF_020103755.1 Streptomyces sp. LS1784
GGCCCGCTCCGCCGCCTCGGCGTACCGGCGGCCGGCGGCCCGGCAGGCGGCCGGCCAGTCGCGCAGCGAGGTCAGCGGGGCGGTCACCCGGGCGTACTCGTACGGGTCCAGGCCGGCGCCGTGGGCGCGCGGGCGGTTCTCCTCGACGAAGGCGGGCAGCAGGCCGGGGGTGTCGAGGAAGGAGAGGTCGGGCATGGCGGGAGTTCCCTTCGAATCGGTCGGAGCGGGGTCAGGCGAGGGTCAGGACGGCCTTGCCGCGGATCCGGCGCTCGCGCAGGTCGGTGAGCACGGCGGCGGTCTCCGCCCAGGGCGCGACCCGGCCGAGCTCCGGGCTCAGCCGCCCCTCCCCGGTCAGCCGCACCAGGGTGGCCAGGTCGGCGCCGTCGGAGACGTCCGAGTCCGCGTAGTGGAAGTGCCGGACGACCGCCGACTCCGGGCCCTTGAAGAAGTCGAAGAAGTCGAGCGTGACGGGCGTCCGGGAGGCCTGGCCGAACCAGATCAGGGTGCCGCGCCGGGCCAGCCGGGCCAGCGCGAGCGGCAGCGCGGCGCCGCCGGTGGACTCCAGCACCAGGTCGTACGGCCCGCGTGCCGCGCCCGGCTCGTGGACCACCTCGGCCGCTCCCAGCTCGACCAGCCGCCGCCCGCGCTCCGGGGAGGCGGTGACGGCGGTCAGCTCGGCCCC
>NZ_JAHSQD010000124.1 GCF_020103755.1 Streptomyces sp. LS1784
CGGCGCCGCTCCCGCAGCCGCACCCCGGGCAGGGCTGAGGCCGCCGCCCGGTGCCGGTGAGCGGCCGGGCCGGCACCGCGGCGCCGGTCAGAACCGCGGCGCGAGCAGGCTGTCCAGCTCGGCTTCGAAGAGCAGCTCGGGCCGGAAGCCCATGCCGGTGAAGTGCCCGGCGAGCTCCAGTGACAGCACGCCGTGCAGGCGGGTCCAGAAGACCAGGAAGCGGTGGAGCACCTCGGGCGGGGCCGGCTGCTCGCCGGCCCAGTCCCGGTGGCCCACCAGGTGGGTGGCGAACGGCGCCTCCCCGGCGTCCGGTCCGGCCGGAGCGAGCGCCGCGCAGGCGTCGACCAGCGTCCGCATGACCTCGTCGGCGACGGCCGTGGTGTCCTCGGGCGCGTGGTAGCCGGGCACGGGGGTGCCGTAGGCCAGGAAGTACCTCTGGGGGTCGGCCAGGGCCCAGCCGCGCAGGGCGTGGGCGAGCCCGGGCAGGTCGGCGCCCTCGGCGGCGGCCGCGCCGAGGGTGTCGGCGAGGCTGCGGTACGCGTCCCGGACGAGTGCGGTGATCAGCTCGTCGCGGCCGGCGAAGTAGCGGTAGAGCGCGGGGCCGCTCATGCCCATCCGCTTGGCGATCGCGTTGACGGAGAGCGCCGAGGCGCCGGCCGTGGCGATCTGCTCCCAGGCGTGCGCCTTGATCTCCTCGCGCACCTGGGACCGGTAGCGCTCGCGCGGGGTGCCCGCATCCGTCCTCGCCATGGCCTGCCGCTCTCCGAGTCACCCGACTACATATTCACGCTTCCGTTAGAAGCTATCACGAAACCTGTTGACCTCTCAGCTCCTGCGGAGTTACAACTTCTCACGAAGGCGTGAGCATCTAGCTCGCGGCGCCGTCCCGACGGCCGACCAGTGAATGGGGAGTTCCATGTCCGCCACCCGCAGCACCGGCATCCGCACCGCCCTCCTGACCGTCCCGCTCACCCTCGGCCTGCTCGGCGCCGCCGCGGCGCCCGCCGGGGCCGCCACCGCCCACCGCCCCGGCTCCTCGCTCACCTGCCACGGGGCGGGCGTCGACCCCGACGCCCGCGTCCGCTACCGGACCGAGACCGTGATCCACGCACCGCTGCGCACCGTCTGGCGGCTCCAGAGCGACGTGGAGCGCTGGCCCGACTGGCAGGCCCCGGTGCAGAGCGCCGAGCGCCTAGACAGCGGCCCGCTGCACCCGGGTTCGGCGTTCCGCTGGACCACCCCGCTGCCCCCGAACCCCGCGTCCGCCGACGCCAGCCTGGAGATCACCTCCACCGTCCGGCAGCTGCGGCCCGGCTCCTGCGTCCGCTGGACCGGCCCGGCGGTCGCGACCGGGCTGCGGATCGACGGCGTCCACGTGTGGAACTTCACCGAGGTGCCCGGCGGCGTCCTGGTGCGCACCGAGGAGACCCACACCGGCCCCCAGGTCGACGCGAACGTCCCGGCCGCCACCGCCGTCCTCCGCCAGGGTCTCGAAGGCTGGCTGCACGACCTGAAGACCACCGCCGAGACCCGCGCACAGGAGGACCGCCCCGCCGGACCGACCGGCGGCCCCGCGACCGGCCGCCCTGGTGGCCGACACCGGTCGGACGCCGATCAGGGGGCGAGCAGCCCCTGCCGGCCCGCATAGGCCGCGAGGCCGTCGGCCGTCGCACCGGCCCAGCCGAGGTAGCCGTCCGGCCGGACCAGGAACACCCCGGTGCCGTACACCTCGTACGCCGGGATGCGGACCACCGGAGTGGTGACGGCGGGCAGCGCGGCGTCCGTGCCGACGGTGAGCAGCGTCCAGTGCGGGCCGCGGAAGGCGTCGAACAGCCGGGTGCCGCCCCGGCGGCCGTCCGGGGCGCGGTCACCGGCCCGCAGGGCGTCCGCCGGGAGGCCCGGGCGGGTCTCCACCGAGAGCGTGGACTCCCGGTAGCCGAGGCCGAGTTGCCGGGTCGCCCGGCCGCGGCGCTCCTCGCCGCGGTGGACGCGGGTGGACAGCTCCAGCATCGCCGCCGCGTTGGCCCGCCGCTCCTCCTCGTAGCTGTCGAGCAGCGCCTCGTCCGCCCGCCCGGCCAGCACCGCGGCCAGCTTCCAGCCCAGGTTGTAGGCGTCCTGGACGCTGGTGTTCAGACCCTGCCCACCGGCCGGCGAGTGGACGTGCGCGGCGTCGCCCGCGAGGAACACCCGGCCGGCGCGGAAGCGGTCCGCGAGCGCCGCGCGCGGGCGGAACTCGGAGATCCAGCACAGTTCGGTGACCTGCTCGGCGGCCAGGTGGGAGCGGGCCGCGACCACCCTGCGCAGCCCCTCGACGGTGAGGTCGACGGCCGCCCCCTGCCGGAACTGGGCCACCAGCTGGAAGTCCTCGGTGCCGCCGAGCGGGCAGATCGCCAGCAGTCCCTCCTCGGACCGGAACACGTGCCAGTGCTCGCGGTCCAGTCCGTCGACCCGGACGTCCGCAACCAGCATCGGGTCCGGGTCGACGGTCTCCCCGGTCATCCCGATGCCGAGCAGGCGCCGCACCGTCGAACGCCCGCCGTCCGCCGCGACGACGTAGCGCGCCCGGACCGGGCCGCCGGTGGCGAACTCGGCGGTCACGCCCTCCTCGTCCTGCGTCAGGCCGACCAGCTCCCGCCCGAACGCGACCTCGCCGCCCAGCTCGCGCAGCCGCCCGTACAGCACCTGCTGGGTGCGCCACTGGGGCAGCATCAGCACCTCGGTGTAGGGCTCGGCCTCGGAGGGCTCGGCCGGGTCGTACATCCGGTGCTCGCCCTGCGGTTCGCCGTCCCGCCAGATCAGGTTGGGCGGATAGTGCCCCGCCACCGCACGGACCCGGTCGAGCACGCCGAAGTCGTGGAACACCTCCAGCGTGCGCGGCTGGAGGCCCTTGCCGCGCGAGCCGGGGAAGAGTTCCGCGCCGCGCTCGACCACCAGCGCGGCGGCGCCGTGCCGGGCGAGGTCCAGCGCGAGGGCGAGTCCGGTGGGCCCGGCGCCGATGATCAGGACGTCCGTGTGCATGCCGCGAGGAGCCACGGCAACCTCCTTAACGTTGTTAAGTAGCTCGTGCCGACAGCATGTACTTAACGGCGTTAAACTGTCAACCGTGACCCCGCAGAGAACCCCCAAACTCGACCGCGGCCAGGTCGTCGACGCCGCGCTGGACCTGCTGAACGAGGCCGGCCTCGACGGCCTGACGCTGCGCGCCATCGCCGCCCGGCTCGACGTCAAGGCACCCGCGCTGTACTGGCACTTCAAGGACAAGCAGGCTCTGCTGGACGAGATGGCGACCGAGATGATGCGCCGCATGACGGCCCGGGCGGCGGGCACGGCCGCCGGGGCCGACGGCGACCCGGCCCCGGACGACTGGCGGGAGACCTACCTGAGGACCATGCGCACCCTGCGCGCCGAGCTGCTGCGCTACCGCGACGGCGCGAAGGTCTACAGCGGCACCCGGTTCACCGACACCGGCTACGCGGCCGGTCTGGACGCCTCGCTGCGCCTGCTGGTCGAGTCCGGTTTCACCCCGGCGGCCGCCGCCCGGGCCTGGCTGACCGCGTACAGCTACACCATCGGTTACGTCATCGAGGAGCAGGCCATGGGTCCCAACCCCTTCGACGGCACCGGGGGCTACGACGTGGAGGCCCGCGCCGAGCGCCTGGCCGCCCACCCGCTGGCCGCCGAGTCGGGCCGGGTGATGTTCCGGGACTTCGACGAGGGCTTCGAACAGGGCCTGGCGGCGGTGCTCGCCGGGGTCGAGGCCACCTTGCGCGGCTGACGGCTCCGGCGCGGCCGTCACGCCCGGCGCCGGCTCGCCGTTCCGGACGACGACACCGCCGGGCCCGCACCGGGGCCCGACGGTGTCCGTGCTTCGGAGGGGGCGGTCAGGCAGTCATGAACTCACCCACCCGCAGCGCCCGCTTCACGATCCGAACGTCCCCGATGTACCCGTGGAAGACCTTGTCCAGCACCCCCGCGTACGCATAGCCGCCCAGCATCCACGGCCGCCCCAGCGTGGCCAGCCCGACCGCGGGCGTCGCCGGGTTGCGCACCACCTCGCAGCCCTCGACGTACATCCGGCTGAGCTTCCCGTCGTTGACCACCGCGACGTGCCACCACCGGTCCAGCGGCAGCTGGTGGCCCCAACAGGTGGACGCCCCGGTCTGGTTGAGCGGGTAGACGCACCACTGGAGGGCCGGCCCGTCGGAGACGCTGAGCGTCACGATCGGCTCCTCCGCGTCCGTACCGGGCCCGCTCCTGCCCGCCTCGGCACTCATCCCCCACCGGCTGAGCAGGGCGGACCAGCGGCTCTGCGCGGAGTCCCAGTCGGCGGGCAGCTTGAAGAAGGCCTCGACGGTGAACCCGCGCTCGAAGGTCTCCCGGTTCACGGGCGCGGTGGGCACGGTCTGGAGGTAGCCGCCGCGGACCGGCGAGCGGGTGCCCTTGAACAGCAGGCTGCCGTGCCCCGGCTGGTCCGGGTGGTGCTCGGTGGACCAGCTGAGCGCGCCGTCGGGCGTGCCGGGGGCGCTCTGCCAGAGCAGGTCGTTGCCCTGCCCGCTCAGGTCCTTGACGACCTGCTGCGGGGAGACGGACGTACCGTCCCCGCCGCCGTTGTCGAACCGCCAGTAGACCACCGTGTCGCGCACCAGCAGGTCGCTCCCCCGGCGCGCCGGGCGCTGCGGGACGGGCGCGAAGCCGGCGAAGCGGCGGTCGAAGTCGATCGCGAGCGAGAAGCGGTCGACGTCCGAGGTCAGTTCGGCCTCCTGGGCCGCCAGCACGTTGCGCTCCTCGGCCGCGATCTGCTGGATCCACGGCGAGAAGGTCGACACGTCGACGGTGTTGCGGTCGAGGTCGAAGCGGTATGCCCGGACCATCGCCGCGCCACCGTAGTAGCGGTCCTGGTAGTTGGTGATGTGGACGTGCACGTCGTGGCCGGCCCTGTTCTTCAGCACGGTGCGCCCGGGCGGCCAGTAGTGCCCGTTGACGGTCAGGAAGATCTGGTCGTTGCCGCTGATCAGCCGCTCCCAGAGCTGCTTCCCGTAGTCGGACAGCTCGGCGCGGCCGCTGTCGTCGGCGTGCGCCAGGTCGTGGGTGGTCAGGATCACCGGGAGCCCGGGGTCGGCGGCGATCACCGCGTTCGCCCAGGCGAAGCCGGCCTCGGAGAGCCGCCAGTCCAGCGAGAGCACCATCCAGTCGCGGCCCGCCGCCCGGAACACGTGGCAGGTGTTGTAGCCGTCCGGGCTGGAGCTGCGGTACCCGGCGGTGCGGGCGGCCCTGGCCTTGCCGAAGGTCTCCAGATACGGGGTGCTGCCGCGCTGGTCGTCGGTCGAGGAGCGGACGTCGTGGTTGCCGGCGAGCACCCCGTAGGCCGCGCCCGCGTCGTCCAGCAGGCCGAACACCTTGCCGACGGCGGCGTACTCGACGGCCAGTCCGTTCTCGGTGACGTCGCCGAGGTGGGCCAGGAAGACGATGTTGTCGTCCGTCCCGTCCTCCCGGTTGACCCCGCCGTCCAGCACGTAGCGGACCGAGGCCTCCAGCGGCGCCGGGTGGATCCGGTCCTGGTCGAACAGGTACTGGGTGTCCGGCATGACCACGACGGTGAACTGCCGGGCGTCCGGGTCGGGCTGCCAACGCCCGTTCCCCTTGCCCTTCTTCGCCTTCTTCGCGGCCGGGCCGGCCCCACCCGCCGCCTCGGGCCCGGCCGCCTGCGCGGGCACCGGACCGAGCAGACCGAGCCCGGCAGTGCCGACCCCGGCGCCCAGCAGACCGGCCCCGCGCAGGAACCGGCGCCGACTGGCCGCGGCCGGCCCCTCCCCGTCGAGGTCCGCGGTCCGCGGGCAGCCGCACTCGCGCTCGGTCGCCTGGATGTCGTGCATGTTCGCTCCCGGTAGTGGTGTGTGCCCTGACGGTAGGTACCGGGATTGGTCGGAGATCATCGGCCGGGCCACGCCCCGCTGAACAGCGGCCGAATCCGACGGACATCGGCATCCGGGCGGTGTGGGACCCTGCCGGCCGGTGGGCCCGGGGTGCGTCCCCGCGCGGACCGGTCGTAGAACGGAAGGGGAGGACGCCGGTCAGCGGGTGCGTCGCCGATGCCGAGGAGGTGGCCGCGATGGGTCTGCCCCTGGCGGCCGGGCACGTGCTGGTGCGGCTCGGCGCGGGCCCGCAGGAGTCGGCGGAAGCGGTGCTCGACGCGCTGGAGGCCGCCTTCCCGACCCACACCGGGCGCGGCCGGACCCGGATCGGCAACGTCTGGGAGGATCCCGCCACCGTGACCTCGGAGGGCGTCCGGGTGGTGGCCGTGCCCGAGCCCGAGGGTGCCACCGCCAGCCCCGCACCGAGCCCGTCGGTGCGCCTCTCCCAGGCCTTCGACGCCCACGCGGCGGGCCGGCCGGGGCCACCGGCGGCCCTGGCCGGCCCACTCGCCGCGGACCTGCTGGGCGGCCCCGGGGACGTCGAGCGGGTGCTGAGCGCCCTCGCCGGGTTCTGCCGGACGCACGAGGAGGGCCGCGAGGAACAAGGGCCCCTGCTGGCAGTACGGCTGCGGCTCGAACAGCACGGCTGAGCGCCCGCGGGCGTGTACCGGCGCCGGACCCGGGTAGGCGCGCCGGCGGAAACCGCCGACTGACTCCGTTCGGGGGCCGTCATGGCCGAACCACGCAAACCGGGAACGCAGCACGGGAGCAGGGCCCGTCGCCGAGGCGGCGAGCGCCACGACTTCCCGGGCACCCCGCAGGGCCCCGGCCGGACGACACCACAGCTCCGGCCCCAGGACACGGTGCGACGGGGCACCGAGCCGGTGACCGCCCGTTCGGACCTGGAGCTGAGACGGCTGCTGTCCCGGGTCTTCCTGGTCCTGTTCGTCGTCGGGACGGTGGCCTTCGCCGTACTGGCCGCGATGGCCGGCCCGGGCCCCGCGCCCAACCAGGGGACCTACGCCTTCTTCGCCGCCCTGTGCGCCGGGTTCGCCGGCGTCGCCGGGCTCGACCTGATGGTGATCCGACGCCGCCTGGCCGCCGGCCAGGGCCGCGACCGGGCCGACGGCCCGGGGACCACCGCCTCGGGAATCAGGGCTCCGGGGCGGCCGGGCACCGACCGGCGGGACTGAGCGGGCGCCCGCCCCGGGCGACGCCGGGGCGGCCTCGTGCTCGACCTGTCACCGAGCGACAACCATCCCACCGGGTCTGGCCCGGTGGCTGTTCGGCAGACCCCGGGTTTGCATGGAGGCACCGAGCCCCCAACGATCCGGAGGTAGCGCCGTGTACGAGATGTGGGCCGAGCACGACCCGGCGGTGTCCCCGCCCGCCGTGGTGTGGCACGTGGTGGCGAAGGACGACGCGACGTCCTCACTGTGCGGGCGGTTCCTGGAACCCTCCCAGCGCGTCGTCCCGGCGGCGGACGGTACCGGTGCGGCCGGACCGGACCGGTACTGCGACCCCTGCCTGGTCACCGTGCGCGAGGCCTTGGCCGCCAGCGCGCAGTGACCGTCCGTCGCGACGTCCGCCCTCGTCGCCTTCTCTCCTTCACCGCCTTCGCTCCGGCATGCGCCATGCCCGCGTGGTCATGGCAGCGGCACCGCCGTCAGGCACGGGTGCCGACTGCATGTTCCGGGAGCCGCCAGGACGGTGGCCACCCCGCCGGCGATCTCCACCCGCAGGCCACCGTCCGAGCTCTCCCAGACCAGGCCGCCATCGGGCCCCACGGTCTGCGTCTCGTGCACGACGACCACGGACGGTGGGGCGTGCCCGCCGATCGGGCCGGGGAGCGTCACCGCGTAACGGCGGGTGAGGCTTCTCATCTCGGCCTCCTTCTCTCCCCACCCTGCGCCATCGATTCTCCTCCCCCGGCCGACCGCTTGTACACGGAGGACCGATGTCCTTCCGGGAGGAAGACCGGTGTCACTGCGCGTTTGCCCCGGCCCGGCGCTCCTACACACCGAGGAGCCGAAAATCTCGGTGCCCGGGCGACCGGATCCGGCGGCGCCACAGGGCGAACCGTCACGGCCCGGGTCATCGAGACGTGAGGACACCCCTCCGAGCCCGAGGAGGCCGCCCGTGGGAGTGAACGGCGCCGGACCGGACCGACGGCCCGTTCCGCTGGGCAGCCGCCGCCCCCGGGTGTCGGCACGCCGGACCCCGGCGGGGGCACCGGGCCCGGGCCGGGCCCCGTCCGGGGAGCACGTCTCCTCCGGACTGCGGACGGCGGCCGGGTACACCTGGCGGCTGGTGCTGCTCGGGCTCGCCGCCTATCTGGTCGTCGACGTCCTCGCCCGGCTCGTACTGCCGGTCATCGCGCTGTTCGTGGCCCTGGTCATCACGTCCGTACTGCGCCCGCCGGTCGACCTGCTGGCCCGGGCGACGCCGCGCCCGCTCGCCGTCCTGCTCGCCTTCCTCTGCACCTTCGTGCTCGTCGGCGGGGTGCTGGCGCTGGCCGGCTCGACCGTCGCCGACGACTGGAGCCGGCTGGGCAGCGAGCTGCGCGGCGGCCTCGCCCGGATCGACCGCTGGCTCACCGGCGCCCCCTTTCACCTACGGCCCGGCACCCTCACCGATCTGCGGGCCAAGATCGGCGAGTTCATCTCGGCCCACCGCTCCGCCCTGCTCAGCACCGCACTCAGCGGCGCCGGCCGGGTCGTCGAGCTGGTCACCGGGCTGGCGCTCGCGGTGTTCTGCTCGGTGTTCTTCCTGCACTCCGGCGACCGGATGTGGTCCTGGGCGCAGCAGCAGCTGCCGGTCCGCAGCCGCTCCGCCTGGGACCGCGCCGGCCGCGTCGCCTGGCAGACCTTCGCGGGCTACACCCGCGGCGTGCTGATCGTGGCGGCGTCCAACGCCGTGCTGGTGGGCATCGCGCTGGCGATCCTGCAGGTGCCACTGGTCATGCCTCTGATGGTGCTGGAGTTCGTGGCGACCCTCGTCCCGCTGGTCGGTTCCCCGATCGCCCTGGCGATCGCCGCCATGGTCGCTCTCGCCGCCCGCGGCCCGGTGATCGCGCTGCTGGTGCTCGCGCTGATCGTGGTCATCGGCCAGATCGAGGGCCACCTGCTGCATCCGCTGGTGCTCAGCTGGTCCGTCCGCATCCACCCGGTGGTCATCGCCCTGTCCGTGGCCGGCGGCGCGGTGCTGGCGGGGGCCCTGGGCGCGGTGGTGGCGGTGCCGGCGGTGTCGGTGGCCTGGGCGGTGCTCAGCGAGCTGCGCACCGGTGGCACGCCCGGCCGCTCGGGGACGGACCCCCCTGCGGTGGGCGATCGGTCCGGTCGCCGAAAGGACGAAGGCCGGCGCCCGGACCGGGGCGGAGGCGGCCGGCACCGCGGGTGAGCCCGTGGTGGCACCGACCAGCAGCGGACCGGCCGAGAGTGACGGCAGCAGAGCCCTGGCGAGACCGCCGTTGGTCCGCCCGGCCCCCGCGGTGGGGCCGTTGGGCCCTGGCCGCGCGGCCGGGGGGCCGGGATCCTGGTCGCCGGTATGCGCCGGCTGGGAGTGGAAGGGCCTGGGGATGGGCGAGTTGGTCACGGTGAGGGCGTTCGAGGGACTGACCGGCGAGGTCCTGGCCGAGGCGCGGGCCCGGGTGGCCGCCGCGGCGGCGGCTCCGGGGGTGGGGATCCTGGTCGAGGGGCTGAGGGTCCGGCTCGCGACCGTGGCCGGGGGCGTGCTCGCGCAGGTGAACGCCGAGGTGGACGGCCGGCGGATCCGCGTCCAGGAGGCCGCGGCCGGGCTGGGTGACTCGCTCGACCGGGTGAGCGACGCGCTGCACGCCAGGATCAGGGCCGTCACTGGGGCCTGGGCGCCGCGCCCCTGGCCGGGCCACCCCGCGGCGGCCCCCACCGGGCCGGGCAGCGAGGCCGACCGCGAGCTGCGGGTGGTCCGGCACAAGGAGCCCTCGCTGGTGTGGTGTTCACCGGAGGCCGCCGCCCGGACCATGGACGCGATGGACTACGACATCCACCTGTTCGCCGATCCGGCGACCGGGACCGACGCCGTGGTCTACCGGGTCGGGCCGACCGGCTACCGCCTCGCCCGTACCGTCCCCGCCGGCCCGGCCGGCCGGCGGACCTCGCCGATCACCCTCAGCCCGTACGGCGCGCCCCGGCTGACGGAGGCACAGGCCGTCGACCGGCTGGCGGGCGCGGAGCTGCCGTTCCTGTTCTTCGCGCACCCGGCCGGCGGCCGCGGCCGGGTGCTCTACCGCCGCTTCGACGGCCGGCTCGGCCTGATCGCCGGGCACGACTGACGGCCCGCCGGGACCCCTCGCCGGAACCCGCCGAGCGGTCGCTCGGCGGGGCACGGCGCGCTCGGGGCCGGTGCGTCACATGTTGATCATGTGCCCGGCGAGGCCGTGGATGGCCTCCTTGACCGCCTCGCCCAGGGTCGGGTGGGCGTGCACGTTGCGGGCGACCTCGTGGACGGTCAGGTCCCACTGCTGGGCCAGCGTCAGCTCCGGCAGCAGCTCGGTGACCTCGGGGCCGATCAGGTGGGCGCCGAGCAGCTCACCGTGCGTGTTGTCGCTGATGACCTTGACGAAACCGATCGGGTGGCCGAGGCCGTGCGCCTTGCCGTTGGCGGTGAACGGGAACTTGGCGACCTTGACGTCGTGGCCGAGCTCGCGGGCCTGTGCCTCGGTGTAGCCGAAGGAGGCGATCTGCGGCTGGCAGTAGGTGGCGCGCGGGATCATGACGAAGTCGACCTCCATGGTCTCCGCCCCGCCGATGGTCTCGGCGGCGATCACGGCCATCGTCTCGGCAGCGTGCGCGAGCATCAGCTTGGCGGTCACGTCGCCGATCGCGAAGATGTGCTCGACGCTGGTGCGGCCGCGGCCGTCCACCGCGATGGCGTTGCGGTCGGTGAGCTTGACCCCGGTGTTCTCCAGGCCGTAGCCGTTGACCCGCGGCGCGAAGCCGATCGCCTGGAGCACCTTGTCGGCCTCCAGCACCTGCTGCTGCCCGTCCTTGGTGACGGTGACCCGGACCTTGGCGTTCGGGTCGCTGTCGTCGATCGACTCGACCCGGGTGGAGGTCAGCACCTCGATGCCCAGCTTGCGGTACTGCTTGGCGAGTTCGGTGGATACCTCGACATCCTCCAGCGGCACCACGCGGTCCAGGAACTCGACGATGGTGACCTTCACGCCGTAGTTGTGCAGCACGTAGGCGAACTCGACACCGATCGCGCCGGCGCCCGCGATGATGATGCTCTCCGGCAGCTGCTCGGTGAGGATCTGCTCCTCGTAGGTGACCACGCGGTCGCTCAGGCTGGTGCCGGGCAGCAGCCGGGTGGTGGCACCGGCGGCGATGATGCAGTGGCCGAAGGTGACGACCTCGAAGCCGCCGCCGCTCAGCGCGACCTGGAGGGTGTGGTCGTCGACGAAGGTGCCCCAGCCGTCGTACTCGGTGATGCCGTTCTTCTTCATCAGGTAGTGGACGCCCTTGACCCGGCCGTCGGCCACCGACCGGCTGCGCCGGAAGGCCTCGCCGAAGTCGAAGGTCACCTGGCCCTCGACCTTGATGCCGAAGGTCTTGGCCTCCTTGGTGAAGATGTGGGCGAGCTCGGCGTTGCGCAGCAGGGCCTTGGAGGGGATGCAGCCGACGTTGAGGCAGACGCCGCCCCAGTACTTGGCCTCGATGACCGCGACCTTCAGACCCAGCTGGGCCGAGCGGACGGCAGCGGTGTAGCCGCCGGGGCCCGCGCCGAGGACGACGACGTCGTAGTGCGTGCTCATGTTGCTGACTCCTCCGAGGGTGTCACGGTGTCGTGATCTCGGTCCCATGGTGTCAGGACCGGGCCCGGCGCACCCACCGGGTCTCGGCGGATGCGCTCCGCGCGGCACCGTACCGGCCCGGGGCCGGATTTGTCAGTGGTCTTCCGCCACGGTGACCGCACCCGCAGCCACCAGGGGCGATGACAGGGGGAGGACCTGGGCGGAGCAGTCGCGCACGGTGGTCGGGTGGGCCCGCCGACCGGGAGCGGCGGCGGGCCCACCCGGGCCTCAGGCCGTCACCCCGTGGGAGCGGTCGCCGCCCGTGCCACTGGTACCCGTCGCGCCGGCCGCGGGCACCGCCTTCGCGGCCGGGCGCTGGGCCGGGACGGGCTCGTGCAGCGAGGACAGGTCCCAGGCGTAGGTGCCGACGGCGTTCGCGATCACGTCGATGTTGACGTCGAAGGCGCCCATGTCGATGTTGCCCAGGTTGTCGCAGGCCTTGTGGTAGCACGCGTCGTACGCGACGCCGGCCGTGCCGCCGTAACGGGCCGCCTGCTCCGGGGACTTGACCTTCTCGGCACCGGTGTCGGTGCCGCCCGCCGGGATGCCCGCGTCGATGAACGGACCGTAGTCGGAGCGGCCGTTGAAGGCGGTCGGGTCGTGCGGCAGGCCCCGGCCGTCCAGGTAGCCGTTGATGTCCCGCTCCAGCTGCGCCGAGCCCTCGGGGCCCGCGCCGCCGCCGGCGCTGCCGGAGCCGTTGTAGACGAACTGCGCGTAGTTGGGGGATGCGATCATGTCGAAGTTGAGGTAGAGGCCGATCTTCTTCCGCTCCGCGTCGGAGAGGGAGTTCACGTACGCCTCGGCACCCTTGAGGCCGAATTCCTCGGCCGACCACCAGGCGAACCTGACCTTGTTCTTCACCGGGTGCACGCTGAGGTTCTTCGCAACCTCCAGGATGCCGGCCGAGCCCGAGCCGTTGTCGTTGATGCCCGGCCCCTCGGGGACGGAGTCGAGGTGCGCGCCGACCATCACGGTGTGGGCCGGGTCACCGCCGCGGGTCTCGGCGATGACGTTCCACGTCTTGCGCGGCTCCATGAAGGTGCGGATGTCCAGGGCCACCCGGACGGGCCCGGCGGCGGCCTCGGCGGCCAGGGCCTCGCCCGCGGCCTCGGTGATCCCGCCGGTCGGGATCCTCCCGGCCGTCGGCTCGCCGAGCGTCCCGTTGAGGTTGCCCTCGGTGTTGTTGTAGATGATCGCCCCGACCGCGCCCACGGCCGCCGCGGCGGCCTGCTTCTCGGCGAAGGGGCACCCGCCGCGCCGGATCAGGGCGATCTTGCCGGTGAAGGCGCCCGCCGGGTAGTCGGCGGGCGTGCAGCCGGTGGTGGCGCCGACAGGTGCGACCGCCAGGTCCGCGGTCAGGCCCGCCTCCGGGCCGCTCGCCGAGTACGTCATGGCGATCACCGGCACCGACTCGGCCTTCGGGGAGACCACGTCGAGGCGCTCCGAGCGGGCCTCGAAGAAGGTGTACACGAATTCCTGCTTGGACACCTTGAGTCCGGCCCGCCGCGCCTGCTCGTAGACGTACTGCGCGGACTGGTCGTGCCCCGTCGAACCGGCCACCCGGGTACCGCCGTTGCGGTCCGCGATCAGCTGGAGCGCGGCCAGGGTGGCCCGGGCGTCCCGGGCGCTGCTCGCCTCGACCAGCCGGGAGGCCAGCTTGGCGCCCTTGCGCGCCGGGTCCGGGTCGGCCGAGGCGGTGCCCGCGCCGGCCAGCAGCAACGGGGTGACCAGGGCGGCGACGGTCAGGGCGGCGCCCGCGCCACGCCGGGTGACGGCGGTTCGCGGGCGCCCTGGAGTGGTGGCGCGGTCGTGTGGGGTGAAACGGTCGAGCGGGGAGGTGGAGCGACGGGTACGCAGCATCAAGGCAACTCCTTCCGACGGGCCGTGAGGTCATGATTTGACATGATCGGAATCCCGTTGCCAAGCCTTTACGCACGCCGCGCGGATGCGGCCCGCCGCACGTGCGGCGATATTGGAGTAGTGGGGGCGTCTCATCCAGGAGTGTGACCAGATGTCCATGATGGATAAGCTCAAGAGCCTGCTGAAGGGCCACGAGGAGCAGGCCGAGAAGGCCGTCGACAAGACGGGCGACGCCGTCGACGAACGCACCCAGGGCAAGTACGGCAGTCAGGTGGACGCCACCGAGGAGCAGCTCAAGAACCAGTTCCGCAACCAGTCGCCGCCCCCGCAGTAGCGGGTTCCGCGGGGCACCGTACCCGGCGCCGCCCGGCCGGTTCCACTGCCCCGGTCCGGCCCGGCGGCCGGACCGGGGTTCAGGCTTCCCGGCGCCCGGGGTCCGCCGTCCGGCGGTCCGCCATCCGGGGGGCCGCCGTCCCGGGCAGGCCGTCGTCACCTTCCCGGCCACCGCCGCCCGCGCCGCAGTTCTCGCAGGGTGCCGGTCCGGGCCCCTCGCGCAGCCGTCCGCACTCCGGGCACACCCGGTCCAGCCAGCAGGCCGACTCGCCGCCTTGGTCCACGCGGTCGATTCTGCCCGGAGCACCCTCCCGAACGCGAGTGGACACTGTCCACGGCCGGGGGGCGCGGGCGGTCTGCGCAGACCGTGCTGCACACCGGCCCGGCGGCCGGTCAGGTCTCGCCCGCGCGGCCGGAGTCCGCCATCCGGCCGTGAGCGACGCCCGGACCGTCACACGCCGGTGACACCGTCGACGCACTCCCGGAGCAGGTCGGCGTGGCCGTTGTGGCGGGCGTACTCCTCGATCAGGTGCACCAGGATCCAGCGCAGCGAGACGCTGTCCGCACCGATCACCGCCGCGGCCTGCGGGGAGAGCGGGCCGGTCGCGTCCAGCGGTTCGTCCGCGGTCAGTTCCCGGCCCCGGTCGATCTCCGTCCGCCAGTCCACCAGCGCCTCGGCCAGCCCGCGCGCAGGGTCCAGCCGGTAGCCGTCGGCGTTGTCCGTGCCGTGCACCGGCGGCACCTGTCGACCGGCGAACACCCGTTGGTACCAGTTGCGTTCGACCTCGGCGAGGTGCTGCACCAGGCCCAGCAGGGTCATCGGGGAGGGCGGGACGGACGCCAACCGCACCTGCCGGTCGTCGAGCCCGTCGACCTTCCGGGCGAGCGTGGCCCGCTGGAAGTCCAACCAGGTCTCCAGCATGGCGCGTTCAGCTGCGTGCGGGGGCGGGATCGGCCGCCCGTCCGGGGTGAGTGCCATGGCTGCCACTCTGGCACACGCTCCCACTCGCCCCACTCGAACTCCGGGGCCGTGTCAGCACCGCGAGCAGTACGAGCTGCACGACCGCGCCCACCGCCAGCCCCCTCGGAACATTAGGCCGCACGGGCGAATCGGAAGCGAAAACGAAGGCGTACGCCCCTGTCGAACGCCGGAGCGAAAGGCCGGATTCAGGCCGTTCCACACCTGGCTCGCCCCGGCCCCGGCATCGCTATGATGATCCGCCTCACGTCCTCGGCGTCCCCTCCGCGGCGTGACCCGCCACCGCGCCCCGCCGTCCCCCTGGAGGCCGCCGTGCCCACTTCCGAGACCGCGGTCGAGGCCGCAGTCCACTCCGCGCCGCTGAAGCGGGACGACATTCCCGGCTGGTTCTTCAGCCTCGACCGGGCCGCCTTCAGCCACCTGCTGTCCGCCCAGAGCACGGCCGGCGTCACCGGCGACATCCTGGAGCTCGGCAGCTACCTCGGCCGCAGCGCCGTCCTGCTCGGCGACCACCTGCAGCCGGGCGAGCGGCTGACGGTCTGCGACCTGTTCGACTCCGAGGCGGGCGACGCCGAGAACGCCGCAGAGATGAACATGTCCTACCGCAAGACCCTCACCCGCAGCGCCTTCGAGGCCAACTACCTCGCCTTCCACGGCTCGCTGCCCGAGATAGTGCAGGCCCCGACCTCGGTGCTGGCCGACGGCCGCATCCGGGCGGGCAGCTGCCGGTTCGTCCACGTCGACGCCTCCCATCTCTACGAGCACGTCGCCGGGGACATCGCCGTGGCCCGCGCCGCGCTCGCCGAGAACGGCCTGGTCGCCCTGGACGACTACCGCTCCGAGCACACCCCGGGCGTCTCCGCCGCGGTCTGGGAGGCCGTCTTCACCGGCGGGCTGCGGCCGGTCCTGCTCACCCCGATGAAGTTCTACGGCACCTGGGGCGACGCGGCGGCCGCCCGGGCGGTCCTGCGGGAGCGCGACTGGCGGGCCGAGGGGTACACCGTCGACGAGGACACCATCGCCGACGCCCGGGTACTGCGCCTCAACTACCAGGTCAAGGCCCCGGTCCAGCGCTCCACCTCACGCCGGATCGCCCTGGAGCTGCTGCCCCCGGTCGCGACCAAGGCCACCCGCCGGATGCTCCGGACGCTGCGCGAACGCCGCGCCGCTCCCCCGGTCCCGAACGCCTGACCCCTCGCCGGGGCCCCGCCCCCCACCGGCCGGGCCCCGGCGCCGCCTTCGCCCCGCACACCCCTGCGGCACCGAGCCGAGCACCCCGCCGCCGCGGCGGCGATCGACACCCCGAGCGACACCACCGGCCGACACCCCCCAGCCAGGCCGCGAACACCGCCACCCCACCTCCTCCGGCCCCGCACCGACGCCGGTGACCACCAGCCCGGCCGTCAACTCCCCGGCGGAGGACCTCGGCTGCGGCACAGCCCGGGGCGCGCAGCCGATCCCGGTCGACGCCGGGCCGGCGCCGGGGAGGGCTCGTGCCGACCGCCCCTGCCGTCGCGGCGTCAGTCCATTGCGGGTGACCATATTGTTGGGACTTCTTATTTTCTCCTCCGCTTCACTCTAATGAGTGAACCTCATTTAAAGATTTGCCCACAGAACATTAAAGGGCACATAGTGATGACACCTCAGTTCGGTCTGGTGAACACCAAGTTCAGGCAAAGTCATCCCCAGTGAGGAGAAGACCTTGTTCCACGGAAACACGGCATCGGACAACCCCGGGCAGCGGCTGCGCGCGGAGATCGCGGGCCCGGGGACGACGCCGCTGATCGGCGTCTACGACATGTACTCGGCCTCCATCGCGGCCGAGCACTACGACGGCATGTTCGTCTCCGGCTTCGGCTTCGCGGCCTCCTACTACGGGCTGCCCGACATCGGTTTCATCGCCTGGCCCGACATGGTGGGCTTCGTCGAGCGGCTGCGTGGCGCCTTCCCCCGGCACCACCTGCTGGTCGACATCGACGACGGCTACGTCGATCCGGAGGTGGCCTGCCACGTCGTGCGCAGGCTCGAACGGATCGGCGCGTCGGGCGTGATCCTGGAGGACCAGAAGCGGCCCCGCCGCTGCGGGCACGCGGACGGCAAGCTGGTGCTGCCGCTGGAGGAGTACCTGGAGAAGCTGGAGCTGGTCCTCGCCAACCGGACGGACCTGGTGGTGGTAGCGCGCACCGACGCCACCGAGGAGGACGACATCCTGCGCCGGGCCCGGGCGCTCGCCGCCACCGACGCCGACGTGGTGCTGGTGGACGGCGTGCGCAGCGAGGAGTGGATCCGCCGGATCCGCCGGGTGGTCGGCGACAAGCCGCTGCTGTTCAACCAGATCGCGGGCGGCAAGTCGCCCCGGCTGTCGCTCTCGGAGCTGTCGGACCTGGGTGTGGACGTGGCCATCTACAGCACGCCGTGCCTGTTCGCCGCGCACCGGGCGATGGACGAGGCGCTGGCCGGCCTGAAGGAAGCCGACGGGCGGCTGCCCGCCCCGGCCCGGGGGCAGGAGCAGGTCGGCGTGCGGGAGTCCACCGAGCTGCTGGAGCGGAACGTCTCGCGCTCCCGCGGGCTGATGGCGGTGACGGCATGAGTGCCGGGCCGCGCGGGCCCGCCCCGCCCTCGCCGGCCGCCGCCCTGCGGGCCACCGCGCTGGGGCTGGCCGG
>NZ_JAHSQD010001240.1 GCF_020103755.1 Streptomyces sp. LS1784
GACGCCGGGGCCCGCGCCCTGCTGGCGGCGCACGCGGCGGAGCTCGTCCTGGTCGAGTGCGCCGACGTCGCCGCCCCCGACGACCTCGACACCCCCGCCGACCTGGCCCGCTGGTCCGCCGGGTGAACGTCCCGGTCGGGCCTGGCGAGCATCCCCCTCGGGAAGGATTCCACCCCTACCCGAGTGGGCAGGATTCCCTGATCCGTCCCTGAGGATTGCCCCATTCCGCGTCCGGCGCCGGACATTTCGGGGGAGCATGGGATACGTCCCACCACCCGACACCGACGGACGGAGCCCGCGATGGCCGGACTGCCCGACGACTTCACCGGACACGACCCCACGCGGCCGGGGCCGGGCGGTGGCGCCCGGGCGATCCGCTGCCCCGCCTGCCGCCGCGAGCACCTCTACGAACCGCCCTCCCTCCCCTGCCCGTGCGGCGCCTCGCTCAAGGTGCCGCTGCTGCGCGGCGGGGTCCCGGTGCAGGTGCGCTTCCGGTCCTGGGAGGACTCCTGGCTGAGCATGCGCTGCCCGCACTGCGGCCGCTCCGACCAGTGGCCGCAGCCCGAGTTCACCTGCAACTGCGGCGCCACCGTCCGGCTGCCGGTGGACCGCACCACCCGGCTGGGCAGCGGCACCGCCGCCCCGCTCGCCGCCCCCGGCCCGCAGGCCGCCCGCCC
>NZ_JAHSQD010001241.1 GCF_020103755.1 Streptomyces sp. LS1784
CAGCCGAGCCTGCCCCAGGTCCTGGCACGCGGCGGCCTCATCGACTGCCCGGCTTCGTCCTCAAAGACGAGCCAGGCCCCGCGGGCCGCCGCGGTGCTTTTACCCGCGGCCACGTCTCCTTCTTCCACAACTCGACGGCCGCGTCGTCACGCTCGATCGCCCGGCGGGCCGGCTGCTGCCAGGACCAGCCGTGGCGCTTGAGCAGGACCCACGTGCCCTCCACGGTGTAGGAGACGTGGAACAGTCGGCCGATCAGCGTCTTCACCCGTGCCAGAGTCCACCGCTGGTCCTCCCAGCCGTGGGCCAGCGGACCACGCTCCAACTCCCGCTCCAACCGCGCGATCTGGGCATCGGACAGCTTCGGACGACCGGGCGAGCCCTTCGAGGCGATTCCCGCCGCACCGCCCTCGCGCCACTGCCGGCGCCAGCGCTCCACCGAACGCACGCTCACCCGCAGTGCCGCCGCGATGTCCCTGCTCTTCTCGCCGCTCTCGAAGCGTTCCACGGCCTGCTGCCGGATCCGCTCCCGCGCGGCCCTCTCCGCGTCGGTCAAACCGCCGCCCTGTGCATACCTCACAGCACACGACTACCGGGATCGGCCCTCCACCGGCAGGCGAACGCTACGGCTTCACCCATCCGAGCGACATCACGAATTCAACTTCAGTA
>NZ_JAHSQD010001242.1 GCF_020103755.1 Streptomyces sp. LS1784
ATGGACAACACTAGCGGCGTCGGCGTTCTCGACAAGGCCGCTCTGGTGCTCAGCGCACTGGAGTCGGGCCCCGCCACGCTGGCGGGGCTGGTCGCCGCCACCGGTCTGGCGCGCCCCACCGCCCACAGACTCGCCGTCGCACTCGAACACCACCGCCTCGTCACCCGCGACATGCAGGGCCGCTTCATCCTCGGCCCCCGCCTGTCCGAACTCTCCGCCGCCGCCGGCGAGGACCGACTGCTCGCCACCGCGGGCCCCGTCCTCACCCACCTGCGCGACGTCACCGGAGAAAGCGCCCAGCTCTACCGCCGCCAAGGCGAAACGCGCATCTGCGTCGCCGCCGCCGAACGACTCTCCGGCCTGCGCGACACCGTCCCCGTCGGCAGCACCCTGCCCATGAAGGCCGGCTCCGCCGCCCAGGTCCTCCTCGCCTGGGAAGAACCCGAACGCCTCCACCGAGGCCTCCAGGGCGCCCGCTTCACCGCCACCGCACTCAGCGGCGTCCGCCGCCGCGGCTGGGCCCAGTCCATCGGCGAACGCGAACCCGGCGTCGCCTCCGTCTCCGCCCCCGTCCGCGGCCCCTCCAACCGCGTCGTCGCCGCCGTCTCCGTCTCCGGCCCCATCGAACGCCTCACCCGCCACCCCGGCCGCCTCCACGCCCAGGCC
>NZ_JAHSQD010001243.1 GCF_020103755.1 Streptomyces sp. LS1784
GTTCGTGCCGCCCGCGCCCGGCCTGCGCACCCCGGCCCGGATCCTCGCCGCCGCCGACCGGGGCCCGCTGGCCGGCGCGCACAGGATGCGCCAGACCGTGACCCCGCTGGCCGGACGGCTCGGGCTGACCGTGGACACCGCGTACGCCGAGTCCCAGGAGTCGGCGCTGGCCGGCTCCGCACTTGCCGGGGCGCAGCCGGTGCTGATCTGCTGGGAGCACTCGCGGATCCCGCGCATCGTCGAGGCGCTCGGTGCGGCCGACAGTGGTGTGCCCGCGGCCTGGCCGGACCGGTTCGACCTGGTGTGGGTCTTCTCCCGGCCGGTCGGCGGGGCCTGGACCTTCCACGAGGTGCGGCAGCACCTGCTGGACGGCGACGACTGATCCGCCTGGCGGCGTACGACACCTGACGCTACGTCAACTAGCTTGTGGGGCATGAGGATTCGCATGCTCCCGGCGGCACTGGCCGTCGTCGCGCTGCTGCTTGCCGGATGCGGCGGCTCGGGCTCCGGTTCCGGCTCCTCCTCCGAGGAGAGGCCGGGGCCCGGGCCGAGCGGCCCGTCCCCGACCGGTCCGTCCCCGACCGGTCCGTCGCCGAGCGGCCCGGCCGTGACCGGTGCGCCGTCGGCCGACGCCACCCCGGCCGGTGCCGAGC
>NZ_JAHSQD010001244.1 GCF_020103755.1 Streptomyces sp. LS1784
GGACGCCGAGGGCGGTCAGCCGGTGGGCGAGCCGGTCGGCGGCGGCGTCGAGCTGCCGGTAGGTCAGCGCGGCCGGGCCGCAGCGGACGGCGACGGCGTCCGGGGTGCGGGCGGCCTGGGCGGAGAACAGCTCGGGCACGGTCCGCTCGACCGGGGGCTCGGTACGGCCTTCGGTGGCGTGGCGCAGGCCGTCCGGGTCGAGCAGGTCGATCCGGGCGATCGGCGTCCGCGCGTCGGCGAGCAGCAGGTCGGCCAGGGCGTCGAGGTAGCGCAGCAGGCCGTCGCGGTGGGCGGCGAGGGAGGCGGCTCCGTGGCGGGCCGGGTCGGCGTCGATGACCAGGCGCAGTGCGCCGTCCGGGCCGGGCGAGACGTTCAGGGCCAGGTCGTCGACCGGGCCGGCGGCGAGGTTGCGGACGGTGCCGGGCAGGCCGGCCAGGTCGAGGTCGCTCTCGAAGGCCTTGATGTTGACCATCGGGCCGAACAGGGCGCGGCGGTCGCCGGTGCGGGCGAGGTCGCGGCGCAGGTCCTCCAGCGGGTAGCGCTGGTGGCGGCGGACGGCGCGCAGCTCGCGGACCACGGCGCGCAGCAGTTCCTCGGCGCTGTCGGCGGGGCGGACGGCGAGGCGCAGCGGGAGCACGTTGGCGGCGGCGACG
>NZ_JAHSQD010001245.1 GCF_020103755.1 Streptomyces sp. LS1784
CGCACGCGCCCGGGCGGACCATGCGGGCGCGGCGGCGGCGCCCGGCGGTGCTGGCGATGGCGGTGGCACTGATCGCGGCCGGCGGGCTGGGCGGGGCCGTCCTCTACAACAGCACCGGCCAGCGGGTCGCGGTGCTGGCGCTGGCCCGGGACGTGCCGTGGGGGCAGGTGATCACCGAGGACGACCTGGTGGTCGCCCGCATCGCGGGGGACCCGGCGCTGCGCCCGGTGTCGGCCCAGGACCGGGCGAAGGCGGTCGGCATGCGAGCCGCCACCGACCTCAAGCGCGGCGCGATGCTCACCGGTTCCGACCTCGCGCAGGGCCTGTCGGTGCAGCCCGGGCAGATCGTGGTCGGGGTGTCGGCCAAACGCAGCCAACTGCCCGCCAGCCGGCTCCAGCCAGGCGTGCAGCTGGTCGTCGTCTTCACCCCCGACAACGGCCGGGCCGACTCGCTGCCCGCCACGGTGATCACCGTCGGCCGGGTCGACACCGACGGCAGCCAGGTGATCGACGTGGCGGTCGGCACCGCGGACGGGCCCCGACTGGCGCAGTGGGTGGCGAGCGGTCGGATCCAGGTGCTGCTCGCACCGCGCGGTGCGGCGGCGGGCGGCCCCGGAGGCACCGGACCGGGCCCGGCGCCGAGCGGTGCG
>NZ_JAHSQD010001246.1 GCF_020103755.1 Streptomyces sp. LS1784
GGCGGCCAGCCGCAGGGCCAGCGGCAGGCCGTCGCACAGTCGGGCCAGGCGGGCGGCGGCCTCGGGTTCGGCGGCGACCGGGTCGGGGCCGAGGGTGGCGGCGAGCAGGCTGACGGACTGCGGGGAGGAGAGTTCGGCGAGCGGGACGGGGCGGGCGGCGTCGGAGGCGACCAGGCCGCCGAGCCGGTCGCGGCTGGTGACCAGGGTGACGCAGTCGTCGCCGTCGGGCAGCAGCGGGCGGACCTGCTCGGAACGGCGGGCGTTGTCCAGCACGATCAGCATCCGGCGGGTGGCCGTCAGTTCGCGGTAGCGGGCGGCCATCGCCCCGGGGGTGGCGGGCATCTGCTCGGCGGGCAGGCCGAGGGCGAGCAGCAGTTCGCGCAGGACGGCGGCGGTGGAGCGTTCGGGCAGCGGGCTGTGGCCGCACAGGTCGACGAAGAGCCGGCCGTCGGGGAAGTCCTGGTGGCGGCGGTGGGCCCAGTACAGGGCGAGGGTGGTCTTGCCGATGCCGGCGCCGCCGGTGAGCACGGCGACGGCGCCGGGGGCGGCGGTGGCCCGGTCGAGCGCGGCCAGTTCGTCCTCCCGGCCGGCGAAGCCGCGCGGGCGGCGGGGGAAGGAGCAGGGGATGTGCTGGTGCCCGGGGCCG
>NZ_JAHSQD010001247.1 GCF_020103755.1 Streptomyces sp. LS1784
CGCCGCCGCCCGGCACCGGCGGCTGGTGCTGGTCGCCCCCGGCCCGGCCGCGCTCACCGCACTCGCCCCCGGCATCCGGCTGTCCGACGACGCGGGCGGACTGCCGTACGCCTCCGTCCGCTCCGCCCCCGCGGAGTGCTCGCTCCCCGAGGCCGTCCGGGCCGGCAGCGCCCAGCAGGGCGGCATGCTCTACACCAGCGGCAGCCGCGGTGAGGGCTGCTACCCGCGCGCCCACGGCTACCCGCTGGTCAGCCTCCCGGCCGGGGACGGCGACCGCGATGTCATCGTGCTCGGCAGCGGCACCTTCCTGCACAACGGCGAACTCGCCGAGGACGGCGACGCCTCCCTCGCACTCGGACTGCTCGGCTCGCAGCCCCGCCTCACCTGGCACCTGCCCGACTACTCCGCCCCGCTCCCCGAGGGCACCCGCACCAAGACCTTCGGCGACTACCTGCCGAGCGGCTGGCACTGGGCCGGCTACCAGCTCGCCGTCGCCGCCGTGCTCGCCGCCCTCTGGCGCGGGCGCCGACTCGGCCCGGTGGTCAGCGAGAACCTTCCCGTGGTGGTCCGCGCCGCCGAGACCACCGAGGGCCGCGCCCGCCTGTACCGGCGGGCCAGGGCCCGCGGCCGCGCCGCCGAGGCGCT
>NZ_JAHSQD010001248.1 GCF_020103755.1 Streptomyces sp. LS1784
CGGTTCCGGCGGCGGCCTGCTCCGGCACGGCGCTCTGCTCCGGCACGGCGAGCGGCGGCGCCATGGCAGCCGGCTCGGCCGGTGCCGGAGGTCCGGCGGCGGCGCTCTCGTTCTCGGGCTCGGGCAAGGGAATCCCCCAGGAAGAATGCGGAATCTCACGCGCGGGCCCCTCGCGGGAACCACTCCCCCAAGCGGGTTCTCCGGGCGTTCCGTCACGCGTGTCGCCAGGAATTATGAGAGCCCGCTGACAGCGCTGCCAAAGCAATCAATCACCACACTCTCACCCAATGTTCGATGAACCGGGCACGTCGTGATCGAACCGCAATGGGCCGCTGTCCTGCGGTGATGACGCAGTGTCGACACATCGATTTCGAACACGGCTGCCCCCGTCCGGCCCGTCACGATGTCGCGGTCCCGTCACCGCTCCGCACCAAGGCCCGCCCGCGGGGCCGGCCGGCGTCAGGAACGGGCAGAGGCCACCTGACGGGAGGGAAGGAGAGAGCCATGGCCGAGGAGGAGTCCGGCCGCCGGTGGGCGGTACCGGCCGCGGCGGCGCTCGCGGTGCTGGCCGCCGCCGGGGCGCCGGCGGTGTGGGCGTGGTCGCTGGACGAGCCGGTGGGCGGGTGGCTGCCGTGGCTGTGCGCC
>NZ_JAHSQD010001249.1 GCF_020103755.1 Streptomyces sp. LS1784
GGCCTCGTCGGGGCCGAGCCCGCCCAGCGGCAGCGGGACGCCGCCGGTGCGGACCAGCAGGTGGCGCAGCCGGCTGCGGCTGGTGACGATCGCGACCGGGGCGGGCTCGCTGTCGGTGGCCGGCGGGTCGGGCAGCAGCGGGACGAGCTGCTCGGGGGAGGCGGCGTCGTCCAGCACGACCAGCATCCGTCGGCCGGCGATCAGTTCGCGGTAGCGGCGGGCGCGGTCCTCGGGTTCGGCGGGCAGCGCGTCCGGGGCTTCACCGAGGGCGGTGAGGAACTCCCCGAGCACCTCGGCGGGTTCGCGCGGCCCGTCCGGGTCGAAGCCGCGCAGCTCGGCACGGAGGACGCCGTCCGGGAAGTAGGCGTCGCCGCACCGGGCCGTCCACTGCCGGACCAGGCTGGTCTTGCCGACCCCGGCAGGGCCGGTGACCAGGATCGGGCGGCCGTCCCGTGCGGCGGGCAGCACCTGGTCCAGCCGGGCGAGTTCGGCGTTCCTGCCGACGAACCGGCGGTCGGCGGCGGGCCGGGCGCCGAACGGGGCGGCGGCCCGGCGCAGTTCCGGACCGGGTGGCCAGGTGAGCCGGGCCACGGCGCGCTCGTAGCACTCCCGTGCCTCGACGCTCCGCCCGTCCTGCTCCAGGCA
>NZ_JAHSQD010000125.1 GCF_020103755.1 Streptomyces sp. LS1784
CGGGCGCTGGCCGCCGTCTTTGCCGCGAGCGCCCGGGAGGCCCACGCCGCCCGCACCGGCCTCGCCGCCGCCCTGCTGGAACTGCGCGAGGCCACCGACACCGCCGCCGGCGAGTGGCGCCGCCCCGCCCTCCCGCACCAACGCGCCACCGCCACCGAGCAGCAGGCCCATCACCTGCTGGCCGCCCTGCTGGAGCGCCGTGGCCGCGGGGACCTGCCGGACACGGCCTAGGATCGAAGCCGATCGGCAGGCCGCAGAACGGGAGCAGCACACGTGGAGGACGTCGTCGCAGGTGTGCTGCGCCAGTGGGAACGGGCCTACCCGGGGCTGGACACCGGTCCGATCGCCGTCCTCGGCCGGATCAACCGCTGTGCCGCACTGCTCCAGCAGACCCCCGACCCGCTCACCCGGGCCGGCCTCACCCGCGCCGAGTTCGACATCCTCGGTGCCCTGCGCCGCCTCGACCGTGAGCTGACCCCCACCCAGCTGGCCCGGGAGAGCTTCGCCTCCGGCGCCGCCGTCACCAAGCGCCTGCGGCTGCTGGAGGAGCGCGGCCTGGTCAGCCGCCGCACCGACGACCGGGACCGCCGGGTCGCCCACCTCGCGCTCACCGAGGAGGGCCGGACGCTGGTGGACGGCCTGATCCAGGAGCTCGTCGCCTACGACCGCGCCCTGCTGGCCGGCCTCACCCCCGCCGAGCAGGACCGGCTCGCCGAGGCCCTCAGCGGCCTGCTCAACAGCCTTGAGGGGACGATCGGCCGCACCCTGGGCTGAGCCGGCGAACCGTGATGGATCGTCAACGGCGCCTCCCCGGCGGGAAACTATGCTCGTGGTGCGGGCGTACGGGGGCGCGCCGGGTGCGAAGCGGGCTCCCGCGCCGCGCGCGGCGTGTCGAGTCGTCTACCGGGAGCTCCCCTTGGGTCACAGCGCGGACCGAAGCCACGGCGATCGATCCCGGCCGGAGCGCTCGGGCGGCCCCGGCGACCCCCTCGCGCGGCTCACCCGGGGCATCGTCGTCATGGTCGCCGTCGGCTTCTGTGCTGCCTCGGTGGTCGCCACCGTCCGCAACCACGACGGCCTGTCCTACCAACTGCCGGCCGTCGCCATGCTGTTGGTCCTGCTCGGTTTCCAGATCGGGCACGCCGGTCCGTGGCGCCTGGCGCGGCGCTGGTGGCCGTGGAGCCTGGTCGTCCACGGGATGCTGACCTACCTGCCGTTCCTGCTCTTCGACGGGGCGTGGGTCGGCATTCCCGGATCGTTCGCCGGATCGGTGCTGCTGACCGTCGCGCCACCGCGCTCCCGGGTGCTGTTCGCCGCGCTGGTTGCCGCCCAGTACCCGCTCTGCGCGGCGCTGGGCGGCAACCTCGGCCAGTGCGTCAACGCGTCGGTGTCCACCGCCGTGGGCGGCATCGTGGTCTACGGGGTGGCCCGACTCGCGGATCTGATCACCGAGTTGCGGGCGGCCCGGACCGAGCTGGCCGAACTCGCGGTGGACCGGGAGCGGCTCCGCTTCGCGCGCGACCTGCACGACCTGCTCGGCTCCAGCCTCTCGGTGGCGGCACTGAAGTGCCAGCTCGCCGAACGGCTGGCCGCGGAGGACCCGGAGCGCGCCCGCGCGGAGATCGCCGAGGTGCTGGCACTGGTGCGGCAGGCGATGGCGGACACCCGTCGGCTCTCCAGCGGCGACGTCCGGATGTCCCTGGCGAGGGAGGCGCGTTCGGTGGTCTCGGCGCTGCGGACGGCCGGGATCGAGGTCGAGGCCGAACTGGACTGCGAGGGGCTGACGCCCGAACTCGACGCGGTGCTGGCCACCGTGCTGCGCGAGGCGGTCACCAACCTGCTGCGGCACAGCGCGGCCCGGCGCTGCGAGATCCGGGCCGGTGGGGCGGGCCCCGGTGCGGTCCGGCTGCTGGTCTCCAACGACGGCGTACCAGGCGAACCGGACGGCGCTGCGCGCGAACCGGACGGCGCCGTGCACGAACCGGGTGGCGGGCAGGGCATCGAGAACCTCACCGAGCGGCTGCGGGCCGTCGGCGGCCGGCTGACCGCCCGGCGGGACGCAGCCGGCTGGTTCCACCTCGCCGCCGTCGTCGAGGCGGAGCCCGCCCGGGAAGCCGCCCGCGCCGCCTGACCTGTCCGCACGGCCCGGCTACTCGTGCACCCCCATCGCCTCGCTCGGTTTGCGCCGCAGCGCCAGCCGGGCGGTCAGCAGGACGGTGCCCACCCCCAGCAGCGCCGCCCCGCCCAGCACCGCGGCCACCTGACTCCCGGGCAGCGTGGGCCGGGCCGTACCGGTGAGCGCGAGGCAGACCGGGACCAGGACGGCGGCGGTGACGGCCGCGCCGAGGGCGAGCGCCACGGCGACCGTGATCCCGCCCTCCCAGGCCATCATCCGCAGCACCTGCGCGCGCGTGGTGCCCGCCAGTCGCAGCAGCGCGAACTCGCGCAGCCGCTCGCCGGTGGCCATCACCAGGGTGTTGACCACGGCGATCGCGGTGAACAGGCTGATCATGCCGAGCAGTAGCCGCCCGACCGCGGTGGCCCGCTCCTGCTGGTGCCGGCGCGCCGCGTCGTAGTCGGCCCGGTCGCTGATCCTGGCCATCGGGTAGGCCGGGGCGAGGCCCCGGAGCTCCCGGCCCACCTGCTGGAGGTCGGCGCCGGGGGCGGAGCGGACCAGCACGGTCGGTGCGAGCCGGTCCGGTGTGTGGGCGGCGGCGAAGGAGTCGGGCAGCAGCGCGTCCGCGAACCGTGCGTCGCGGTCGTACACGGCGGCCACCGTCGCGGTGCTGTCGGTGCCGTCCGGCCACTCGATCCGGACGGTGGCGCCGACGCCGGCCTTGAGCGCGGCGGCCGATCGCTGCCCCAGCGCGATGCTCGCGCCACGCAGCCCGTCCAGCGAACCGGCCGTCACCCCGGGGTCGACCAGCTCCGCCAGCCCCTGCGGGTCGACGATCCGGGCGTCCAGGCCCTGCCGGCCGAAGTCATCGGCGGACGCCAGGACGGTCGTGGACACCAGGCCGTCGGCCGCCGCGACGCCGGGCAACTGCCGTACCGCGGCGGCGAATTCCGGCGGCAGGCCGATCCCGTCGGCCTGGACCACGTGGTCGGCCAGCAGCCGTCGGCCGTCCTCGGCCATGTTGGCCTGCGCCTTGACGACCGGGACGAACAGCACCGTGCCGGTGAAGGCCACCGCGAGCACCAGCGGGGTGACGGCGGCGGCGAAGCGGCGCGGCTGGGCCCGCAGCGCGGCGGAGGCGAGGAACCCGGCGACCGGGAAGAGCCGGCCCACCGGCCCGCCGATCGCCACACTGGCGACCCGGCCGATCAGCGGCCCGAGCAGGGCCACCCCGAGCAGCAGCACCAGCACCATGCTCTCGGCCGTCCCCGCTCCGCGGCGGCTGTCCGTCGAACCGGCCAGCACCACGCCGCACACGGCGAGCGTCACGAGCCCGAGCCCGGTCCGGATCCGGCCGACGCCGGGCCGCGGTGTCGAGGAGTCGCGCAGCGCCCGGGTCGGCTCGACCCGGGAGGCCCGGCGCGCGGCTGCCCAGACGGCCAGCTGCGCGGTGACGACGACGCAGCCGAGGACGATCAGCGGGGCGCTCGGCCCGACGTGCAGCGGCACGTCCGAGCCGACCACCCCGCGGTCGACCAGTTCGCCCCGCAGCAGCGCGGCGAGGCCGATCCCGGCCGGCAGGCCGACGACGGCGGCCGCGACGGTCAGCACCAGCGTCTCCAGGGCGATCATCCGCCGCACCTGCCCGGTGGTGGCGCCGACCGCCCGCAGCAGGGCCATCTCGCGCAGCCGCTGCTGCACGGAGAGCGCGAGCGCCCCCGCCACCACGAAGACCGCGACGAACAGCGAGAGCACGCCCGTCGTCCCGGCCAGCGAGGAGAGGCCGTCACCGGGACCGGGAGCGCCGGAGAACTCCAGCTCGCCCCGCTCGTCGCCGGTGTGCACCCCGGGCCCGGACCAGGACGCCTTGCCGTCGTGCTCCCGCGCCGCGGCGAGTGCCCGCCGGGCCTGCTCGGCCACGGCCCGCAGGTCGGCCCCGTCCCGCACGGTGAGCCCGATCGCGTCCGCGCCGGTCGCCGTCCCGGCGAGCCGGGCGGCCTGCCCGGGGCTGAAGAAGAGCGCGCTCTGACGGGACAGCTCCCGTGGCGGCGCGGCCAGTCCGGACACGGTGTAGCCGCGCGGTGCCTCGGTGGTGGCCAGCCGGACGGTGCCGCCGGGCGCGACCCCGGCGCGGGCGGCCGTCGCGGCGTCGAGGAGCACCTCGTCCGGCCCGGCCGGGGCTCGGCCGGAGATCAGCCGGAACGGGGCGAGGGCGGCGCTCGTCCAGGCGTGCCCGAGCGAGGGGCCGCCCTGCGGTCCGGACAGGACCTGCCCGGAGGCGGTGACGACGGCCGCCGGGAAGGAGAGCTCCGGGACGGCGGCCGCGACGCCGGGCAGCCCGGCGAGTTCGGCGGTCAGTGGTCCGGCGTCCGGGATGCGGGTGCTGTCGCCGATCACCAGAGGGGCCGCGGCGTAGCGCTCGGTGGGGGTGCCCGTGCGCAGGGCGGACTCCAGCAGGACCCCGCAGGCGACGGTCAGGACCAGGGCGCAGACGAGCGCGGTGAACGCGCCGGCGAAGCCCGCCTTCCGGGCCCGTACCGTGCGCCAGGCCAGCTTCAACACGTGCCCCAGCCCCCCGGTGGTACGCCCTCGATGACATCGCGAGCCTAGCCCCGGGCGCTCCGGCCGACATTCCCTTCGTTGACGAAGGAAGGCCCCGGCAAGCCCCGTCGTGGGCCGTCCACGGCCGGATCCATGCGAAACGCACGGTCCGCCGCCCCGGAGGCGCCGTGTCACCGAGGCGCCGTGCCGCCGAAGGCGCCAGGCGCGCAGGGAACGCCGGGAGCCGCCGCAGGGCTACGTCGTCGGCAGCCAGCCCATCTCCTCGGCGATCCGGATCGCGTCGACCCGGCCACGTCCCCCGGTCTTGGCCACCGCGGCGGCCAGGTGGTTGCGCGCGGTGCCCGTCGAGATGAACAGCCGGGCGGCGATCTCGCTGACGGAGTCCCCCTCCGCCGCGAGCCGCAGGACCTCCGACTCCCGGGGCGTCAGCGGGTTCTCCCGGGTGTCCAGGGCGGCCAGCGCCAGCTCCGGGTCGACGACGCGTTCGCCGGCGGCCACCTTCCGGATCGCCGCGGCCAGCTCCTGTGCCGGGGCGTCCTTGCCGAGGAAACCGAGCGCACGGGCGGAGAACGCGGCGCGCAGGTACGCGGGTCGCACCAGTCCGGTGAGGATCAGCGTCCGGCACCCGGGGAGCTTCTCGTGCAGTTCGGCCGCCGCCCGCAGCCCGTCCAGTCCGGGCAGGTCGATGTCGAGCACCACGACGTCCGGTCGCACCTCCAGGGCGGTCGGCACCACCAGGTCCCCGCGCTCCACGTCCGCGACGACCTCCAGATCCTCCTCGTACGCGAGGAGGGCCATCAGTGCGCCGCGCACCATGCTCATGTCCTCTGCCAGCAGGACCCTGATCATCCGCACTCTCCCCCTGTCAGGTGACGGCCACGGGCGGGGTTCATTAGACAACAGGCCCTGCCAGGGCCGGTTTCCGTGCTTGATCGGCCCCGAGCGGTCCGCCGGTCGGCGTAGCCTTCGTGCATGGCAGAGAGCAAGGTCCGGAAGGCCGTGGCGAAGAAGCCGGTGGCGAAGAAGGCGGCGGTGAAGCCGAGGAAGCCGGAATCGCACCTGGCGATGGTGCGACGGGCCCGGAGGATCAACCGCGAGCTGGCGGAGCTGTACCCGTACGCGCATCCGGAGCTGGACTTCGAGAACCCGTTCCAACTGCTGGTGGCCACCGTGCTGTCGGCGCAGACCACCGACCTGCGGGTGAACCAGACGACCCCGGCGCTGTTCGCGAAGTACCCGACGCCGGAGGACATGGCGGCGGCGAACCCGGAGGAGCTGGAGGAGGTCATCCGCCCGACCGGATTCTTCCGGAACAAGGCGAAGTCGCTCATCGGCCTCTCGATAGCGTTGCGCGACGAGTTCGGCGGCGAGGTCCCCGGCCGGCTGGCCGACCTGGTGACCCTGCCCGGCGTCGGCCGCAAGACCGCCAACGTCGTCCTCGGCAATGCCTTCGGGGTCCCCGGCATCACCGTGGACACCCACTTCGGGCGGCTGGCCCGGCGGTTCGGCTGGACCGCCGAGGACGACCCGGTGAAGGTCGAGGCGGCCGTCGCCGAGATCTTCCCGAAGTCGGAGTGGACGATGCTCTCGCACCGGGTGGTCTTCCACGGCCGCCGGATCTGCCACTCCCAGAAGCCCGCCTGCGGCGCCTGTCCGATCGCGCCGCTCTGCCCCTCGTACGGCGAGGGGGAGACCGACCCGGAGAAGGCACGCAAGCTGTTGAAGTACGAGATGGGCGGCCAGCCCGGGCAGCGGCTGCGGCCGCCGGCAGACTTCCCCGGCGAGGCGGCCGCCCGTGCGGACGCCGCCGTCCACCACGGACGGGTCGCGGACCTGGCGGTGGACGCATGAGCGGGCGGTGGGAGCACCCCGGCCCTGAAGCCGGGGGCGTCGGGCGGGGCATCGAGCTGGACGGGCTGCCGACCTGGCTGGAGCCGGTCCGCGAGGCGGCCGGGCGGGTGTTGCCGGAGCAGCTGAGCCGCTTCCTGCCGCCGGCCGAGGGCGGGCGTCCGGCGGCCGTGCTGATGCTGTTCGGCGAGGGGCCGCAGGGGCCGGACCTGCTGCTGATCGAGCGGGCCCGCTCGCTGCGCTCGCACGCCGGTCAGCCGTCCTTCCCGGGTGGTGCGCTGGACCCGGAGGACGGCGATCCGAACGGTGAGGGCCCGATCGCGGCGGCGCTGCGCGAGGCCTGGGAGGAGACCGGCCTGGACCCGGCGGGGGTGCAGGTGTTCGCCGAACTGCCCCGGCTGTACATCCCGGTGAGCCGCTTCGTGGTGACCCCGGTGCTCGGCTGGTGGCGCGAGGAGTCGCCGGTGCGCCCGGTGGACGAGGCCGAGACCGGCGCGGTGTTCCGGGTCACCGTCGCGGAGCTGGCCGACCCGGCGAACCGGGTGCGGCTGCGCCACCCGTCCGGGCACATCGGGCCGGCCTTCGCGGTCGCCGGGCGGCTGGTCTGGGGCTTCACCGCCGGGGTGATCGACCGGGTGCTGCACCACAGCGGCCTGGAGCTGCCCTGGGACCCGTCCCGGATCGTCGACCTCTCGGACGACGCGCTGGCCCTGGTCCAGGGGGACCTCGAACACTCCCGGGTGCTGCCGGGCGGCGACGACGACGCTTCGTGACCGACCGGCGGCGTGTCCCGCGCGCGGGCCGTGGGAGGGTGTCCGAGTGAACGTCCTGGATGTGCTGCTGATCGCCGCGGCCGTGGCATTCGCCGTGTCGGGCTACCGGCAGGGCTTCGTGGTCGGCGTGCTCTCACTGGTCGGGTTCCTCGGTGGCGGCCTGCTCGCCGTCGAGCTGCTGCCGCTGCTGCTCGACCACATCGGCCCCGGCACCACGGCCTCGGTGGTGGCCGTCGTGGTGGTGATCGTCCTCGCCGCGATCGGCCAGGCGATCACCGCGCACTTCGGCTGGAAGCTGCGCGGGCACATCGGGCGCCGCCCGGCCAGGGTGCTGGACGCGACCGGCGGCGCGGTGGTGAACGTCGTCTCGATGCTGCTGGTGGCCTGGCTGATCGGTTCGGCGCTGGCCGGGGCGTCACTCCCGACGGTCTCCAAACAGGTCCGATCCTCGGCGATCCTCGGCGAGGTGCAGAACGCGCTGCCCGACGACGCGCCGAACTGGTTCTCGGACTTCTCCAAGGTGCTCGCCCGCAACGGCTTCCCGCAGGTCTTCAACCCCTTCGAGCACGAGCCGATCACCCAGGTCGACACCCCCGACCCCGCGCTGGCCGCCAGCCCGGCGGTGGCGCGGGCCCGGCAGAGCCTGGTCAAGGTGGTCGGCACGGCGACCTCCTGCGGCAAGACCCTGGAGGGCAGCGGTTTCGTCTTCGCCCCGCACCGGGTGATGACCAACGCCCACGTGGTCGGCGGGGTCAACGAGCCGACCGTGCAGATCGGCGGTGTCGGCCAGCTGTACGACGCGACGGTGGTCCGCTACGACTGGCAGCGCGACATCGCCGTCCTGGACGTGCCCAAGCTGAACGCGCCGGCGCTGTCCTTCGCGGGCGAGGCGAAGACCAACGACAGCGCGATCGTGGCCGGCTTCCCGGAGAACGGCGCCTTCAACGTCCAGCCGGCCCGCATCCGCGGCCGGATCCAGGCCAACGGGCCGGACATCTACCACCGGGGCCAGGTGGTCCGCGACGTCTACTCGGTGCGCTCGGTGGTCCGGCAGGGCAACAGCGGCGGCCCGCTGCTCACCCCGGACGGCGAGGTGTACGGCGTGGTCTTCGCCAAGTCCCTGGACAGCGGGGACACCGGCTACGTGCTGACCGCGGCCGAGGTGCGCGAGGACGCCGTGCAGGGCGGCGCCGCGACCGCCCGGGTGGACACCCAGGGCTGCGCGCTCTGACCGGGCCCGGCCGGAAGCCGCTCCGGGGCGTTCCGGGGACGACCGGGACCGCCGGACGGCGGCGGACCCGGGCGCGCCGGGCCGGACCGTCCGATATCCGTCGCCCCGTCAGGTGGCACTGGTAGCCTCGGCCGCGCTCACCCGTTCGGCTCAACCGGGCGCCGTCCCGGAGTGGGCCCGACGGGAGGTCGTGGCAGTCCGATGATGGGTCACTCGCACGCGGTGAGCGGGGCGATGCTGTACGCGGCCTCGGCTCCGTTCCTGCCCCCGCTGCTGCTGCACACCACCCTGCAGCCGGCGGACATACTGATGGGCACGGTGCTGTGCGCGGGCGCGGCCCTGCTGCCGGACCTCGACCACCACGACGGCTCGATCGCCAACTTCCTCGGCCCGGTCTCCAAGGTGCTCTGCCGCTTCGTGGCCTGGGTCTCCGGTGGTCACCGGCACGCCACCCACTCGCTGCTGTTCGTCGCGCTGACGGGCGGTGGCACCTGGGCCGGGGTCACCTTCCTCGGGCGCAACTTCACCCTGGGGCTGACCTTCTTCCTGCTGGCGCTCGCGATCCGGGCCCTGCGGCTCTGCCCGCCGGGCGACGGCCCGGAGGCGTGGATCACCGTCATCGGCCTGGCCGCGCTCGGCACCTTCGGGATGAACACCTGGATGCCCAACTCGCCCGGCTGGCTGCCGTACGCGGTGGCGCTGGGCACGCTGGCGCACCTGCTCGGCGACTGCCTGACCAAGAAGGGCGCGCCGCTGCTCTGGCCGCACAAGGAGCGCTACGAGATCGTGCTGATCAAGCGCAGCGGCAACAGCGTCGAGACCAAGGTGCTGGTGCCGATCATGTCGGTGGCGACCTTCGTCCTGCTCTGGTTCACCGCGCTGTCGCCGACGATCGTGAACTGAGCGGGGTGCGGGGTGCCCGGCACCCCGGCCGAGGTGGCGCGGCGCGAGGCCTCAGGTCTCGCGCCGCAGTCGTGCGCCCACCCAGCGGGCGCGCCGGCCGAGGATGCGGGGGATGCCGAGCTGCCGCCGCTCCGTGCGCTGACGGCCGTCGGGGCCGTCGAAGCCGAGGTCGTCCGCCCGGTCGGGCCGGTGGGCGGAGCGCTGGGGGCTGTTGTGACGTCGGCCGCGCGGGGCGCCGCCGCTTTCGGGCATCCAACTCATACCGGAAGGGATGCCCCTGGGCCGGTGGAGGTAACCGCCCGGGCTTCGTCGAAGTTGGCCTATGCGGTTGTCATATGAACGCCAAGGCAAGGGAGTTGGGTCCAAGGGCCCTTCCGGCCGACCGCACGTACGGCCGCGTCGGGTTCCGTGCGACGTCACTCCTTGTGGCGGCCGACCCAGTCCAGAAGCTCGGTGGTGAACTCCTCCGGTGCCTCCTCGTGCGGGAAGTGCCCGACCCCGGGCAGCAGCCGCCAGCGGTACGGCGCCGCCACGTACTCGCCGCCGCCGAGCGCGGTGTGCGACAGCAGCACCGGGTCCGCCGCGCCCTGGACGTGCAGGGTCGGCGCGGTGATCGGCTTCTTCATCCGCCGGGCGAACTGGATGCCGTCCGGCCGGGCCATCGAGCGCAGCAGCCAGCGGTACGGCTCGATCGAACAGTGCGCCGTGCTGGGGATCTGGATCGCCTGCCGGTACGCGTGCACCGCGGCCTCGTCCAGGCCGTTCGGGCCGGTCCAGGAGGTCAGGTAGCGGCCGACCAGCTCGGCGTCGTCGGCCACCAGGCGTCGTTCCGGTATCCACGGCCGCTGGAAGCCCAGCACGTGCTCGAAGGCGGCGAACTGCCGGCGGTCGGTCAGCAGCGCCCGGCGCAGGTCCCTCGGGTGTGCGGCGGAGACCACGGTCAGGCTCTGGATGACGGACGGTCGCATCACCGCGGCCACCCAGGCCAGGGTGCCGCCGGAGGCGTGTCCGACCAGGTGCGCCCGGCGCTCGCCGAGCGAGCGGATCACCCCGGTGATGTCCAGGGCGAGGTTGCCGGGGTCGTACCCGCGCGGGGTGCGGTCGCTGCCGCCGATGCCGCGCAGGTCGAGCGCCACCGCCCGGTAGCCGGCCTTGGCGAGCGCGGTCAGCTGGTGGCGCCAGGCCCACCAGTACTCGGGCCAGCCGTGCACCAGCAGCACCAGCGGGCCGGAGCCGAGCTCGGCGATGTGGAACCGGGCACCGTTGGCCGCGAGGTCGCGGTGCGTCCACGGGCCGGCCTGCCGGACGCTCCAGGCCTCGCCGCCCGTCGCCGGGGCTCCGGCGGAGGCCGCTTCGACGGGCTCCCGTTCGGGCTCCAGCGCGGGCGCCAGGCCGGTGCCCTCGGGGGCGGTGCCGGGTCCTTCGGGGCCGGCGGGACCTTCGGGGGTGAGTCCGGCACCGGAGTCGGCGGACGGCTGCGCAGGCACGGGCTTCTGGTCAAGCGGCATACCGAGAGCGTGTCACATCCGCCCGCCGGACACGTGCCCGGCACTCGTTGTCGGCGGGTCCGTGCCCGCCGGGCCGGTTACGGGATGCGGCCGAAGGCCCGGTCGATCTCCTCCTGGGTGGCCGGGCGCGGCCGGGCGTTCTTCAGCACGTCGGCGGTCTTCTGGGCGCCCTCGATGGTGCGGACCGGCTTCTCGATCTTCTTGAACGAGCGCCAGGCCAGCATTCCGAGCAGCACCGCGAGCAGCAGGTAGGCGCCCGCCACGACCAGGAAGGACCAGCCCAGCGACAGGCCCAGCGCGTGGATGCCGAAGGCCGCCGCGGCGCTCAGCATCGGGATGGAGAACAGCGCCACCACGCCGGCGACGATCAGCGAGACACCGCCGGAGACGCCGCGCTTGACGTCCGCCCGGATCTCGGCCTTGGCGAGCGCGATCTCGTCGTGGACCAGCGCGGACAGATCTGCGGTGGCCGCCGAGAACAGCTGCCCCACCGAACGCTCGCCCTCGTAGGGCGCCCGGCCGTTGCTGGACGGGTCTGCGGCTCCTGCGGGCATCAGCGGTTCTCCTCTGCGGCTGTGCGGCGTGACGCCGCCGCGGGTGTGCGGTTCCGGGGACCGTGGGGGTTCCGGAGGCGTCTGTGGGTTGTCGACAGCTCAGAATCATGCCCCTACCGGTCAGTCGGACACCACTCCGGGGCCCCGCCGGGGGGACGTGTCCCGGCGGCCGGAGCCCTCCGGGCGCCTCCGCCGGGGCCCCTCGGCGCCTCCCGGGGGCCTTTCCGGGGCGCCTCAGCCGGGTTGTCCCGACCGGCCCTGGTGGCCGGAGCCGGAGCCGGGGTCGGGGTCGTGTTCCCCGCGGGCCGTCGGGTGGGTCGGCTCGCCGACCCTCGCCCGCCAGGCCGGGTCGTCCTCCTGGTAGACGTCCGGGATGCCGTCCCCGTCCATGTCCCGGTCCTCCTCCTCGCACAGCTCGCGGTAGTGCCGGTTGCGCAGCTTCAGCAGGACCGTGGCGACCGCCGCGGCGAGCACCGAGCCGACCAGCACGGCCGTCTTGGCCCGGGCGGCGAGCGCCGGGTCGTCCGGGAAGGCCAGTTCACTGATCAGCAGCGAGACGGTGAAACCTATGCCCGCGAGCACCGAGACGGCGACCATGTCGGCCCACTTGAGCCGCGGGTTCAGCTCGGCCCTGGTGAACCGGGCGGTCAGCCAGGCGCCGCCGAACACGCCCACCGACTTGCCGACCAGCAGGCCGATCACGATGCCGATCGGGGCGGCCTGGGTGAACACCTCGCGCAGCTTCGGACCGGAGATCGCCACCCCGGCCGAGAACAGCGCGAACAGCGGGACGGCCAGGCCGGCCGAGAACGGGCGGACCAGGTGCTCGATGTGCTCGCCGGGGGAGTGCTGCTCGTCGCCCTCCCGGTGGCAGCGCAGCATCAGGCCCATCGCGACGCCCGCCACTGTGGCGTGGATGCCGCTCTCGTGCATCAGCGCCCAGGTCACGACGGCCAGCGGGACGAAGAGGTACCAGCCGTGGACGCCGCGCCGGTGCAGGAACCAGAACAGCACCAGCCCGGCGAAGGCGAGGCCGAGCGCCCAGAGCTTGATGCCGTGGCTGTAGAAGATCGCGATGATCAGGATCGCGATCAGGTCGTCGACGACCGCCAGGGTGAGCAGGAAGGCACGCAGCGGGGACGGCAGGTGGCTTCCGACCACGGCCAGCACGCCGAGCGCGAAGGCGATGTCGGTGGCGGTCGGGATCGCCCAGCCACCGAGGTGCCCGCCGCTGCCCGAGTTCACCAGGACGAAGAGGATCGCTGGCAGCGCCACCCCGCAGACGGCGGCGACCACGGGCAGCAACGCGGCACTGGGCGTGCGCAGCTCACCCGCGACGAACTCGCGCTTGAGCTCGATCCCGGCGACGAAGAAGAAGACCGTCAGCAGGCCGTCCTTGGCCCAGGTGGCCAGGGAGAGGTCGAGGTGGAGCGGGGTGGAGGGGCCGATGATGTAGTCGAGCACGCTCTGGTACGCGTGCGGCCAGACGTTGGCCCAGATCAGCGCGATGACGGCGGCGCCCAGCAGCAGCATGCCGCCGACCGTCTCGGTACGCAGGGCGTCGGTGATGAAGGTGCGCTCGGGCAGTGACAGCCGGCCGAGGAGTTGCCGGCGGCGGGTCGTCGGCTCGTGGACGGGCGGCTGATCGGTCACGTGGGACCTCCTGGGGCTGGGAGCGGCAACGGATGCACGGGTGGTGCAGTTGCCGACCAGACTTCCCGGCGCGCCCTGTGACGCCCACGATTCCCGTCAAGGGCCTTGATGCGTCCTTAATAGTCTAGCGGGACGTTCGGGTGACATCCGGATTGTCTTATCCAAGGACTTAAGCCCTGCAGGCTGGTTCTGCACTCCGGAGGAGCAGAGCCCGGCACCCGAGCGGCGGTCCGGCACCCGAATGGTGCTGAACCCGAATGGTGCTGACGAGACGGCTGTGCCCCGGGCGGTGGTCGCCGCCCGGGGCACAGCCGTCGTCTCGGTGGGGCTCAGCCGTTGCCGGCTCGGTGGTTTCAGTCGTTGCCGTTCTCCGAGGACGGCAGCTGGGCCTGGATCTGGCTCATCACCGTGCTGTCGGCCAGGGTGGTGGTGTCGCCGACCTCGCGGCCCTCGGCGATGTCGCGCAGCAGGCGGCGCATGATCTTGCCGGAGCGGGTCTTCGGCAGCTCGCCGACCACCTTGATCTGCTTCGGCTTGGCGATCGGGCCGAGCGTACGGCCGACGTGCGCCCGCAGCTCCTCGACCAGCTCGGGGCTCTCGGTGATGCCGCCGCGCAGGATCACGAAGGCGACGATGGCCTGGCCGGTGGTGGCGTCGGTCGCGCCCACCACGGCGGACTCGGCCACGGACGGGTGGCCGACCAGGGCCGACTCGACCTCGGTGGTGGAGATGTTGTGGCCCGAGACGAGCATGACGTCGTCCACCCGGCCGAGCAGCCAGATGTCCCCGTCCTCGTCCTTCTTGGCGCCGTCACCGGCGAAGTAGCGGCCCTCGAAGCGCGACCAGTAGGTGTCGACGTAACGCTGGTCGTCGCCCCAGATGGTGCGGAGCATGGACGGCCACGGCTCGGTGAGCACCAGGTAGCCGCCGGAGCCGTTCGGCACCTCGACGGCGTTGTCGTCCACCACGGTGGCCGCGATGCCCGGCAGGGCGCGCTGGGCCGAGCCCGGCTTGGTCTCGGTGACGCCCGGCAGCGGGCTGATCATGATGGCGCCGGTCTCGGTCTGCCACCAGGTGTCCACGATCGGGGCCTTGCCGGCGCCGATGTGCTCGCGGTACCAGATCCAGGCCTCGGGGTTGATCGGCTCGCCGACGCTGCCCAGCACCCGCAGCGAGGACAGGTCGAACTTCGCGGGGATGTCGTCGCCCCACTTCATGAAGGTGCGGATCGCGGTCGGCGCGGTGTAGAGGATGGTCACGCCGTACTTCTGGACGATCTCCCAGAACCGGCCCTGGTGCGGGGTGTCCGGGGTGCCTTCGTAGATGACCTGGGTGGCGCCGTTGGAGAGCGGGCCGTAGACGATGTACGAGTGGCCGGTGACCCAGCCGATGTCGGCGGTGCACCAGTAGACGTCGGTCTCCGGCTTGAGGTCGAAGACCGCGTGGTGGGTGTAGCTGACCTGGGTGAGGTAGCCGCCCGAGGTGTGCAGGATGCCCTTGGGCTTACCGGTGGTGCCCGAGGTGTAGAGGATGAACAGCGGGTGCTCGGCGTCGTGCGCCTCGGGGGTGTGCTCGGTGGACTGGCGCGCGGTGATCTCGTGCCACCAGACGTCGCGGCCCTCGGTCCACGGGATGTCCTGCCCGGTGCGGCGGACCACCAGGACGTGCTCGACGCCGTCGGCCTTGGTGAGCGCCTCGTCGATGGCCGGCTTGAGGGCGGAGGGCTTGCCGCGGCGGTAGCCGCCGTCGGCGGTGATGACGAGCTTGGCCTGGGCGTCCTGGATGCGGGAGGCGACGGCGTCGGAGGAGAAGCCGCCGAAGACCACCGAGTGGGTGGCGCCGATCCGGGCGCAGGCGAGCATCGCGACGACCGCCTCGGCGATCATCGGCAGGTAGACGGCGACCCGGTCGCCCTTGCGGACACCGAGCTCCAGCAGCGCGTTGGCGGCCTGCGAGACCTCGTCCTTGAGCTGGGCGTAGGTGATCGAGCGGCCGTCGCCGGGCTCGCCCTCGAAGTGGATGGCGACCCGGTCGCCCAGGCCGTTCTCCACGTGGCGGTCGACGCAGTTGTACGCGACATTGAGCTTGCCGTCGGCGAACCACTTGGCGAAGGGAGGGTTGGACCAGTCGAGGGTCTCGGTCGGCTCGACGGCCCAGGTGAGGCGACGGGCCTGCTCGGCCCAGAAGCCCAGACGGTCCTCGGAGGCCTGCGCGTACGCGGCCGCGGTGACGTTGGCGGCTGCGGCGAGCTCTGCCGGCGGGGCGAAGCGCCGCTCCTCCTTGAGCAGGTTGGCCAGGCTCTCGTTGCTCAACGCGCACTCCTCATCGAGTCATGATCGGGGGCGATCCCGTGCGTGGGGATTGTCCCGTGTGTCCCAGCGCACAGCTCACCAGGCGAACGGGGCAGTTGACAAGAGGCTCCTGGGAATTGGTGTAGACCTTTGACCGGCAGTCGTCCTGCCTCGCGCACGCTCCGCCGCGGAGGACCGCAAGACCGTGCGAAGGTCGGTGGGCCCGTGCCCCGGCCCGACCGGCGGGGACACGGGCCCGGCTCTCAGGCGGCCAGCCCGGGGCCCTCCTCGCCGCCCTCGACCGGAACGCGATCATCCACATTCACCCGTTCGGCCGATGCTGTGTTCGGTCGGACATCGGGGCCGGTTCCGATGGGACCCTCGGCGTGGCGTGCGGTTCCGGTCGTGGGCTTCCCGGTGCGGGCCTCGACCGGGCTGAACGTTCCGGCGGCCCGGTCCAGGACGTAGGCCTGGGCCGTCGCGAAGTCGAAGTACATCCCGACCAGCCGCAGGGTGCCCTCCTCGACCCGGCGTTCCACCGCCGGGTTCGCCATCAACTGGTCCAGCTGCTGGACCACGTTGGTGATACAGAGCTGCTCCACGACGTCCACCGCGGGCCGGGCGGCGAACTCCGCCGGGACCCGCCGGAGCCGGTCCAGCGAGCCGCGGCCGTTGCGCAGCCAGCGGGCCAGCGGGGTCGGCGGCCCGGGATGCTCGTGCACGCCGTCGAGCAGGGCCTTCATCGCGCCGCAGCCGGAGTGGCCGCAGACCGTGATCGAGCGCACCTCCAGCACCTCGACCGCGTACTGCACCGCGGCGGCCACCGAGTCGTCCGCCGCTCCGGGTTCGTGCGGGGCCGGCACCAGGTTGCCCACGTTGCGCACGGTGAACAGGTCGCCCGGACCGCTGTTGGTGATCATGCTGGTGACCATCCGGGAGTCCGCGCAGGTCAGGAAGAGCTGGGAGGGCGTCTGTCCCTCCCGTGCCAGCCGGGCGAGCTCCGGCCGGATCAGCGGGGCGGTGTGCAGCTGGAACACCCGGACGCCGTCCAGCAGCCGGTCGTGCGGGTCCTCCTGCTGCTCGATGCAGTGGTGGCCGACCCAGGGCGTCCATGCCCGGCAGCGGTGCGGGCCCGGTGAACTGCCCGCGCGCACGGTGCCGTCCGGGTCGAGCACCTCGTCGTCCTGTCGTCGCGTCACCATCGAGACCCGGCCACCCGCGTTCTGGTGCCCTGCCCGCCAGGTGTGCAGCGTCTCGTACGCGGCGTGGTCCAGGAAGGAACCGTCGTGGATCACGGTGACCTCGGCCCCGGCCGGGATGCCGGCCAGTGCCCGGCTGAGCCGGGGCACGGTGGTGAAGGTGAGCGGGCCGTGCGTCTGGACGGTGACCGTGCCGTCGGGGCCGGTCCCGACATCCACGTGGGCGCGGGTCAGCCGGTAGAGGGCGAGCAGTACGGCGGTGCCGGAGCCGATCGCGACGCCCCACAGCACGCCGCCGGCCACCACGCCGAGCACGGTGACCAGGTAGACGGGGAACTCGCGGTGCCGGTGCACCTTGCGGATGTGCGCGAAGCTCACCATCTGCAGTCCGACCACCAGCACCAGGGCGGCGAGCGCGGCCAGCGGGATCCGGCGCAGCCCGCCGGTCAGCGCCAGTGCGGCGGTCAGCACCCAGACGCCGTGCAGCACCGAGGCCCACCTGGTCCGGCCGCCGGCCCGCACGTTGGCGGTGCTGCGGACCGCGCCCCCGGCGACCGGCAGCCCGCCGACCAGGCCGCTCACCAGGTTGGCGAGGCCCTGGCCGCGCAGTTCGCGGTCGAGGTCGCCGGTGCGGCGGGACATCCGGTCGATCGCGACGGCGGACAGCAGCGACTCCACGCTGGCGACGGCGGTGACGGTGAGGACGGCGGCGAGCAGCCCGAGGGCCGGGCCGTGCGGCAGCGCGGGCAGGAGCGCCTGCGGCCGCCAGGCGGGCAGTTCGATGTGGGCGAGCCGCAGGTCCAGGGCGAACGCGAGGGCGGTGGCCAGCGCGACACCGGCCAGCGGGCCGGGCACCTTGGCCAGCCGGGCGCCGAACTCACCCGCGCGGCCCGGCAGTCGGC
>NZ_JAHSQD010001250.1 GCF_020103755.1 Streptomyces sp. LS1784
GGGGGAACGGCTCGCGGCCAGGGCGGCCCGGCCGACCGCGCGGGCGGTCACGGCACGGTCGCCGACCCGGGCCGCTGCCACCTCGTCGGCCCAGCGCTCCAGGTGGTACCCGAGGGGCGCTCGCAGCGGGCGGAGTGCCGGGTGGACGCCGGCGGCGTGCTCGGCGAGGGAGAGAAAGAGGTGGTGGCGGGCGGTCAGGTGGGCCCGTTCGTGCGCGAGCAGGGCGGAGCGTTCGGGAGCGGTGAGGGCACGCAGCATGCCGGAGGTGACCACGATCCGGCCGGGTTCGCCCGGCCTGCCGGGGAGGCCCAGGCGCCCGGGCAGGGCGAAGGCGTCGGCGCACTCGTCGTCGAGGACGGTGAGCGGGTGGTCGGCGGGCCGGAGCAGCGCGGTGGGCCGGAGCAGGGCGGTCAGCCACGCCGGGGTGCGTGACCGGCGCACGGAGGCGCCTGGGGGGCGCATGTCCGAATGCCGGGCAGAGGAGGGGGCGCGGTCCGGCCGGTGGGTGCCGGGTCGGTCCGTACGGTGACCGTCGGCATGGTCCGCGGGGTGGCCGTCGAACGGCTCCGTACGGAGCTCGCCGCAGGGCGCCGCGCGGTGCTCGTGGGCCGGGAGCGCGGCCCGGGCGGTGCGCAGCTCCCGCAG
>NZ_JAHSQD010001251.1 GCF_020103755.1 Streptomyces sp. LS1784
GCACCGCCGCCCGGTGCAGCAGCCCGCTCAGCCCGTCCGCGAAGCCCGGTGCCGCCGGGTCCGGCCCGACCAGCTCCGGCACCCACTGCGCCAGCGCCGTACGGGCGGCCCACACCCGTCCCTCGGCCGCCGCCTGCGTGGACTCCGCCTCCACCGAGACCGCCGCGGCCGGCAGCCCCAGCCCGTCGTGCAGCACCAGTGCCCGGCGCTGCGGCCGGGACAGCTGCTTGAGCGCCTTCAGCAGCGCCCGGTCCCGGTCGGTCAGCCGGTCGTGGTCCGGCAGCACCGCCTGCGCCTCGTCGGCCGGACGCACCTTGATCCGCCGGTACGGCAGCCCCCACACGCGCGCCCGCCGGGCCCCGCCCCGGTGCCACGGGGACAGCGCCAGCTCGCAGGCGCGCACCCGTACCCACCCCTCGGGGCTCCCCGAGGCGACCACCGTGCCCCAGTGCCGCCGGGCCTCCCCGAACGCCCGCCGCACACAGTGCACCGCCCGGTACCGGCAGGCGGTCAGCAGGAACACCTGCTGCACCAGGCGGGTGTGCGCGGTCTCGTAGAGCTCCTCGAAGCTCACCGCCGGCGGCTCCGCGTCGAGGTCGTCGTCCGCACCCGCGGGAGCGGCGGCGGCCAACGCCGCCCGGCCG
>NZ_JAHSQD010001252.1 GCF_020103755.1 Streptomyces sp. LS1784
TGCCGCAGGGCGCGGAGGTGGCGCTGCCGGACGGGCCGGTGGCGGCGACCGAGGTGCTGGCCGGAGCGGTGGCCGCGGTGCGGGAGACGGCGGCGCTCTGCCGCTGACGCCCCAGGGGCGTGCACACAGCGAAGGCCGGCCGGGTCGGTAACCCCTTGACCCGGCCGGCCTTCGGCGTGCTGCGCGCCGGTGAGCTGGTGTCAGACGCTGGCGACCACCCGGTCGGCGAGCACGTAGACGGCCTCCTCGTCGGTGGAGAAGGTCAGCGAGTACGAGCCGGAGAAGCGCGAGCCGCCGAGCAGCCGGACGTGTTCACCGGCGCGGACGGCGTCGATCAGCCGGTAGGCGGCCTCCCGGTCGCCCGGGGCCACACAGAGGGTGGTGCCGTCGGCGAACGCGTACACGTCCAGGGTGCCCAGCGGGCCCGGGCGGACGTCGATCAGGGCGACGGCCTCCTCGGCGAGGGCGGCCAGCCGGCCGTCGGTCCACTCCCGGGACGGCGCCTGGCTGGGCACGAAGTCGGGGTGCGAGGGGTGGCGGCGCGGGTCGGGCGCGGCGACCGGGGCCTCCTCGACGACCGGGTCGGCGTCCAGCAGCCCGGCCTCCAGGCCGGTGGCCAGCAGGTCGGCCTCGCGGCGGG
>NZ_JAHSQD010001253.1 GCF_020103755.1 Streptomyces sp. LS1784
GGCCGCGATGCCGGCCAGGGTGCCGCCGGTGCCGACCGGGCAGCAGACCACGTCCCGCTCGCCGAGACCGGGCAGTTCGGCCGGGATCGCGGCCGCGCCGACGGCGGCCAGGGCGTTGGAGCCGCCCTCCGGGAGCACCAGGCAGCGGCCCCAGCGGCGGAGCAGGGCGTCCGTGCCGTGCTCCCCCTCGGCCCGGCCGGTGGCCTCCCGGTACTCGGCCCGGGTCAGGAACTCCAGCCGCATCCCGGCCGCCTCGGCGGCCCGAAGCGACCAGTTGCGCGGCCGGTCGGCCAGTTCCTCGCCGCGGACCAGCCCGACGCTCTCCAGCCCGAGCGCCCCGGCGGCGGCCGCGACGGCCCGCAGGTGGGTCGAGTACGCGCCGCCGAAGGTCAGCAGCCGGGTGTGGCCCTGCTCCACGGCGGCGGCCAGATTGGGCGCCAGCTTGCGCCACTTGTTGCCGGGGACGGTCGGGTGCAGCAGGTCGTCCCGCTTCAGCCGCAGCTCCACCCCGGCCCGGGCGAAGGCCTCGTCGGTGCAGTCCACCAGCGGGGTCGGCAGCAGGGCGGGTTCGAGCACCCGGCCAGCTTAGGCGCACGCGCGGAGCCCGGACGCCTGACCGGCGACCGGGCTC
>NZ_JAHSQD010001254.1 GCF_020103755.1 Streptomyces sp. LS1784
GCCTGCCGCCTCGCCCGCTGCCCCGCCCGCTGCCCCGCCCGCCGCCCCGGCCGCCGTCGGAGCTGCCGAGGCTCCCGCCGTGGTCAGCCGCTTCGACAGCGTCGGCCACCCCGGTGGTGGCGAGCTGCTCCAGTCCGCCGTGCTCGGCCCCGACGGCCAGCCCCGCAACGTGCGGGTCTGGCTCCCGCCGCAGTACGCCAAGGAGCCGAACGCCCGCTTCCCGGTCGTCGTGATGCACGCGGCCGCGCCCCGGAAGACCGCCGACGCCGAGGTCCCGGACGTCTTCGAGGGCATCGGTTCGGCCCTCCAGAGCGGCAAGGCCCACCCGTTCATCCTGGTCGCCCCCGAGGCACCGAACGGCACCGCGCACCCCTGCGAGCTGGTCGCCGCGGCCCCGGCCGCCGTCGCCGACGACGCGACGCTGCGCACCACCGTCGTGACCACCTTCCGCGCCCTGCCGCCCGGCCCGGCCTCCTGGGGAGTCCTCGGTGTCGAGGGCGGTGCGCCCTGCGCGGCCGCCGCCGTACTGTCCCGGCCCGACCTGTACGCCGCGGCCGCGGCGGTCTCCGGCCGCTACGACGCCACCGCGCTCACCCAGACCGGCGCCGAGGCCCCGGCCGGCAGCGCG
>NZ_JAHSQD010001255.1 GCF_020103755.1 Streptomyces sp. LS1784
GGCGGGCTCCCTCCTCGACCGGGCCCGCGCCGGCCGCCGGCGGCTCGGCGAAGCGCCCCCCGAGCGACGCGTCGAAGCCCTCCGGGTCGCGCGCGGCCAGCACCGTCCAGTCGTCGGTCCAGGCCAGGTGGGCGATCTGGTGCGCCACCGTCCAGCCCTCGGCGGGCGTCGGACGGGCCCAGCCCTCGGGCGGCAGCCCGGCGACCAGGTCGTCCAGCACCGCGCTCTCGGCCCGCAGGTCGGCCAGCAGCCCGCCCAGGACGTCGCCCGGGGCGTTCGGGTCGGTCATTGCTTCCCCTTCCGGTCAAGGCAGTTGCCGGCGGGCGGTTGCTACCCGCCGGTAGCGCACGGCCGCACCTTACGTCCGGCCGCCCGCCGGCGTCCGCGACTCCACGAAACACGCATGTCAGGACTCTCGCCACCGGCTCCACCGCGTGTGACAATTCCGCGATGACCAGGGCTGCGGACCCCGACTTTGCGCAACCCGTCGACGGCGCTGCGCAACCCGACGACCCCGAACTCGCCGCGCGCGCCGCCGAGCTGGTGCGGGGCGCCGTGCTCGGCGACCTCGCCCGCCGGGTGGTGGCCGAGTGCGGCGCCGACGTCGGCCTGGTCGGCGTGCCC
>NZ_JAHSQD010001256.1 GCF_020103755.1 Streptomyces sp. LS1784
CGTGGCCGCCGCGACGCTCGGCGCGGACGGCGGTGCGTTCCAGCGCGTCGGCGAGGCCGGCGTCGGGGACGGTGGCGGCCAGGGCGAGGTGCCAGGTGCGGCGGTCGCCGTCGGGCAGCGCCCGGGCAATGGCCTGATGAACTGTCACTTTTTGGTGGTGCGGCGCCCGCTGGAGGATCGCGGAGCGCAGCAGCGGGTGCCGGAAGGCGATCCGACGGTCGGCCGTGACCGTCACCAGCCCGGACTGCTCGGCGGGCGTGAGGTGCTCGGCGGTGACGCCGAGGGCGGCCGCGGCGGGCAGGACGACGTCCAGTGCCCCGCTCTCCTCGGCTGCGGCGACCAGCAGCAGCGTCTGGGTGGCCGCGGGCAGGCCGGTGACCTGGCCGTGGAAGGCGATCAGCAGCCGGCTGGTGAGCGGCAGGCCGCCCGGCGCCGGCGTCTGCGCTCCGGCGGCGACCGGGAGTTCGGTGAGCGCGAGCGGGTTGCCGGCCGCCTCGACGAGCAGCCGGTCGCGGACGGTGGCGGGCAGGTCGGGGCCGACCCGCCGGGTCAGCAGCCGGGTGGCGTCGACCTCGGACAGGCCGGTCACCTGTCGTTCGGGCAGGCCCAGCGGGCGCTCCGC
>NZ_JAHSQD010001257.1 GCF_020103755.1 Streptomyces sp. LS1784
CCGGCTGGGCGGCGAGCGCGGCGGCCAGCAGCTCGCCGTCGCCCTCGGCGAGCCGGCCCAGCAGCCGGGTGAGGGTCGGGGCGCCGGGGCGGGACTGCGGGACGAGCCGGTCCAGTGCGGTCTGCAGGGTGGCGGCGCCCGTCCGCCAGCCGGCGTCCACCACGTCGGCCGGGTAGTCGGCCCACTCCAGCTCGTGCCAGGTGCCCGCTTCCGGACGGCCGAAGAACAGGTCGGCGGCGAGCCGCGAGACCGCCCGGTCGACGGTGCCGGGCTCCTCCAGCAGGTCGCAGGCGGGGCGGTCGCCGAGCCTGCTGCCGTAGCCGTCGGCCAGCCGGTCGCGCCGGGACAGCTCGGTGAGCGCGGAGACCACGCCGGCGTTCAGGTGGGCCGGGTGGCGGCCGAGCCGCCAGGCGGGCAGCGCGACCCGGGTGAGCAGCCGGTCCCAGCCCGCGTAGGCCAGGCCGACCTGCTCCTGGGCGGCGATCCGCAGGCCGTAGTCGACCGTCCTGGCCTGCTCGGAGGCCCAGCCGGCGACCGAGCGCTCCAGCTCGGCGGAGTGCCCCCGGCAGGCGCCGAGCAGGCGGCGGGTGACCCTGCGGGTGACCCGCTCGGCGAGTGCG
>NZ_JAHSQD010001258.1 GCF_020103755.1 Streptomyces sp. LS1784
GCCGCCCGGGCCGCCCGCGAGGCCTGCGCTTCCCGCCGCCCGGGCCGTCCGGTTCAGCCGTCCGTCGGCCGCTGACCGGCGCGGAGGCTGAGCGACTCCTCCAGGCTGGTGGTGAACTCGCTGAGGTGGCCCGCCTGCCGGTCGTGCGCGCGGAAGCGGTCCAGCGCCGTGCGCAGCCGGCCGCGCACCTCCGGCTCCCGTCCCCGGGCCAACAGGTGAGCGGCGTAGGACTGTTCGGCCAGCGCGTGCAGGTACAGCAGGCCGGCCTCCTCGCAGGTGGCGAGCAGCCGGTGCCAGACGAGGTCGGCGGCGTCGTCGCGGACGGTCGGCGGGAGGGCCTGCGCCTCGGTCAGCAGTGACCAGAGGTGGACCTGGGTGACCGGTGTGGCCGGCAGCAGTTCCCGGGCCTCACGGGACCGGCGCCGGGCGCCCTCCAGGTCCCCGACGGCCAGGTGCACCCAGCCCTGGTGCACCTTGGCGTCGACCAGCCGCCGGCGGTCGCCGGACTCCAGCGCGAGCGCGGTGGCGGAGGCCGCCAGCCGCTCGGCCTCGGCGCAGTGGCCGAGCATCGCGGTGACCAGCGCCTGCGTGGCGAGCGCCCGGACGTGCGC
>NZ_JAHSQD010001259.1 GCF_020103755.1 Streptomyces sp. LS1784
CACCCGGTCGGGCCGCACGCCCGCGGCCGGCTGCGGCTGCGCCCGCACCTGCGGCCACTGCCCTACCTTCGCCCCGCCCCGCCCTCCGGCGCACCACACCACCGCTCCCGGCCGCGCACCCTGGCCGCCGGGGTGGTGCTCGGCGGGATGACGGCCTGCGGCTTCGCGTTCACCGAGAACGCCCTGTACCTGGGCCGGGCCTTCACCAGCGACCAGCGGCAGCGGCTGGACAGCATCGGCCTCGGCGACCCGCCCAGCCTGCGCGACTTCGACAGCACCGTGCAGACCTTCGTGCTGCGTGCCCTGCTCTCCCCCTTCGCCCACCCGCTGTTCACCGCGCTCACCGGGATCGGCCTGGCCGTCGCCCTCACCACCGCGCGGCGCTGGCTGGCCCGGCTGGCGGTGCCGGCCGGGCTGCTGCTGGCGATGACGCTGCACGGCACCTGGAACGCCGCGGCCGACCTCGGCACGGACGGCTTCCTGGTGGTGTACGGGGCGCTGATGGTGCCCTGCTTCGCCGCGCTGGTCTGCTTCGCGGCCTGGGCGAGGTGCCGCGCGGCCCGGCACACGGCGCCCGGCCGACGGCGGGCGGAGGGGCGGGCCCGACGGC
>NZ_JAHSQD010000126.1 GCF_020103755.1 Streptomyces sp. LS1784
GCCCGCCGCCCGGTACGCCTCGCCCAGCGCGACGGCCACCTCCGGCAGGTCGGCGCCGCCGGTCGCCAGGGTCAACCCGTCCTGTGGGCAGGCCGCGACGCCGTGGGCCCGCAGCGCGTGCCCGCCGGCCAGCGCGAGGCCGTACCGGTCGCAGACGGGTGCGGCCAAGACGGCCAGGCGCAGCTGGGCGGGGCCCGGACGGAGGGACGCGTCGACGGCGTGCGGGACGGTGGTCACGCCTCCCAGTCTGACGCGACCGCCCGCTCCGCGCGCCGTCACCGCCGAGCGCCCCGGGCGGCCCTCACGTGCCACCGGTTGCCCGGCCACCCGTGCTCACCGGCCGCTGAGCCTCGCCGCCGCCTCGTGCAGGGCCGGCTCCAACAGCACCGGGTCGTTGAGCCGCCCGGAACCGTCGGACGGGACCGGGCCGGTGCAGTCCGACGGTCTCCGTGCCGTATCCCCGCTTCGTGCCGTTCGTACTGTTCGAAGACGGCGGGAAGAGCGAGACCCGCCGTCACCGGGGAGAGGCGGACGGCGGGTCCTGATCACACGACTGCGGTCATCCGACCGACGGCGGCCGCGCTTCAGCTGTCGAAGCCCAGCCCCAGCCGGTCGAGGGTACGCAGCCAGAGGTTGCGGTGGCCGCCGTTGCGGTCCGCGCGCTCCAGCGACCGGGTGGTGAGTTCGATCCCGGCCCAGCGCACCGGCTCGGGCGGGAACGGCAGCGGCTTGCTGCGCACCATGTCCAGCGAGGTGCGCTCGGTGCGCTCGCCGGCGAGCAGGTCGAGCATCACCTCGGCGCCGAAGCGGGTCGCGCCGACGCCGAGCCCGGTGTAGCCGACCGCGTACGCGACCTTGCCCCGGTACCCGGTGTCGAAGAACGCCGAGAACCGGCTGCAGGTGTCGATCGCGCCGCCCCAGGCGTGGGTGAAGCGCAGGCCCTCCAGCTGCGGGAAGCAGCGGAAGAAGTGGTTGGCCAGGGTGCGGAAGGTTTCCGGCCGCTGGTCGTACTCGTGCCGCACGTGGCCGCCGAAGTGGTAGACCGCGTCGTAGCCGCCCCAGAGGATCCGGTTGTCGGCGGAGAGCCGGAAGTAGTGGAACTTGTTGGCGCTGTCGCCGAGGCCCTGCCGCCCGCGCCAGCCGATCGAGGCGAGTTGCTCGTCGCTGAGCGGCTCGGTCATCAGTGCGTAGTCGTACACCGGGACGATGTACGGGCGGACCCGCTTGAGCAGCGACGGGAACACGTTGGTGCCGAGCGCGACCTTGCGGGCGAAGACCCGGCCGTACGGGGTGCGGACGGCCATGCCGCTGCCGCGCTCCCGCAGGTCGGTGGCCCGGGTGTGCTCGAAGATCCGCACGCCCTGGCTCAGGCAGGCGTCCTTCAGGCCCCAGGCGAGCTTGGCGGGGTGGACCATCGCCACGCCCTCCTTGTCCCAGAGGCCGCCGAGGAAGGTCGGCGAGTTCACCTCGGCACGCAGCTGGTCGGCGTCCAGGACGGTGATGTCGAAGCCGTACCGGGCGACCGCCTCGGCGATCTCGTGGAGCTCCTCGACCTGGTGGGGCTGGGTGGCGACGTCGATCTCGCCGGTGCGCTCCCACTCGGCGTCGATGCCGTAGCGCTTGAGGGTGGCCTCGATGCCGTCGAGGTTGGCGGCACCGAGGCGTTCCAACTGGGCCAGTTCGGACGGCCAGCGGTCCAGGCCGTTGCCGAAGCCGTGGGTGAGGCTGGCCGCGCAGAATCCGCCGTTGCGCCCGGACGCGGCCCACCCGACCTCGTTGCCCTCGACCAGCACGACATCCAGCGAGGGGTCGCGCTCCTTGGCGATGAGGGCGGTCCACAGGCCGGAGTAGCCGCCGCCGACGACCAGCAGGTCGCAGGTGGTGTCGCCGACCAGGGCGGGCAGCGCCGCCGGCCGACCGGGATCCTCCAGCCAGAAGGGGGTGGGCCTGGCGTCACTGAGTGCGCGGGCGGAGTCCATGCATTATCAGCCACTTTCTACGAATAGATGACGGTTTCACGTGCCACCGCTGTCGACCGTACGTCAGGCGGTGGCCTTCCGGCGGTTGCCCAGCCACTGGCCGACGACGGTCAGCACGACGGCGGCGAGGAACATCGCGGTGCCGATGACGTTCACCTGCACCGGGATGCCGCGCTGCGAGGCGCCCCAGACGAACATCGGGAAGGTGACCGTGGTCGGGCCCGAGTTGAACTGGGTGATGATGAAGTCGTCGAAGGAGAGCGCGAAGCTGAGCAGCGCGCCCGCCGCGATGCCGGGCGCCGCCAGCGGCAGGGTGACCCTCAGGAAGGTCTGGGTGGGGGTCGCGTAGAGGTCCTGGGCGGCCTGTTCGAGCCTCGGGTCCATGCTCATCACGCGCGCCTTGACCGCCGTCACCACGAAGCTGAGGCAGAACATGATGTGCGCGATGAGGATGGTGGTGAAGCCGAACGGGATGCGCATGTTCAGGAAGAGCGTCCCGAGCGAGGCGGCCATGACCACCTCGGGCATGGCCATCGGCAGGAAGATCATCGCGGTGGTGGCCGAGCGGCCGCGGAACCGGTAGCGGGCCAGCGCGAAGGCGACCATGGTGCCGAGCACGGTGGCGCCGATGGTGGCGAGCACCGCGATCTGCAGGCTGAGCGAGAGTGACTGGCACATGTCGGCCACGCCGCAGGGGTTGGTCCAGGCGTCGGTGGAGAACTCGTTCCACTCGTAGTTGAACTTGCCCACCGGCTTGTTGAACGAGAAGGCGAGCACGACCAGGTTGGGCAGCACCAGGTAGGCGAGGGCCAGCAGGCCGGCCAGCACCACCAGGTGGGCTCGGATCCACTTGAACATCCGGGACATCAGACCAGATCCTCCGTCCCGGCCTTGCGCATGTAGACCGTCACCATGCCCAGGATCAGGGCCATCAGGATGAAGCTCAGCGCGGCCGCCGTGGGGTAGTCGAGCACGTTCAGGAACTGCTTCTGGATGCCGTTGCCGACCATCTGCTCGCTCGGCGAGCCCAGCAGCTGGGCGTTGATGTAGTCGCCGGAGGCCGGGATGAAGGTCAGCAGGGTGCCCGCCACCACGCCCGGCAGCGAGATCGGGAAGGTGACCTTGCGGAAGGTGGTGAACGGCCGGGCGTAGAGGTCGCCGGCCGCCTCGTGCAGGCGCGGGTCGATCCGCTCCAGCGAGGTGTACAGCGGCAGGATCATGAACGGCAGGAAGTTGTAGGTCAGGCCGCAGACCACCGCGAGCGGCGTGGCCAGCACCCGGTCGCCGTCGGTGAGGCCGAGCAGGTTGGTGACGTCCAGGACGTGCAGCGCGTTCAGCGCGCCGACCACCGGGCCGCCGTCGGACAGGATGGTCTTCCAGGCCAGCGTGCGGATCAGGAAGCTGGTGAAGAACGGCGCGATGACCAGGATCAGGATGACGTTGCGCCAGCGCTTGCTCGCCTTGAAGGCGATCGTGTACGCGAGCGGGTAGCCGACGGCCAGGCAGAGCACGGTGGCGACGGCCGCGTAGGAGAACGAGCGGAGGAAGTGCCACTTGTACTCGACCAGGGCGTCCCAGTAGGTCGAGAGGTGCCAGGTGACCTTGAAGCCCTCTTCGAGCGAGCCGGTCTGCAACGAGGTCGACCCCTGGTAGACCATCGGCACGGCGAAGAAGACGACCAGCCAGGCGATGCCGGGCAGCAGCAGCCAGTACGGGGTGAGCTTGCGCCTCGTCTTCGCGGGCGTCCCGGCCGGGGTGCTGCCGTCGGGGGGTATGGCCTGCGGCGGCGCGGCCGTGGCGGTGGTGGTCATGCGGCCTCCTCCGCGGTGCCGGCGTCGATCGCCTGCGCGGCGTCCAGGGCGAAGGAGTGCGCCGGGTTCCAGTGCAGCAGCACGGCGGCGCCGGGGACGATCCGGGCGTCGCGCTCCATGTTCTGCTCGAAGACGGTGACCTCCTGGCCGCCGTCGGTGCGCACCACGTACTGGGTGGAGACGCCGATGAAGCTGGAGTCGAGCACCGTGCCGGCCAGCCGGTTGCGGCCGTCGGCGACCTGCTCGGAGGCGTGCGTGATGGTGATCTTCTCCGGGCGCACGCCGAGGTGGACGCGCTTGGAGTCGGTGGCGCAGCGCGCCTTCGGCACCGCGAGCCGGGCGCCGGCCGCGCTGAGCAGCAGGTCGCCGCCCTCGGTGCCGGTGACCTCGGCGGGCAGCAGGTTGGACTGGCCGAGGAAGTTGGCCACGAAGGTGGTGGCGGGGTTCTCGTACAGCTCGGCGGGGGCACCCAGCTGCTCGACCCGGCCGCCGTTCATCACCGCGATGGTGTCGGCCATGGTCATGGCCTCCTCCTGGTCGTGGGTGACGTGCACGAAGGTGATGCCGACCTCGGTCTGGATCCGCTTGAGCTCCAGCTGCATCTGGCGGCGGAGCTTGAGGTCGAGCGCGCCGAGCGGCTCGTCCAGGAGCAGCACCTGCGGGTGGTTGATCAGCGCGCGGGCGACCGCGACGCGCTGCTGCTGGCCGCCGGAGAGCTGGTGCGGCTTGCGCCGGGCGTACTGGCCGAGTTCGACCAGCTCCAGCATCTCGTCGACCTGCTTCTTGACGTCCTTCCTGCCGCGCCGGCGCAGGCCGAAGGCGACGTTCTCGAAGATGTCCAGGTGCGGGAAGAGCGCGTAGCTCTGGAAGACGGTGTTCACCGGCCGCTTGTACGGGGGCAGGGCGGTGACGTCCTGGCCGCCGATCAGGACGGTGCCGGTGGTGGGCTCCTCCAGACCGGCGATCATGCGCAGGGTGGTGGTCTTGCCGCAGCCGGAGGCGCCGAGCAGGGCGAAGAACGATCCCTGCGGGACGGTCAGGTCGAGCGGGTGGACGGCGGTGAAGGAGCCGTAGGTCTTGCCGATGCCGGTGAGCCGGACGTCGCCGCCGACGGCCGCGTCGCGCTGCTGGTCTGTCATGGGGTGGTGTCTTCCTGGGTTTCTCTGCCGGGAGTTGGAGGTCAGGCGCCGATCAGCTTGGAGAACTTCTGCTCGAAGTCGCTCTCCTCGCTCTCGGAGAGCGTGCGGAACACGTGCGCCTTGACCGCCATCTCGGGGGTGGGTACGACCAGCGGGTTGGCCGCGGTGTCCGGGGCGATGCCGGCGAGCTCGTCCTTCATCCCGGTGACGGCGGAGACGAAACCGATGCCCGCGACCAGCTGCGCCGCGATCTTCGGCTGATAGTAGAAGTCAATCAACTTCTCCGCGTTCGCCTTGTGCTGCGCCTTGGCCGGGACCAGCATGTTGTCGGTCGAGGCGATGTAGCCCCTCTCCGGGATGACGAACTCGATGTCCGGGTTGTCGGCGCGCAGTTGGATCAGGTCGCCGCCCCAGGCGATGCAGGCCGCGATGTCGCCGGCGGAGAGCTCCTGGCCGTAGTCGTTGCCGGTGAAGCGGCGGATCTGCTTGCTGTCGACGGCCTTCTGCAGCCGGGCGACCGCGCCGTCGTAGTCGTCGGCGGTGAACCTCGCGGTGTCCTTGCCCTGGTCCAGCAGGACCATCCCGATGCTGTCGCGCATCTCGGAGAGGAAGGTGACCCGGCCCTTGAGGTCCGGATCGTCCAGCAGCTGGGAGACGCTGGTGACCTCCTTCCCCCTGGTCGCCTTCTTGTTGTACGCGACGACGGTCTGGATGCCGGCCCACGGGTAGGAGTACAGCCGCCCCGGGTCCCAGTCCGGAGCGCGGAAGCGCGCCTCGATGTTGGTGATCGCGGTGGTGACGTTCGCCGGGTTGAGCTTCTGCGCCCAGCCGAGCCGGATCAGCCGGGCGGCCATCCAGTCGGTGAGCACCATCAGGTCGCGGCCGGTGTCCTGGCCGGAGGCGAGCTGCGGCTTGACCTTGCCGAAGAACTCGACGTTGTCGTTGACGTCCTCGTTGTACTTGACCTTGATGCCGGTGGCCTCGGTGAAGGCGTCCAGCGTGCCGTGCTTCTCCTTGTCCTTCTCGTCCGTGTCCACGTACAGCGGCCAGTTGGAGAAGTTGACCTCCTTCTGCGTCTCGGAGAGGTCCTTGGCGGCGTTCGCGGTCGAGTCGCCGGTCGCCCGGGGGGCCGCCGGGATGCCGCAGGCGGCCAGGGTGCCCGCTCCGGCGCTCAGCGCGGCGGCGCGCAGCAGGGTGCGGCGGCCGAGTGCGGCCCGGCCGTTGGCCAGGCTGCGTTCCCAGGCCCTTCGGACCGGTTCGGGCAGACCGTCGGTGAGCTCGTTGAACGCCATGGAACGGGCCTCCTGGGGGGAGATGGGGTGTGGGGGCACCCGCTGGAGCCGGGGATTATCTGTCTCCGAAGACGGTGCGGTGCCAGTCCTTGCGGGCCACCGCGGTGGTGTCGAACATGACGTGCTTGACCTGGGTGTACTCGTCCAGCGAGTACTGGGACATGTCCTTGCCGTAGCCGGACGCCTTGTAACCGCCGTGCGGCATCTCGCTGATGATCGGGATGTGGTCGTTGACCCAGACGCAGCCGGCCGCGATCTCCCGGGTGGCGCGCAGCGAGCGGTGCACGTTGCTCGTCCACGCGGAGGCGGCCAGGCCGTACGGGGTGTCGTTGGCCAGCCGCAGGCCCTCGTCGTCGCCGTCGAAGGGCAGCACGACCAGCACCGGGCCGAAGATCTCGCCCTGCACGACCTCGCTGTCCTGGGCCGCACCGGTGATCAGGGTGGGCTGGTAGTACGCGCCCCGGGTGAGGTCGGTGCCGTCGTGGCCCTTCTCCGGGGCCCGGCCGCCGGTGACCACGGTGGCGTACGAGCGGGTGCGCTCCACGAAGCCGGCCACCCGGTCCCGGTGGGCGTACGAGACCAGCGGGCCGAGGTCGGTGTGCGGGTTCAGCGGGTCGCCGATCCGGATCGCCGCGTACAGCTCGGCCACCCCGGCCACGAAGGCGTCGTACAGCGGGCGCTGGACGTAGGCGCGTGTGGCGGCGGTGCAGTCCTGGCCGCCGTTGATCAGCGAGGCCGCGACCGCTCCGTGCACCGCGGCGTCCAGGTCGGCATCGTCGAAGACCACGAACGGGGCCTTGCCCCCGAGCTCCAGGTGGGTGCGCTTGACGCTCGCGGTGGCGATCTCGGCGACCCGCTTGCCGACGCCGGTGGAGCCGGTGAAGGAGACCATCGCGACGTCCGGGTGCCCGACCAGGTGCTCGCCCGCGGTGCGCCCGGCGCCGGTGACCACGTTGACCACGCCGTCCGGGATGCCCGCGGCGGTGCAGGCCCGGGCGAACATCAGCGAGGTCAGCGGGGTCAGCTCGGCCGGCTTGAGCACGATGGTGTTGCCCGCGGCGATCGCCGGGAGGATCTTCCAGGCGGCCATCTGCAGCGGGTAGTTCCACGGCGAGATCGAGCCGACCACGCCGACCGCCTCGCGGCGCACGTACGAGGTGTGGTCGCCGGAGTACTCGCCGGCCGCCTTGCCCTCCAGGTTGCGGGCGGCGCCGGCGAAGAAGGCCGCGTTGTCGATGGTGCCGGGCACGTCGAACTCGGTGGCCAGCTTGACCGGCTTGCCGGTCTGCGCCGTCTCCACCCGGGCCAGGTCGTCGGCCGCCCCGGCCAGGACGGCGGCCAGCCGGGTGAGCGCCTCGGAGCGCGCGCCGGGGGTGGCCGAGGACCAGCCGGGCAGGGCCGCCTTCGCGGCGGCGACGGCGGTGTCCACGTCCTCGGTGGTGGCCAGCGCGACCTGCTCGACCACGCTGCCGTCGGCGGGGTTGACGACCTGGAAGGGTTCGCCGCTCCCCCGGGTCTGGCGGCCCGCGATGTACTGCGCGCCCGGGCCGAAGTCGGTCAGGTCCATCTGGTTCCTCCAAGTGCCGTGGTTCGACCGCTGCGGGGTCACGCGTCCGCGATGGGGGTCTGCGGTCCCGCTGACCTTGCCTGCTGCGGGGATGGGGTGACAAGGGTCACTTCGGCAATCTCGGCACGAAGGGCCTTACAGGGTGCAAGGCTGCGGGCAGGGCAACAGGTCGTCGGGGGGATGGATGATTTACCTGACACCCTGATCACCCCGGAGCCCCCGCTCTGGTCCCACGGCCCCGGAGGCCCGCGATGCTCCCCACCGTCGCCCGAGTCCTCGACCTGGACGTGATGCGGCGCGGCCTGCCCCAGGTGGTGGCCGGCGCCGACCACCTGGAGCGGCCGATCCGCTGGGTCCACGTCAGCGAGCTGCCCGACGTCGCCGGGATGCTCCGCGGCGGCGAGCTGGTGCTGACCACCGGCATCGCCCTGCCCGAGGACCGCGAGGGCCTGGCCCGCTACGTGCGCGAGCTGGACGAGGTCGGGGTGGCCGGCCTGGTCGTCGAGTTCGGGCGGCGCTACTTCGACTCGCTCCCCCGCGCCCTGGTCAACGCCGCCGAGCAGCGCGGGCTGCCGCTGATCACCCTCCGCCGCGAGCTGCGCTTCGTCGCCGTCACCGAAGCCGTGCACGCCCTGGTGGTCAACGCCCAGCTGGAGCAGCTGAGGGCCTCCGAGTCGGTCCACCAGGTCTTCAACGAGCTGGTGGTGGAGGGCGCCGAGCCGCCCGAGGTGATCCGCCAGGTGGCCCGGATGGCCGGTGCCCCGGTCGTCCTGGAGAACCTGGCCCACCAGGTGCTCGCCCACGACACCGCCGGGCGCCCGGAAGCCGAGGTACTGGAGGACTGGGAGCGCCGCTCGCGCGGCGTCCGTCCGACCGGGCGCACCGGCCACGATCCGCGCAGCGGCTGGCTGGTCACCACCGTCGGCGCCCGCGGCCAGGACTGGGGCCGACTGGTGCTGGTGCAGGAGCCCGGCCCGCTGCCCGAGGGCGAGGCCCACCCGCACACCATGCTGCTGGAGCGCGGCGCCTCCGCGCTGGCGCTCAACCGGCTGGTGGTGCGCGACCGGGAGAGCCTGGAGCGGCAGACCCACCGCACCCTGCTGTCCGGCATCCTCACCCACGCGCTGACCGTCTCCGAGGCCGCCCTGCGCGCCCAGGCCCTCGGCGTCCCGCTGGAGGGCCGCCGGCTGGTCGGCGTGGTGCTGCGGCAGCGGCGCGGGCCGATCCCGGCCGCACTGGAGGCGCAGGCCCGGCTGCGCGACTTCACCGAGCTGGCCGCCGGCGCGGCCCGGGCCTGCCGGCTGTCCGCCCTGGTCGGCGCGCTCGACGACGAGGCCGTCGGCCTGCTGATCGCGCTCGGCGCCCAGCAGGACGAACACTCCGCGCTGGACGCCCTCTCGGCCACGCTGCGCCGGATGTCGGCCGAGGCCGGACGGGAGGGCGGCGACCCGTCGGGCCCGGTGGTCGCGGTCGGCTCCTCGGTCGGCTCGGTGCGCGACGCCCGGCGCACCCTTCTGGAGGCCACCCAGGTCGCCGACGCCGCCCTGCACGACGCGCCCGGCGGCCGCAGCTCCTCCTACTACCGGCTGCCGGACGTCCGACTGCGCGGCCTGCTCCACCTGCTGCGCGACGACGCCCGGCTGCAGACGTACGTGGAGCGGGAGCTGGGCCCGCTACTGGCCCACGACGCCGAGCACAACGGCCAGTTGGTGCAGATGCTGCGGATCTACCTGGAGCAGGGCCGGAACAAGTCGGCCGCGGCGGACGCCGCGCACCTGTCCCGGCCGTCCTTCTACGACCGGCTGCACAAGGTCGAGCGGATCCTCGGCGTCGACCTCGACCAGGTGGAGTCCTGCCTCTCCCTGCACGTGGCACTGCTCGCCCTGGACGCCGTCCGGCGCTGAGCCCTGCACGTCACACCCCGGTGATGCGCCCCCAGACCTTGTGCAGCTCGGGCCGCTCGGCCGAGGTGACGTCGCGCATGGTGTGCAGCCGGGCGCGCATCTCGTCGGTCGGGAACACCAGCGGGTTCTCGGCGAGTTCGGCCTTCTCCTTGTCGCCGCCGGCCGCCAGCACCTCGCGGGCCGCCGGCACCGGGCAGATGTACTGGACGAACGTGGCGAGTTCGGCGGCCACCTCGGGCTGGTAGTAGTAGTCGATCAGCAGCTCGGCGTTGCGCTTGTGGGCGGCCCGGTTGGGGATCATCAGGCTCTCCGCCCACAGCTCGCCGCCCTCCTCGGGCACCACGAACTCGATGTCCGGGTTCTCGGCGGTCAGCTGGACGGCGTCGCCGGAGTAGGCCTGGCAGGCGAGCGCCGCACCGGAGGCGAGGTCGCTGGTGTAGTCGTTGCCGGTGAAGCGCCGGACGTGGCCGCTGTCGACCGCCTTCTGCACCAGGTCCATCGCCTTGCGCGCGTCGTCGTCGCCGAACGTCGCGATGTCCGCGCCCTGGGAGAGCATCAGCAGCCCGAGCGCCTCGTCCAGCCCGGCGAACAGCGTGACCCGGCCCTTGAGGTCGGGCGCCCACAGGTCGGCGGTGGACCTGATCTCCCGGCCGAGCGCCTTGCGGTTGTAGGCGATGCCGGTGATCCCGGACTGCCACGGCACGCTGCGCTTGCGCCCGGGGTCGAAGGCCGGGTCGGCGAGCTGCGGGTCCAGGTTGGCCGTGACGTTGGGCAGGTTGGCCCGGTCCATGGCCTGCACCCAGCCCAGCGAGACGTACCGCCCGGCCATCCAGTCGCTGATCACCATCAGGTCCCGGCCGGGGGCGGCGCCCTGGGTGAGCACCGGGCTGATCTTGCCGAAGAACTCGTCGTTGTCGTTGATGTCCTCGGTGTAGGTGACCGCGATCCCGGTCTGCTCGCTGAAGGCGTCCAGGGTCGGCCGCCCGCCCGCGTCGTCGGTGTCGATGTACTGCGTCCAGTTGGAGAACGTGAGCCGCTTGTCGCTCTCCGAGCGGTCCGGCGCCGAACGGCGGTCCTCTGCCACGTACGCGGACGGGATGCCGCAGCCGGTCAGCGTGCCGGCTCCGAGCAGCGCGGCCCCACCGAGCACGGAACGCCTGCGCAGGGAAGGGGGGTTGAAGGGACGGCGGGTCAGAGTGGTGCTGCTGGGCATGCAGGGGCCTTCCGGAGCGTGGAACGGCCCCGGACACACGCACGGGTGCCCGGGGCCATCCTGGTCGGTACGTCGTCCTGGCAGGTGTCAGACAGTGTGCGCGTCGGTGAGCGACAGCACCTCGTCCAGCACCGCGAGGCCGGTCTTGGCCTCCTCCTCGGTGACGGTGCACGGCGGGACGACGTGGAAGCGGTTCATGTTGACGAACGGCCAGAGCCCGCGCTGCTTGCAGGCGGCGGCCAGAGCGGCCATCGGAGCGTTGTCGGCGCCGACCGCGTTGTAGGGCACCAGCGGCTCGCGGGTCTCCCGGTTCTTCACCAGGTCGAGCGCCCAGAACACGCCGAGGCCGCGGACCTCGCCGATCGACGGGTGCCGCTCGGCCAGCTCGCGCAGGCCGGGGCCGAGCACGTTCTCGCCGATGTGCCTGGCGTTCTCGACGATGCCCTCCTCCGCCATGGTGTTGATGGTCGCCACCGCGGAGGCGCAGGCCAGCGGGTGGCCGGAGTAGGTGAGCCCGCCGGGGAAGGCCCGCTCGGCGAAGGTGGCCGCGATCTCGGCGCTGATCGCCACGCCGCCCAGCGGCACGTAGCCCGAGTTGACGCCCTTGGCGAAGGTGAGCAGGTCCGGGGTGACGCCCCAGTGGTCGGCGGCGAACCACTCGCCGGTGCGGCCGAAGCCGGCCATCACCTCGTCCAGGATGAACACGATCCCGTAGCGGTCGCAGATCTCCCGCACCCCGGCCAGGTAGCCCGCCGGCGGGACCAGGATGCCCGCGGTGCCGACCACGGTCTCCAGGATGACCGCCGCGACGGTGCCGGGCCCCTCGAACGCGATCACCTGCTCCAGGTGCTCCAGCGCGCGCTCGCACTCCTGCGCCTCGTTCTCGGCGTGGAAGTTGGAGCGGTAGGCGTACGGCCCCCAGAAGTGCACCACGCCGGAGACACCGGTCTCGTTGGCCCAGCGCCGCGGGTCGCCGGTGAGGGCGATCGCGTTGGCGGTGGCACCGTGGTACGAGCGGTAGGTGGACAGCACCTTCTGCCGGCCGGTGTGCAGCCGGGCCAGCCGGATGGCGTTCTCGTTGGCCTCGGCACCGCCGTTGGTAAAGAAGATCTTGTCCAGGTCACCGGGGGTGCGCTCGGCGATCAGCCGGGCGGCCTCGCTGCGCGACTCGACCGCGAAGCCGGGGGCGATGGTGCAGAGCTTCGCCGCCTGCTCCTGGATCGCGGCGACCACCTTCGGGTGCTGGTGGCCGATGTTGGTGTTGACCAGCTGCGAGGAGAAGTCGAGGTAGCGGTTGCCGTCGTAGTCCCAGAAGTACGAGCCCTCGGCGCCGGCCACCGCGAGGGGGTCGATCAGCGCCTGGGCGGACCACGAGTGGAAGACGTGCGCGCGGTCGGCGGCCTTGACGGCCTGGCCTGCGGCTGAGTCAGCGGTGGGGATGCTCATGCCGGTAAGGCTAAGGCGGCCCGTCCCCGAAGGGGCAGTTCCATCGTGTCAGCCGGTCGCGCCAACCGTCGACAGGATGCAAAGACGCAGGGCCCGGGTCGAGAAGACCCGGGCCCATGGTCGGTTCAGCCGGTGATCAATCGATCAGACGGCCGTCGTACCGCGCTCGAACGCCATGACGCGCTCAGATCGCGGTCATACTGCGTTCGACGGCCACGACCCGCTCAGATCGCGGTCATACTGCGCTCGACGGCCACGACCCGCTCAGATCGCGGTCATACTGCGCTCGACGGCCACGACCCGCTCAGATCGCGGTCATGACGTGCTTCACGCGGGTGTAGTCCTCGAAGCCGTACGCCGACAGGTCCTTGCCGTAGCCGGACTTCTTGAAGCCGCCGTGCGGCATCTCGGCGACCAGCGGGATGTGGGTGTTGATCCAGACGCAGCCGAAGTCCAGGCGGCGCGACATCCGCATGGCGCGGGCGTGGTCCTTGGTCCACACCGAGGAGGCCAGCGCGTACTCGACGCCGTTGGCGTACTCGACGGCCTGGTCCTCGTCGGTGAACTTCTGCACGGTGATGACCGGGCCGAAGACCTCGTTCTGGACGATCTCGTCGTCCTGGTTCAGGCCGGAGACGACGGTCGGGGCGTAGAAGTAGCCCTTGTCGCCGACCCGGTGGCCACCGGCCTCGACCTTGGCGTGGGCGGGCAGCCGCTCGATGAAGCCGGAGACCTGCTGCAGCTGGTTGGCGTTGTTCAGCGGGCCGTACAGCACGTCCTCGTCGTCCACGCCGCCGGTCTTGGTCTCGGCCGCGGCCTTGGCCAGCGCCTCGACGAAGGCGTCGTGGATCGACTCGTGCACCAGCACGCGGGTGGCGGCGGTGCAGTCCTGGCCGGCGTTGAAGTAGCCCGCCACCGAGATGCCCTCGACGGCCTCGGCGATGTCGGCGTCCTCGAAGACCACGACCGGGGCCTTGCCGCCCAGCTCCAGGTGGACGCGCTTGACGTCCTTGGAGGCGGACTCGGCGACCGAGATGCCGGCGCGCACCGAACCGGTGATGGAGGCCATCGCCGGGGTCTTGTGCTCGACCATCAGCTTGCCGGTCTCGCGGTCGCCGCAGATGACGTTGAAGACGCCGGCCGGCAGCTCCAGCTCCTTGAGGACACCGCCGATGATCTCGGCCAGCAGCACGGTGGAGGCCGGGGTGGTGTCGGAGGGCTTCAGCACGACGGTGTTGCCCGCGGCGATGGCCGGGGCGAACTTCCAGACGGCCATCATCATCGGGTAGTTCCACGGCGCGACCTGGGCACAGACGCCGACCGGCTCGCGGCGGATGATCGAGGTCATCCCGTCCATGTACTCACCGGCGGCCTTGCCCTCCAGCAGGCGGGCGGCACCGGCGAAGAACCGGATCTGGTCCACCATCGGGCCGATCTCCTCGGAGAGGGTCAGCGCCCGGGGCTTGCCGGTGTTGCGCACCTCGACGTCGACGATCTCGTCGGCGCGGGCCTCGACCGCGTCGGCGATCTTGAGCAGCAGCTTCTGCCGGGTGCTCGGGGTGGCGTCGCGCCAGATCGGGAACGCGGCGGCAGCGGAGGCCATGGCCGCGTCCACGTCAGCGGCACCGGACAGCGGCGACGTCGCGTAGGCCTCGCCGGTGGTCGGGTCGACGATGTCGAGCGTGCGGCCGTCGGCCGCGTCGACGAACTCACCGTTGATGTAGTTGCGCAGCGCGCGAAGGTCGCTCACGGGTCTCTCCTCGGTCTGGGCCTGCGGCATTGCAGATTCCGGCGCCATGGTACGTCGGCGGATCCGGCATACGAAGGGTGCCGAGTGGCCACGTCCGGAGCGGCGCGGTCCACCGCTGGCGGTATGTGCGCCGACCCTCGGGGTCGCGCGCGTACCGTGCCAGGGTAGCCGCACGACTGCTGGTATCGACAGGGCGAGTGCGCTTGAGCGATGAAATCCGCATACGTCTTCCAAGATCACGACGAAATCAGCAGTTTCCTCGCTTGCGAACACGGGAACGATCAGGCACAGTGGCCGCGTGGCCAACCGCGACCGGAACGCCAGCGTTCCCCTCGACGCCGCCTCCAAGGCGATCATCGAGCAGCTCCAGGAGGACGGGCGCCGCCCGTACGCCGCCATCGGCAAGGCCGTCGGCCTGTCCGAGGCGGCCGTGCGGCAGCGCGTCCAGAAGCTGCTCGACCAGGGCGTGATGCAGATCGTCGCCGTCACGGACCCGCTCACCGTCGGCTTCACCCGCCAGGCGATGGTCGGTATCCGGGTCGAGGGTGACATCGAGCCCGTCGCCGACGCGCTGGCCGCCCTCGACGAGGTCGACTACGTGGTCTGCACCGCAGGCTCGTTCGACCTCCTGGCCGAACTGGTCTGCGAGGACGACGAGCACCTGCTCGAACTGATCAACAAGCGCATCCGCGCGCTTCCCGGCGTGCGGAGCACCGAGAGCTTCGTTTACCTGAAGCTCCGGAAACAGACCTACACCTGGGGCACCCGATGACAGCCGACCCGGCGCAGAAGGACCTTTCCAAGACCGCCTACGACCACCTGTGGATGCACTTCACCCGCATGTCGTCGTACGAGAACTCCCCCGTGCCGACGATCGTCAAGGGCGAGGGCACCTACGTCTGGGACGACAAGGGACGCAAGTACCTCGACGGCCTCGCCGGCCTGTTCGTCGTCCAGGCCGGCCACGGCCGTGAGGAGCTCGCCGAGGCCGCCGCCAAGCAGGCCAAGGAGCTCGCCTTCTTCCCGGTGTGGAGCTACGCCCACCCGAAGGCCGTCGAGCTGGCCGAGCGCCTGGCCAACTACGCCCCGGGCGACCTGAACAAGGTCTTCTTCTCCACCGGTGGCGGCGAGGCCGTCGAGACCGCCTGGAAGCTCGCCAAGCAGTACTTCAAGCTGACCGGCAAGCCGACCAAGTACAAGGTCATCTCGCGCGCCGTCGCCTACCACGGCACCCCGCAGGGCGCCCTGTCCATCACCGGCCTGCCGGGCCTGAAGGCCCCGTTCGAGCCGCTGGTGCCGGGCACCCACAAGGCCCCGAACACCAACATCTACCGCGCCCCGGCCTTCCTTGAGGGCCCCGACGGCACGGTCGACCCCGAGGCCTACGGCCGCTGGTGCGCCGACGAGATCGAGGTGGCCATCCTCAACGAGGGCGCCGAGACCGTCGCCGCCGTCTTCGTCGAGCCGGTGCAGAACGCCGGTGGCTGCTTCCCGCCGCCGCCCGGGTACTTCCAGCGCCTGCGCGAGATCTGCGACCGCCACGACGTGCTGCTGGTCTCGGACGAGGTCATCTGCGCCTTCGGCCGCCTCGGCACCATGTTCGGCGCCGACAAGTTCGGCTACCAGCCCGACATGATCACCTGCGCCAAGGGCATGACCTCGGGCTACTCCCCGATCGGCGCCACGATCATCTCGGACCGCCTCGCCGAGCCGTTCTACAAGGGTGACAACACCTTCCTGCACGGCTACACCTTCGGTGGCCACCCGGTCTCCTCCGCGGTGGCGCTGGCCAACCTCGACATCTTCGAGCGCGAGGGCCTGAACCAGCACGTGCTCGACAACGAGGCCGCGTTCCTGGGCACCCTGGACAAGCTGCGCGACCTGCCGATCGTCGGCGACGTCCGCGGCAACGGGTACTTCTACGGCATCGAGCTCGTGAAGGACAAGGTCACCAAGGAGTCGTTCAACGACGAAGAGGTCGAGCGCGTCCTCTACGGCTTCCTCTCGAAGGCCCTCTTCGACAACGGCCTGTACTGCCGCGCCGACGACCGTGGCGACCCGGTCATCCAGCTGGCCCCGCCGCTGATCTCCGACCAGTCGACCTTCGACGAGATCGAGCAGATCCTGCGGACCAGCCTCACCGACGCGTGGGCGAAGATCTGATCCCCTGAGCCTTCTTCCCCACCCTCCGCCGAAGGGCGGTCCCGCTCCCGCGGGACCGCCCTTCGGCGTTCCCCCGCCCGCCCAACATCACAGTCGTACGACCAAACATGCCTGAATGCGGGTGATTTGCCCGTGATGGACCAGTGCGCCGCAACCGCGCCCCGCCCCGGGCGTTCTAATCTGACGACTGTCATATCCCTGCGGCCACCCAGGATGGATCCTCATGTCAGCGGCACCGCCTGACAACGACGTGCTGTGGGCCCGGGAGATCGTCAAGTCCCATGACGGCACCCCCGCCCTGCGCGGCATCTCGATCGGCGTCCGCGAGGGTGAGGTGCTCGCCGTCACCGGCCCGCGCGGCTCCGGCAAGAGCACCCTGCTCGGCTGCCTCTCCGCTCAACTCCCGGTCGACGAGGGCGAGGTCTGGTTCAACAGCGCCCCCGTGCACACCCTCGCCCGGGCCGGCCGCGAACGGCTGCGGCGCGACCGCTTCGGCTTCGTCGGCTCCGAGCCCCACCTGGTGCCCGAACTGACCGCCCGGGAGAACGTCGCCCTGCCGCTGCTGCTCGCCGGGGCCGGCAACAAGGCCGCCTACACCGCCGCCGACGAGTGGCTGGAACGCCTCGACGTCGGCGACTGCGCCCGGCAGCGCCCCGAGCAGCTGGTCCAGAGCCGGCGTCAGCGGGTCGCCGTCGCCCGCGCCCTCGCCCCGCTGCCGCCCGTCGTCTTCGCCGACGACCCCACCGCCCCACTGCACCGCGAGGCCGCCGACCAGGTCATGCGGATACTGGCCAGCGCGGCCCGATCCCACCAGCTCACCCTCGTCCTGGCCACCCACGACCCCGAGCTCGTCCGGTTCGCGGACCGCGCCGTCACCCTCCTCGACGGACGGCTCACCGCCCCCGCCGCCCCCGTCCCCCGCAGCACCTCCGCCCCCGGGGCCCCCGGAGCGCCCGCCGTCACGGCCACCCACCGCTGACGACGCCGAGCCGCTGAAAGAGTCGACGTGTTCTATCTCCGTCTGGCCCGGGGCTACCGGGTGCCCGACCTCGGCCGCTGGCTGCTCACGGCGCTGGCCGCCGCCGTGGTCGCCGCCTTCCTGCTGCGCTCCCTCGGCCGGGCGGTGAGCGACCCGACCGGCGGCGCCGACCCGCTGGTCCGGCTGCTCTGGTGCCTGCCCCCGCTCGCCGCCGTCGCCTGGTTCGCGGCCGTCGCCGCC
>NZ_JAHSQD010001260.1 GCF_020103755.1 Streptomyces sp. LS1784
GCCCGACGTCACGCTGCTCGAAAGGGTCCTCAGTGGACTTCGCAAGCTCTAACGCGGCCGCCCCCACCCGCGCCACCACCTCCGCGAAGATCGTCGTCGCGGGCGGCTTCGGTGTCGGCAAGACCACGCTCGTCGGCGCCGTCTCCGAGATCAACCCCCTGCGCACCGAAGCCGTCATGACCTCGGCCTCCGCCGGCATCGACGACCTCAGCCACGTCTCCGGCAAGACGACCACCACCGTCGCCATGGACTTCGGCCGCATCACCCTCGACGAAGACCTCATCCTCTACCTCTTCGGCACCCCCGGACAGGACCGCTTCTGGTTCATGTGGGACGACCTCGTCCGCGGCGCCATCGGAGCCGTCGTCCTCGTCGACACCCGCCGCCTCGCCGACTGCTTCCCCGCCCTCGACTACTTCGAGAACAGCGGACTGCCCTTCGTCGTCGCCCTCAACGGCTTCGACGGACACCAGCCCCACACCTCCGACGAAGTCCGCGAAGCCCTCCAACTCGGCACCGACACCCCCGTCATCACCCTCGACGCCCGCCGCCGGGACAGCGCCAAGAGCGCCCTCATCACCCTCGTCGAACACGCCCTGCTCGCCCG
>NZ_JAHSQD010001261.1 GCF_020103755.1 Streptomyces sp. LS1784
GGCCCGGCCCGGCCGGGCCCGGGGCGGCGTGCCGCGCGCCGGGGATGTGCGGCAGCCGGGCGGCGGAGACCACGCCCTCCAGGTACCCGCGGGCCCGCTCGGTCCGCGGGTAGGCCTCCAGCAGGGCCCAGAACGCCGGGCCGTGGTCCGGCACCAGCAGGTGCGCCAGCTCGTGCAGCAGCACGTAGTCCAGCACGTACTCCGGCATGCCCTGGAGCCGGTGAGAAAGGCGGATCGTCCCCTCGCTGGGGGTGCAGGAGCCCCAGCGGGAATTCTGGTTGGTGACCCAGCGGACCTGACTGGGCCGGGCGCGATCGCCCAGGTAGGCGGCCGACAGCTCGCGGGCCCGGGTCATCAGGGCCTCGTCCCCCGGGACCCGCCGGGACTCCTGGGCGGCGAGCTTCTCCAGCATCTGCGCGACCCAGCGCTGCTCCTCGGCGTGCGACATCCGGGCCGGGATCAGCACGACGGTGCGGTCGCCCTCGCGGTAGGCGGAGACGGTACGGCTGCGGCGGGCGCTGCGGCGCACCTCGACCCGGCTGCGGTCGTGCGCCTCGGGCGGCACGGCACCGGTGCGCGGCGGCTGCGGTGGGGCCGGCCTCGG
>NZ_JAHSQD010001262.1 GCF_020103755.1 Streptomyces sp. LS1784
CACGGACCAGGGCCCCGACGGGGTCCCGGCCGCGGCCGTCGCCCGCTGGCGGGCCCGGCTCGGCCTGCCCGAGCAGCTCTTCCTCCACCCCGTACCGGCCGCCGCCGACCCCGCGGGAACGCCCGCCGACGCCTTCGTGGCCCGCCTGCGCGCCCCCAAACCGCAGCCCGTCGACCTCGGCAACCCGCTGCACCTGCGCCACCTGGCCAAGTGGCTCACCCGGCACCGGCGCGGCGTGGTGCTGGAGGAGGCCCTTCCGGCCATCGCGGGACAGGCGGAGCCGACGCGGGCCGTCGAACTCGTGGTGGAAACGTACCGGCCGGGCCGGGGCAGCGCGTCGGGCGACGGTGCCTTCGACTCCGTCCGTACCGCCATCGCCGAGGAGGCGCCCGATGAGTGACCCGGCCGACGGCCAGGAGGCCGTGACCGCCTGGGACGTGGTCCTGTACCACTACCAGCCCGACAAGGCCCGCGCGCTGCGCGAAACCGTCCTGCCACTGGCCCGGCAGGCGGCCGCCGAGGGGCTGGCCGCCCACGTCGAGCGGCACTGGCGGTTCGGGCCGCACCTGCGGCTGCGGCTGCGCGGCCCGGAGGCGCGGGTGGC
>NZ_JAHSQD010001263.1 GCF_020103755.1 Streptomyces sp. LS1784
CGACCGCGGCCCGCGGCCGCTGACCACCGGCCAGGACGTCCGCCCGCGCGGCCAGGAGTGCCGCCGGGGCGAGGAGTTGCTGCCGTCCGGCACGCCGGTCGGGCCGGCCGTCCTCGGCCTGGCCGCCGCCTGCGGCCACGACCGATTGTCGGTCCACCGCCGTCCGAAGGTCCAACTGCTCATTATGGGCGACGAGTTGCTCATCTCCGGGGTGCCCGGGCCGGGCCTGGTCCGGGACGCGCTCGGTCCGCTGCTGCCGCCCTGGCTGCGGGCCGCCGGTGCGGAGCCGGCCGAAGTCCGTTACGTGCGGGACGACTTCGACCTGCTCCTGGACGCGCTGCGGCACTCCGCCGCCGATCTCGTGGTCACCACCGGCGGAACGGCCGCCGGGCCGGTCGACTTCCTGCACCGGGCGCTCGCCGAGGCCGGTGCCCGGCTGCTGGTGGACGGCGTCGCCGCCCGGCCGGGGCACCCCATGCTGCTGGCCGAACTCCCGGGCGGCCGCCACCTGGTGGGCCTGCCGGGCAATCCGCTGGCCGCCGTCGCCGCGATGGTCACCCTCGTCCTGCCGCTGCTGCACGCCCGCAGCGGACGGACCGCC
>NZ_JAHSQD010001264.1 GCF_020103755.1 Streptomyces sp. LS1784
CTCCCGCCAGGCGTCCCGGCCCCGGCCGGTCGGCGGTGCCGGCACCGCCGCCGCAGGGGCCACACGGTTCCGCTGCACGGCTGCCTCCCGGGCGCGTCGTCCCCGACCGGTCGCAGGGCCTGTCGACGATTCCAGTGATTCCGACGACTCCGATGATGAGGACCGTACTCGATCGCCACCCGCGCCGTACATGATGTGGTCTCAACCACTTGAGAGAAACGCCAGCTTGGCGCGGAGTCGCTCCGGTCGGCTTGACGGAATTTGCCAATCCCTTGCATCCGACGCACCGGCCATTGACCCGGGCATGACGCCGTGTGAGGGTTCGGGCACCCGAGCGCGGACGGCCCGCACGGCCGTCCCCCCATACGGCCCTGCGGTGCGCCACCAGCCCTGCCGTCCGCGGTCGAGGACCCCCACATGCGAGGAGCCTCGATGCAACGCAGAGTTTCCGCAGGCCGGTTGCTGACCACGGCGACCACCCTGACCGTACTGGCCGGCATGATCGCCGCCACCGCGGGGCCGGCCACCGCCGCACCCGCCCCCTCCCCGGCCCCGCCCAGCGCCCTGGCCGCGGCGGTGAACGCGGCCGACGCCGCCACC
>NZ_JAHSQD010001265.1 GCF_020103755.1 Streptomyces sp. LS1784
GCCGTCCGGTGCCGTCCGGACCGCCGGCGGCCAGTGCGTCCCGGGCCGGCAGCGGCATCCGCCAGGCGCCGGCCAGGCCGAACAGCACGCCGCTGACCAGCAGCACGCCGAGCGTGACGTGCACGCCGAGCGCCCGGGCGTAGCCGGCGGTGATCTGGCCGACGACGGCGACGGTGAGCAGGGCCGTGGTCCACAGCGGCCAGAGCGGGCCCCGGCCGGGCCGCCGGACGGCGACGGCCACCGCCAGCTGGACCACCACCACGGTGGCCAGCATCATCGCGTTGCCCTCGTGGTCCTTCAGGGAGTCGTAGGTGCCGTTCAGGAAGCTGCCGGCCAGCATGACCTGGAGCAGCGACAGCAGGGCCAGCAGGGTGGTGGAGGTGCGCAGCAGAATCAGCGGCCAGCGGGGCGCGGGGGCGGCAGGAGGACTGCTCATGTCGGGCTACTCTCTGCGTCGACGGTCGAGCGGGGCGGGCGAGAGCGTAGCTGATCCGACATCAAGATCAGCCCTAATAAAGATTGTTGGACCACTCAATGACCCCGATGATCCCCGCCTGAGGCACCGTTCTCACGCGAAGGAGGCGTGCCCTTGAGCCATCC
>NZ_JAHSQD010001266.1 GCF_020103755.1 Streptomyces sp. LS1784
CGGGGCCGGTTCGGCGCGGCCGGGGTCGAGGCGGTCCTGGAGGTGGCCCGGCCCGGCCTGGCGGCCGCGGCGAGGGCGTACGCGCGCAGCGGCGTGCCACTGTACCTGGTGGTCGATCCGGCGGCGGCGGTCTGCACCGTGCACACCGCGCCGTCCCCCGAGGGGGTGTACCGGGAGGCCGAGCGGGTGCCCTTCGGCAACGACCTGTTCCTGCCGCTCGGCGGCCGCACGGTGGTGCTGCGGACGGACGAGTTCCCCACCCCGTCCCCCACCCCGGGTACGGACCCCGGCGTCGGCCGGGGGATAGTGGACGGGTGACCGCTGAGCAGACCCCCGCCCCCGCCGCCCCCAGCCGCCGCACCCTCGGCGTGATGCTGCTACTGACCGTGCTGAGTGCCGTGCTGGTGCTGACCGCGGCCGGGCGGACCTGGGCCGAGGGCCGGGCCGGCACCCTGGACGTCTCCGTCACCGGCGGCAGGATCTCCGAACTGCCCGGCGGGCTGGCCCTGGTGGGCCTCGCCGCGGCCGTCGCGGTGTTCGCGGTTCGCGGCGTCGGCCGGCTGGCGGTCGGCGCGCTGACCCTGCTGGCCGGGCTCGGCG
>NZ_JAHSQD010001267.1 GCF_020103755.1 Streptomyces sp. LS1784
CGGCGCCGAGGCCGGTGACCACGGTGGCGGTGGTGGCGGTGGCGTGCAGGCCGGGCCGGGTGGCGGTGAGCCGGTGGGCGGCGTCGGCGGGCAACGGGGCGGCGCCGGGACGCAGCACGTACCGGGCGGCGGTGGTGGCCCGGTTCTGGGCGGTCATGGCGTCGGCGAAGGCGGCGGTGGAGCCGACCACGGTGCCGGTGAGCGCGATGGTGAGGAAGGCCGGGGTGGCGGTGGAGACGGTGCGGCGCACGGCAGTGAGGGCGTTCTGTCGGGCGAGCAGCGGGGCGGCGGCGACGGCCCGGGTGAGCGGGGCGCTGAGCAGCCGGACCAGCGGCGGGACGAGGACGGGTGCGAACAGGGCGAGCGCGGTGATGGTGAGCAGGTCGGCGCCGAGCACCCACTGGGAGGCGAGCTGCGGGTCGTCGGGCTGGTCGCCGGGGGCGGGGGGCATGGTGGGCGCGGCCAGGTAGTAGCCGACGGTGGCGGCCAGGGCGAGCAGTCCGAGCAGGGCGCAGGTCCAGCGCAGCGGGGTCATGACCCTGCGGTCGGCGGCGGCGTCGCCGAGCGCCTCGACGGCGCGCACCCGGCCGG
>NZ_JAHSQD010001268.1 GCF_020103755.1 Streptomyces sp. LS1784
CCAGCCGGCTGCGGGTGCCCAGCGAGGGCTGGGCACCGGCCACCGTGCACTGGGTGCCGGGCCTCGGCGAGTGTGCGCTGGAGCCGCTCGCCGACGGCTGGCTGGTGCGCCCCGTCCGACCGCCCGAGGAGGACGGCGCCGGCACGGTGACCGCCGAACAGGCCGAGGGCGCCCACCTCCGGCTCGACCTGCGCCGCCCGGACCGCGCCGAGCTGTCCGTCCGGGGCGCCGCCGACAGCTGGTCGCACCCGCTCAGCCCGCGCCACGCCGAACTGCTGCTCCTGCTCGCCACCGGACGCGAGGGCAGCACCGCCGCCCAGCTCGCCGAGGCGCTGTTCGGTGACGCGGGCCGAACGGTGACGGTCCGTGCCGAGCTGTCCCGGCTGCGCCGCTACCTGGGCGGGCTGCTGGCCCACCGGCCCTACCGGATCGCCGAGTCGGTGCTGGTCACCGTGGACGGGCCGGACGACCCGTACGACCTGCTGCCCGCTTCCTCGGCCCCGGCCGTCCGACGGCTGCGGGCCGCACTGGCCGCGGGGACGGCCCGGCTGCCCGGCGCGCCGTCACTCCCACCGCCGTGCGCCGCCGCG
>NZ_JAHSQD010001269.1 GCF_020103755.1 Streptomyces sp. LS1784
CGGGGCCTGCCCGGACGGCTCCGCCGCGGAGGCGGGCCCGGCCGGCTCGGCGGCCTCGCCGGCGCCGGACTTCTTCCTGAATGCGGGCTTCTTCATCGCGGGTCAGCTCCCCGATCCGTGCTGGTGCGGGTACCGGCCGGGGCCGTTGGGGTCGTTCGGGTCGTAGTAGGGCTCGCCCTGCTGCTGGCCGGGCAGCCAGGGCTGCTGGTCCGGCTGCCGGCGGCCGTCGTACCCGTGGGCGTCGTAGCCGTACGACTGCTGCTCGGGCTGGTACGGCTGCTCGTAGCCCTGCTGGCTGTCGTACCCGTGGGCGTCGTACCCCTGGCCGCCGTACGGCGCGGCGACCGGCGGCTGGGCCGCGTACTGGTCGTAGCTGTACGGGTCGGCCTGCTGGTACGCCTGGTACGGGTCGGCGTACTGCTCGGCGTCCTGGACGGCGGCGGCCGCCTGGACGGCTCCGGTCACCGGCTCGCCGGTCGACTGCGCCGGGATCGCGCCCGGCTTGTCGTACACCCCGGACTCCTCGGCACCGCCCTCGGCGCCCTCGCCGCCCTCGCCGCGCTCGGCCATCCGGCGGGCCCGGCGGCTGC
>NZ_JAHSQD010000127.1 GCF_020103755.1 Streptomyces sp. LS1784
GGCGGCAGCCCGTCCGGGGCGCCGACGATCCCGACCGGGGCGCCGCGCGGCGCGTCCGCGATCGAGGCCCGGCTCACCTGCCGCACCGTCATCTGCTCACCGGCCAGCAGCCTGGCGCTGGTGTCGTTCAGCACCGGATGCAGCTGCCCTCCGACGGACAGGTACCGGGCGCCGGTCTCCTCGACCACCACCAGCGTGCCCGGCTTGGCCCAGCCGTCGCCGCCGCCGGGCCGGATCACCCCGTACACCGCGACACCCAGCCCGATCAGCACCCCCACCGCCAGGCCCGTCATGGTGCCCCGGGTGGTCCGCCCGGTGGGGGTGTCCGGCGCGTCGGGCTCCGCCCGCAGCATGCCCGAGGCCAGCCTGCTCATCACGAACAGGTGCGCCTGCACCTGGTCGCGTCGGGACTGCATCCAGTTCCTCCCCGGTTCCTCACGGACGCGCCCGCTGCTCGCGGCCGCACCGCTGCGCGCGCCCACTACGGTCCTACGGCCCCCGGCACCGGCCCGGTTCACCACCCGGCACCGGACCGTCGGCCCCCTCCGCTCTGCCACACTGACCCCGGACGCACGGATCAAGGGGGCTCTCGTGACGGCACTGTGGATCCCGCCGGTGTACGAGGACCGGGAGACGTCGGTCCGCCTGCTGCGCGCGTACTTCACCGGGCGGCGGGCGAAGGGCGGCCCGGCCTACACGGGCGCCCACTTCGAGCGGCTCGCCGGCGGCGGCGACCGCCCGGAGACGGCGGACCGCTTCACCGCCGACGACCTGATCGCGATCACCATGCTGAGCGTCTCGGTCGAGCCGCACGGCGCCGTCGAGCTGCTCGCCGACCCCGACGGGCACTGGCGGCGTCTGCTGTCCGCGATCCCCCGCGACGCCCGGCTGGAGGACCCGGCCTGCGCCCCGCTGGTCGCCCCCGGCGGGCCGGCCACCGAGCTGTGGGAGCGGCTGGCGAACCCGCGCGGCACGTACCCGGGCAAGCCGGACGGGGTCGGCCCCGTGGTCGCCGGCAAACTGCCGGCCCGCAAGCGGCCGCACCTGATACCCGTCTACGACGTCCGGGTGAAGGCCCTGTTCCGACGGCCGCGGGTCGACACCACCTTCTGGTCCGCGCTGGCCGACGCCCTGCGCGCGGACGGCGGGGCGCTCCGCGCCCGGCTGGCCGGGCTCCGTACGGAGGCCGGGATCGGTGAGGACATCGGCGTGCTGCGGGTACTGGACGTCATCGCCTGGATGCACCGGGGCGAGACCGGGCAGGCGGCGGGCTGAGCCCGCGCCCGTCACCCGCATCGGCGCCGCGAAGTGGCATGGGCAGGATGCCTGCCCGAGGCTGGGGCGGGGGTCCCGCCTCGGATGGGTACGGTGCCGATGTTCGATACGAGCTTTGCGTTCCCGCGTTCGCTGGAGAAGCCGGTGGCCGGTGCCCGGGGCCGGGTGGCCGTGGTCGGGGCGGGCGTCGCCGGGCTGGTGTGCGCCTACGAGCTGCAGCGCCGCGGGTTCGACGTCGTCGTGTACGAGCGGGCGAACCGGCCGGGCGGGCGGGTGCGCACCCACCGTTTCTGGGACGGCACCCACGTGGACCTCGGCGCCATGCGCATCCCCGGCAACCACCACTGCGTGCTGCACTACGTCTCCCGGTTCCGGCTGGCGACCCGCCCGTTCGTCAACGCCAACCCGCGCGCCTACTACCACCTGCGCGGCCGGCGGGTCCGGGTGCAGGACGTGGCGGCGCTGTTCCCCGCGTACGACCTGCGCCCGACCGAGCGGCAGCCTCCGACCCCGGTGCTGGACCACCTGCTCGGCTCGGTGTGGCGCACCCTGACCGTGGAGCAGCAGCGGCGCACCCTGGAGGGCCACTGGGACGACCCGGCGCTGGAGCGGGCGGCCTCGGTGTCGCTGTGGCAGTTCGTCCACGAGCACCTGTCCCAGGACGCCTGGGACCTGGTCGGCCACGCCAGCGGCCTCGCCCACTACGAGCAGTCCTCGCTGCTGGAGGTGCTGGTCGACTACTTCGGCCTGTTCCACCGCGGCCAGGTCGAGCTGGTCGACGGGCTGGACGCGCTGATCCACGCCTTCGTCGGCTCGCTGCGCCCCGGCACGCTCCAGCTCTCCACCCAGGTCGACGAGCTGGCGCTGACCACGGACGGCGTCCGGCTCCGCGGCCGGCGGATCGGCGCCCGGCTGCAACAGGACGTCGACTACGTGGTGTGCTGCGTCCCGGCACCCGCGCTCGACCGGATCGCGCTCACCCCGGGCCTGCCGCACGCCCAGCGGCACGCCATCCGCGGCATCAGCTACGCGAGCAGCATCAAGACCGTCCTGCACCTCACCCGCCGCCGCTGGGAGCTGGAGGACGGCATCCACGGCGGCGGCAGCTTCACCGACCTGCCGATCCAGCAGTGCTGGTACCCCTCGGACAACGCGGTGCGGGCGAAGGCCGGGGTCAACGGCGGCTCCGGCCCGCACTGGACGGTGCGCGACCCGCTGCGCTCGGCCGAACCGACGGCCCTGCTCGGCGCGTACCTGTGGGGCGCCAACGCCCGCCGCTTCGCCGCGCTGGAACCGGCCGACCGGGACGCGCTGGTGCTGCAGTGCCTGGAACGGCTCCACCCGGGTATCACCGGGGACGTGGACGACATCGTGCACTGCAACTGGGACGTGCAGACCGGCATGGGCGGCGGCGCCTTCGCCCATCTGACACCCGGCGAGCACACCCGCTACCTGAGCGTGCTCGGCTCCCCGTTCCCGGCGGAACAGCCGCGGATCTTCTTCGCCGGCGAGCACCTGTCCGGCGCCCACGCCTGGTGCCAGGGCGCGGCGCAGTCCGCCCTCGGCACGGTGAGCGCGCTGCTCGACCGGGCCGGGCACCCCCGGGTCGCCACCCGGGTGGGGGCGGTGTGACGCAGGGCGAGGCGGGCCCGGCCCTCGGCCGGGCCGAACTGCTGGCCCCGTTCCGGCCCGGCCGCTGCGAACTGGTCGGCATCGAGGTCGAGTGCGGCCTGGTCGACCCGGCCACCGGGCTGGCCGCCCGCTACTTCGGCGAGCGCGGCGTGCTGGCCGTCCTGGAGGCGGTGCTGGCCAGGTGGGGCGGCGAGCGGCAGGAGGACGCCGGGCGGCTGACCGGGGTACGGCTCCCGGACGGCAGCCAGATCACCCTGGAGCACGGCGGCCAGCTGGAGTACTCCTCGACGCCCGTCCCGTCCGTGGCCAAGGCGGTGGACGACATGCGTGCCGCCCTGGATCAACTCGCCGAGCTGGTCGGCCGGTTCGGCCTCGCCCTGCTGCCCGGCGCCAACCTGCCGTTCGACCGGCTCGCCGACATGCAGTGGGTGCCGATGAGCCGGGGCGCCATCATGCGGGACTACTTCGCCGGGCTGGGCGAGCCGGGCAGCCGCGCCCGGTACGTGATGGCGCTGTCGCTGTCCACCCAGGTCACCCTGGACTACCTCTCCCCCGCCGACTTCACGCAGAAGCTGCGGATGCAGATGGCCGCCGCCCCGGTGGTCTCCGCCCTGCTCGTCAACTCGCCGCTCCAGGAGGGCGGTTCGTCCAGCGGGCTGCTGTCCCACCGCTGCTGGGCCTGGCTGCGGATGGACCCGCGCCGGGGCGGGGTGCTGCCGCCCGCGCTGCGCCCCGACGTCACCGTCGAGCAGGTCGCCGACTGGGCGCTCGGCATCCCGCTGATCCACTACCGCACCCCGGACGGCCGCTACCACCCCGCGCCCGACCGCACCTTCGCCGAACTCCTGCGGCACGGCTACCCGGACGGCTCACGGCCCACCCCGGTGCACTGGGCCGCCCACCTCAACCAGCTCTGGACCAACACCCGGGTCCGCAACACCCTGGAGCTGCGCGCCTCGGACGGGCCACCGTACCCGTTCATCCCGGCCGTCCCCGCCCTCTGGGCCGGGCTCAGCTACCACCCCGAATCCCGCTCCGCCGCCTGGGAGCTGCTCGGCCGCTACACCCTGCACGACCACCGGGCCGCGCTCGCCGAGCTGCCCGCCCTCGGGCTCGCCACCCGCCTCGGCGGCGACCCGGTCCGCCCGCTGGCCGCCGAACTGCTGCGGCTGGCCCGGGCCGGCCTCGCCGCCCGGATCGCGGCCGGCCTCGAACCGCCGCACGTGCTCGGGTACCTGGACCCGCTGGAGGAGATCCTCGCCACCGGACGGACCTTCGCCGAGCAGTGCCGGGAACGCTGGCACGGCGACCTGCGCCGCGACCCGGCCCGCTACGTCGCCGCGTACCGGGTCTGAGGCCGCCGGGACACGCGGGCACCACCACCGCGTCAGCAGTTCGTCAACGGCGTGTCAGCAGCCCGTCAATCCGGGCCCCGGCGCCCGGGAAGCGGCGGAAGCTGGACGGACCACGCCTGCAGAACCCGCAGGTCGCCCCGGAGGTGAGCCGCATGTCCGTCCTCGCTGCGTTCCATTCCGTCGGCCCGGACGTGCGCCGCCACGGCCACGGCCTACGCGCCGCCGTGACGCAGGTCCTGGACCGCCTGACCGCCAGCCCGCTCGACAACACCGTGCTCGGCGCCATGGGCACGCCCCGTCCGACCGGTCCGCGCGCCCACCGGCACCCCGTGCCCCGACCGGACGGCGCCACTCCCCCCGAAGTCACCGGTGACCGGAGGCCTCGCGCCCGGTGATCTCCGGCCGGGAGCCGGGCCCGTCCGTCCCGGCGCGGGCGGGGCACCACGCGGGCGGGGCACCGCGGCACGGCCATTCGGCGCAGCGCTCCCCCACGCGGCACGGCCCCGGTCCGCAGTGCGCGCCTATGGTGGGCGAATGACCGATCGTCGGACCGCCCGGCCCGGTGGTGTCGCCCGGGTGGGCCACCTCGTCGCCGCCGCCGCTTTCGCCGTCTGCATGGCGGGCACCACGCTGCCCACCCCGCTCTACGGGCTGTACCAGGAGAAGCTCGGCTTCTCCGAGCTGACGGTGACGGTCGTGTTCGCGGTGTACGCCTTCGGCGTCATCAGCGTGCTGCTGCTGATCGGCAACGTCTCCGACGCTGTCGGACGCCGGCCTGTGCTGCTCTGCGGCCTGGGCTGCTCAGCCGCCAGCGCCGTGGTCTTCCTGGCCGCGGACAGCGTCGCCCTGCTCTGCCTGGGCCGCCTGCTGTCCGGGCTGTCGGCGGGCCTGTTCACCGGCACCGCCACGGCGTACGTACTGGAGCTCGCGCCGCCCGGGCGCCGGGCCCGCGCGGGCTTCGTCGCGACCGCCGCCAACATCGGCGGGCTCGGCTGCGGACCACTGCTGTCGGGCCTGCTGTCGCAGTACGCGCCGTACCCACTGATCCTGCCGTTCGCCGTGCACCTGGGGCTGCTCGCGGCCTCGTTCGGGCTCACCCTGCTGCTGCCGGAGACGGTCGCCGGGGCCCGCCCGCTGCGCACCGCCCGGCCCAACCGGCCGACCCTGCCACCGGAGGTCCGACGGGTGTTCGTGCCGGCCGGGATCGCCGCCTTCGCCGGATTCTCTCTGCTGGGCCTGTTCACCTCGGTCAGCCCCGCCTTCCTCGCCGTCGACCTGGGCGTCCACAACCGTGCGGTGGTCGGGCTGGTCGTCTTCACGGTCTTCTTCGCCTCCACCCTCGGCCAGCTCCTGGTGCCCCGGCTCGGCACCGCTCGGGCGATCCCGCTGGGCTGCCTGGTGCTGATCGCCGGGCTGGCCCTGCTGGCCGCCTCGCTCGCCCGGGAGACCGTCCTGCCGCTGGTGCTCAGCGCCCTGGTGGGCGGCGCCGGCCAGGGCATGGGCCTGCGCGGCGCGGTGGGCGAGGTCGCCGCCGCCGCTCCCGCCGAGCACCGCGGCGGCGCCCTCTCGTCGCTGTTCGTGGTCGCCTACTTCGGCATCTCGATCCCGGTCATCGGGGTGGGCCTGCTCGCCGGACGGCTCGGTCTGACCGACGCGGGCCTGGCCTTCGCCGCCTGCATGGCCGTGCTCGCCGCCGCCTCCGGCGCCTACCTGCTGCGCCAGGCGCGCGCCGGGACCTGACCGTCGCGCGCCACCCGCGCGCGCCCGCCGGGTCCCGCCGGTACGCGCTTGCCGTCCGGTCCGGGTACCGGTAGACACGACCCAGACGCCCCGCGTGACATCCGGAGGTCCCCGCCATGAGCGTGACGAGTCGGTACCGGGACGCCTGGGAGGGCTTCTGGCGCGACGCGCCCGAGGAACCGGGCTCGGTGATCTGGGATGCGGAGCCGGCCCTCAGCGCCGAACGCCACCTCACGCTGTTCCGCCCCCACCTTGCCGACCCCGCACTGCCCGTCGTCGATCTCGGCTGCGGCAATGGCACCCAGACCCGCTTCCTCGCCGAACACTTCCCGCTCGTCCTCGGGGTCGACCTGTCCACCGCCGCACTGGACCTCGCCCGGCGCGGCGACCCGGCCGGGCGGGCCGCGTTCACCCGCTTGGACGCCACCGAGGCCGAGGCCGTCCGGGCGCTCCACCACCGCCTCGGCGACGCCAACGTGTACGTGCGCGGGGTGATCCACCAGAGTGAGCCGGCCGACCGTCAACGGGTGGTCGAAGCCGTTCGCACCCTGCTCGGGGCCCGCGGCCGGGCTTTCGTGTTCGAGCTCGCCGAGGCGGCCAAGGACGTGCTCGACGACCTCGTCCGCGGCCCGGCCGGCCCGCCCCCGAAGCTGCGCCCGGTGTTCTCCCACGGGCTCGCCCCCGCCGGGGTCGCCGACGCGGCCTTCCCCGAGCTGTTCCGTGCGGCCGGCCTCGTCGTCCTCGCCACCGGCGAACTGCCGCTGGCCACCACGGAGTCCGCTCCCGACGGCGCCCGGATCGACCTGCCCGCGCACTGGCTGGTCGCCGGACCGGCCTGAGCCCGGGCGGTGCTGCCTGCGCCGGAACGTCGCCGCGAGCCCCGTCAGCCGGTGCGCCGCCCCCGCGACCGATACGCTGCGCGCACACGGTAGGTGCCGTGAAAGCCGTGTGTGCACATGAACTTGACCCTATGTCAGCTTTCGGCCATCCTCCGCGCCGACCCGAACCCTCCGGGGCCGCCCGCTCCGACGGCCCGGCCGTCGGTGATCTCCGCTGGTCACCCGTGGAACACCCGGCGCACCCGGCGCACCCGGAAAGATCGTTCACCACCGGGATCTTGGCGCATTTGTGGGGCCGGAGCGACGAAGGCGTTCGAACGATCGGGCCCGCCGTGTTTTGCTTCCCTGCACGTGACACCGGTCGGCGCGGCAGCAACGGGGTGTCCGTCCCGGCGTCCGAGGGCCTCGTGCTCGTCACCCCGGGCTGGGCGGTGACGCTGCCTCCACGCATCCGCCACCGGACCGTGCCCGACACAGGAGTCTGAATACATGGGATCTTCCACGGCCGAGGAGTCGCCCGTACCCGCGGGGTCCGGCCCGCCCGCGACGCCGCCCCCGGCCCCGGAATCCGTACCGCTGCGCCGGCACCGTCCGCTGCTGCTGCTCGTCACGGAGCAGATGACGAGCTCGGTGGGACGGCAGGTCACCGCGCTGGCGCTGCCGCTGCTGGCCATCGCCCATCTGCACGCCGGGCCACTGGGCGCCTCCGCGCTGATGGCGATGACCTACCTGCCCGGCGTCCTGCTCAGTCCGCTGATCGGCGTCGCCGTCGACCGGGCCCGGTTGCGGCGGATGCTGGTCTCGGTGTCCTGGCTGCAGGTCCCCGCCATCGGCAGCGTGCCGCTCGCGGCCGCGCTGGACGGCCTGACCTGGCCGCACCTGTTCGCCGCGGCCGCAGCCTCGGGGGCGCTGAGCTCCGCCCAGGGCATCGCGCTGCAGTCCTGCCTGCCCCGTGTGGTGCCCGCGGAACGCCTGCTGCCGGCCAACTCCTCGCTCACCGGCGCCCGGACCATCGGCCTGATCGGCGGACCGGCGCTCGGCGGCATCCTGATCGCTGTGATCGACCCGGCCCCGGCGCTGCTGGTCGAGTGCGCCGCCTACCTCGCCGGCGGGGCGCTGTTCCTCGCGCTGCCGGCCTCGCTGAACCGGTCCGCGCACGAGGCGGGCGGCGGCGCGCGGTCCCGCATCGAGGCGCTGAAGGAGGGCCTCGCGGTCATCCGGCGCGAGACCCTGCTGCGCCGCCAGGCCCTGGCCGCGGCCGGGCTCAACCTCGGCGGCGGGGCCGGCGGCGGTCTGTTCGTCCTGTACGCCGACCGGGAGCTGGAGCTGCCCCCGTGGCAGCTCGGCGCGGTCTACGCCGCGTACGCCGTCGGCATGGGCACCGGTGTGCTGGTCGCGACCTCCGTCACCCGGGCGTTGGGCATGGCCCGGGCCATCCGGCTGTGCGCCGTGGGCGCGGGGGCCGCCCTGTTCCTCATCCCGGCGGCCTCGCTGGGACTGGCCTTCCCGGTCCTGGTCCTGTACCAGCTGCTGTTCGGGCTGCTGGCCACCGTGTGGTCGATCGCCATGACCACCGGGCGCCAGCTCGTCACCCCCGCCCACCTGCTGGGCCGCGTCAACGCCTTCCTCCAGGCCGTGCTGACCGCCACCCTGCCGGTCGGTGCCTTCGCCGGCGGGTGGCTCGCCTCCCGGGTCGGCATCGTGCCGGTACTGGTCGGGGCGGCGGCCGTCGCCCTGGCGGGCGCGAGCAGCCTCTGGTTCCCGCGGGACGTGCTCGCCGGGATCGAGCGGGCGGCGGAGAGGACGGCCTGACGTCCGGGGCGCCGACGAGTCGCCGGGCCTCCCACCCCGAGCGCATCCTGGAGGGGAACCACATCCCCTCACCAGGGAGGAAGCCCGATGGCGGTCCGGCGCGTGGGTCTCGTGGTGCACAAGGGACGCCCCGAGGCGGTGGCGGCCTCGGAACTGGTCCGCGCCTGGTGCGCGGACCACCGGGTCCAGTGCACCGAGATCGACGTGTGGAGCACGGGTGTACAACGGCGCAGCGCCCGCGAGGAGATGGCCGCGGCCGGGGACCCGGACCTCATCGTCGCGCTGGGCGGTGACGGTACCTTCCTGCGCGGCGCCCGCCTGGCGGCGCACAACGACTCCCTTCTGCTGGGCATCGACTTCGGGCACCTCGGGTTCCTCACCGAGGTGCCCGCCCGGGACGTGCTCCAGGCGCTGGACGCCGTCCAGGAGTCCCGTACGACCGTGGAGGAGCGGATGCTGCTCACCATGCGCGCCTCCAGACCGCTCTCGCCGCCCGAGGAGCTCGGTCCGCTGCGGCCGGACGGCCGGCGACCGTCGCTGCCCACGCCGCAGGTGCGTCCCGGCTGCGAGGCCGGCGGGGGCTGGGGGGTGGCGCTCGACGTGCTCGGGCTGAACGACGTCGTCGTGGAGAAGTTCGACCGGGACGGCCGGGTCGCCGCCGCGGTCTACTTCGCCGGGAGACTGCTCGCCAGCTACGCCGGCGACGCGCTGCTGGTGGCGACCCCGACGGGCTCCACCGCGTACAGCTTCGCCGCGGGCGGGCCGGTGGTCTCGCCCCGGGCGGAGGTCCTCGTCTTCACGCCCGTCGCGGCGCACATGGTCTTCATGCGCTCGGTGCTCGCCGCACCGGACGAGCCGATCGCCATCCGGCTGCTGCCGGACTCGGGGAACGCGGCGGTCAGCGTGGACGGCCAGCTCCGCGGTGTGCTGGAGCCCTGCGACTGGGTCGGCGTCTACGCCGCGCCGACCCGGCTGCGGGCGGTGCGCCTGGGGCCGACCGACTTCTACGGCCGCCTGCGCCGGCGGATGCGGCTGACCGACGCGCCCGCCACCTCCTCCGACGGCGAGGCGCCCTCGACCTGGCCGCTGACCGCGCCGCCGCCGCACGACCTGGAACACCTGAACCTGCCCACGCTGCAGCCGGGCAGACGCCTTCCCTCCGTGGTCCGCCAGGCCGACGGCGAGGCCTGACCGGCTCCGTGCGGAACGGGCGTTCCCGGGGTGAGAACGACCGTTCCGGGAGCGGGCGTTCTCAGGCCCGTCCGAGGACCCGGTCGACGGCGATCTCGATGACCACCCGGTCCGGGTTGGCCCGCGGCTCGCGGTAGCGCTCGGCGTAGCGGCGCTCCGCCTCGGCGACCTGCTCGGGCTCGTCACGGACGACCGCGACGCCCTCCAGGGTCGACCAGCGGGCCCGGTCCACCTGGCAGACCGCGACCCGCAGGCCCTCGGGCCCGGCCGCGGCGACGTTGCGGGCCTTGCGGCTGGTGCGGCTGGTGATCACCCGGGCGGTCCCCGTCTCCGGCTGGTACGTCACGCCGACCGGCACCACGTGCGGCGTGCCGTCCGGGCGGGTGGTGGTCAGCGTGGAGATGTGCCGCTCCCGCCAGAAGGCGAGGAAGGAGCCGTCGAGGTCGCGCGGGTCATGGGCCATGATCGCGATGGTACGGCCCCCGGGGAACGATCTTTCCCCGGGGGCCGTACGGGCAGGGCGTCAGTGCCCGCGCGCGATCCACTCCGGCAGGGCCGGGGCCTCGGCGCCGATGGTGGTCGGCTCGCCGTGGCCGGTGCGCACCACGGTCTCGGCCGGGAGCGTCAGAAGCCGCTCGCGGATCGAGTCGACGATGGTCGGGAAGTCCGAGAACGACCGGCCGGTGGCTCCCGGGCCGCCCTGGAACAGGGTGTCACCGGTGAAGACGGTGCCCAGCGCTGGCGCGTACAGGCAGACCGCGCCCGGCGCGTGGCCCGGGGTGTGCAGCACGGTCAGCTCGGTGCCGGCCACCTCGATCCGCTGACCGTCGGCCAGTTCGCCGTCCGGCAGCCGCTCGGGGTGGGTGAGCTTCCACAGCGGCAGGTCGTCGGGGTGCAGCAGGATCGGCGCACCGGTGCGGGCGGCGAGCGCCGGGGCCGCGTCGATGTGGTCGTTGTGCGCGTGGGTGGAGACGATCGCCAGCAGCCGGCGCCCGCCGAGCGCGGCCTCGATGGCCTCGGCGTCGTGCGCGGCGTCGATCACCACCGCCTCCTCGTCGTTCCCGACGATCCAGACGTTGTTCTCCACCTCCCAGCTGCCGCCGTCGAGTTCGAAGGTGCCGGCCGTCACCAGCCGGTCGACGCGCGCAGTCACAGGACCACCACCGAACGCAGGACGTCGCCCTGGTGCATGCGCTCGAAGGCCTGCTCCACGGCGTCGAGCTCGATGGTCTCGGTGACGAAGGCGCCGAGGTCCAGGCGGCCCTGGAGGTAGAGGTCGATCAGCATCGGGAAGTCCCGCGAGGGCAGGCAGTCGCCGTACCAGGAGGACTTCAGCGCGCCGCCGCGGCCGAAGACGTCGAGCAGCGGGAGCTCCAGCGTCATCTCCGGGGTCGGCACGCCGACCAGGACGACGGTGCCGGCCAGGTCGCGGGCGTAGAAGGCCTGCTTGTAGGTCTCCGGCCGGCCGACCGCCTCGACCACCACGTCCGCACCGTTGCCGCCGGTCAGCTCGCGGATCGCCTCGACCGGGTCGGTGGTGCGGGAGTTGACGGTGTGGGTGGCGCCCAGCCTGCGGGCGGTCTCCAGCTTGCGGTCGTCGATGTCCACCGCGATGATCTTCGCCGCGCCCGCCAGCCGGGAGCCCATCACGGCCGCGCCGCCGACGCCGCCGCAGCCGATCACCGCGACCGAGTCGCCCCGGCCGACGTTGCCGGTGTTGATCGCGGCGCCGAGGCCCGCCATCACGCCGCAGCCCAGCAGGCCGGCGACGGCCGGCTCGGCGGCCGGGTCCACCTTGGTGCACTGGCCGGCCGCGACCAGGGTCTTCTCGGCGAACGCGCCGATGCCCAGTGCCGGGGACAGCTCGGTGCCGTCCAGCAGCGTCATCTTCTGCTTGGCGTTGTGGGTGTTGAAGCAGTACTGCGGGCGGCCCCGCTTGCACGCGCGACACTGGCCGCACACCGCGCGCCAGTTGAGGACCACGAAGTCACCGGGCTCGACCTCGGTGACGCCCTCGCCGACCGACTCCACGATGCCCGCGGCCTCGTGGCCGAGCAGGAACGGGAACTCGTCGTTGATGCCGCCCTCCCGGTAGTGGAGGTCGGTGTGGCAGACGCCGCAAGCCTGGATCCGGACCACCGCCTCGCCCGGGCCCGGGTCCGGCACCACGATCGTGGTCACCTCCACGGGCGCGCCCTTGGCGCGCGCGATGACTGCCTTGACCTGCTGGGGCATCCGATTCCACCTCCGTCTGCCGATGCGGCTCTGCACCGGCGTGACCTGCGACAAACGACTGCAAGACGAACTGCCCACGAAGCGTATCGCCCGCCCGGCCGGACACCCGCGGAGCCTGCGGGGCGATCCGGTGTGACGCGGTGTGATACGGCTCACCGCACGTGCCGACGGCATGTCCGCCGCCGTCGCGACGGCTCACGAGTCCTCACGTGGCACTCGCCGGCCGGGTATCCGCCGAGGGCCCGGCGACAGCCCGGCGTGGCCGCGCCGACGGGGGCGCACAAGTGTCGCTGAGCGCCTGTCAGTGCGCCTCGAAGTGCCCGGAAAGCACCGGCGTTGGCTGGAACTGCCGCAGACGGGCGCCCCGGCACCCACGTACGGTCGTAGCTGAGACGGTCCACGCGACCACGCTCAGCACACTCGCCCCACCCGTCGGCGCACGACCACGCGCCGGCCCCGCCGGGCGCGTACCGACCGTGCGCCCCCGCACATTTCGCGCCACACCCCCGTAGGAGCCCGACCGAACCCCGGCCCGTGTCGAGCCGCCAGCCGGCCGCATCACCCGTCCCCCCGCACCATCCCCGGATTCACCCACCGTCGGGTCGCGCCCCGCGGCCCACCGCCCTGGAGTCTGGAGTACGGATGTCCACCGAGAACAGTGCGACCAGCGCCGGCACCGCCCCGCTCCCCCCGCTGCACTGCATGCGCCTGCTCGAACCCGGCCCGCCCCGCCTCGCCGCGCTGCCCACCGGCACGCCGGTCTGGCTGGTCAGCCGGCACGCCGACGTGCGACAGGTGCTGACCGACCCGAGGCTGGGCCGCGCCCCGCTCTACGCGCCGGACGCCCCGCCGGTCACGGTCACGCCCAACATCCTGGACGACCCTCAGAGCATGCTGAACATCGACGGCAGCGAGCACCAGCGGCTGCGCCGCACCGTGCAGCGGGCCTTCACCCCGCGCGCGATCGAACGGTGGCGGCCCTGGGTGGCCTCGGTGGTCGAGTCGCTGATCGACGAGCTGATCGACCACGGCTCCCCGGCCGACGTCATCGCCGGCTACTCCCGCCCGCTGCCGGTCGCGGTGATCAGCCGGCTGATGGGCCTGGACAACCTGGACAGCAAGCGGCTGGCGCACTGGAGCGACCACGCGCTCTCCACCACCGCCTACAGCGCCGAGGCGATCGTCACCGCGATGACCGAGTTCGCCGCCTTCGGCGCCGAGGTGATCGCCGAACGCCGGGCCGCCCCCGGCGAGGACCTGGTCAGCCGCCTGCTCGCGGCCGCCGCCGAGGACGGCTCGATCACCGAGGGCCAGCTGGTCGCGCTGGTCATCGGCCTCGTCGTCGCCGGCCACGAGACCACCATGACCAGCCTCGGCAACGCCCTGGTCTACCTGCTCCAGGACGGCCGCGAGGCCTGGCAGCGGCTCGCCTCCGACGAGACCAGCGCCGCTGCCGCGACCGAGCAGCTGCTGCGCGCCGTCCCGCTCGGCGACCGGCAGGAGCACATGCCCGGGCTGATGCGCCGCACCACCGAGGACGTCGAGATCGGCGGCGTGGTCATCCCGGCCGGCAGCGTGGTCGCCGCCGACGCGGCCGCCGCCAACCACGATCCGGAGGCCTTCACCGGTGACCTGCGCACCGAGTTGTTCGCCCCGCTGACCGCCCCCACCCTCACTTTCGGCGCCGGGCCGCACCACTGCCTGGGCGCCTGGCTGGCCCGGATGGAGCTGGAGCTCGCCCTGTACCGGCTGGCCCGCCGGCTGCCCGCCCTGCGGCTGGCCGACCCGGTCGAGCAGATCGACTGGCGGCGCGGCCTGCTCACCCGCAGCCCGAACGCCCTGCGGGTGGCCTGGTGACGGGCCGCGCGGACACCGAGCCGGTGGTCGTCCGGGTCGACCGGACCCGCTGCATCGGCTCCGGGATGTGCGCCCTCAGCGCCCCCGACTCGCTGGCCCTCGGCGCCGACGGGCTGGCCGCACCGCTGGCCGAGTACGCGGACGGCGGCGCGGCGCTGACGGACGGGCTGAGCGAGGCAGTGGACTTCTGCCCGGTCGAGGCGCTCAGCCTCCACTCGGCCCGAGGCGGCTACCGGATCGCCCCCGCGGAGTGAGTCCGCCCCGGTGGTGCCCGCCGCGGTCGTCGCGCCGGGCACCACCGGCGCCTTCCCGGCGAACCGGCCGGTCGAACAGCCGGTCGGTCGACGAACCGTTCGATCGAAGAACCGTTCGGTCGAAGAACCGGGTGATCGATGAGCCCGGCTAATCGGTCGATGAGGTTATCGATCTTGTTCGGCTCTTCCGCCGGCTGGTGAGCTGACCGCATGACAAACGCCGAACCCCTCGCGTCACCGGCCGCCTCACCCACCGCCCACCGCTGGTCCCCGGTCCTCGCCGTCGCACTCGCCACCTTCACCGTGGTGTCCTCCGAGATGATGCCGGTCGGCCTGCTCACCCCGATGTCCCACAGCCTCGGGATCACCGACGGGGTCACCGGCCTCTCCCTCACCATCACCGGCCTGATCGCCGCCGTCCTCTCCCCCTTCGCCCCGCTGCTCGTCGGCCTGCGCGACCGCCGGACCGTCCTGGTCGCCTTCATGCTGCTGCTCGGCCTGGCCAACGCGGTGACCGCGCTGGCGCCGGACTTCGCCGTCCTGGCCGCCGGCCGCGTCCTGCTCGGCGCCGCCATGGGCATCGTCTGGGGCCTCGCCGCGAGCATCGGCCCGCGCCTCGCCGACGGCCCGCGCATCGCGCTCGCCATGACGCTGATCTTCTCCGGCGTCTCCATCGCCTCGGTCCTCGGCGTCCCGCTGGGTACCTACCTGGCCGCGCTGCTCGACTGGCGCGCCGCGTTCTGGGCGCTCGCCCTGCTCGGCGCCGCCTCCGCCGCCGTGCTCGCCGCCACCCTGCCCACGCTGCCCGTGCACGAGCGCGGACGGCTCGGCGGACTGGCCGGCGCCCTGCGCCACCGGGGCATCGCCACCGGGATCGCGATCACCGCCTTCGTCGTGCTCGGCCACTTCGCCGGCTACACCTACGTCCGCCCGGTCCTCGAAGCCGACGCGGGCCTGAGCAGCGGCGTGATCGCCGCCTGCCTGCTGGTGTACGGACTCGCGGGCATCGCCGGGAACTTCACCCTCGGCCCGCTGTCCGGGCACCGCCCGAGGACCGCCGTCGCCCTCGCCCTCGCCGGCGTCACCCTGGCCGCCGCCCTGCTCACCCACGCCACCGGCGTCGTCACCGTCCTGCTCGTCCTGATCGTCTGGGGAGCCTCGTACGGCGGTGTGTCGGTCTCCACGCAGACGTGGGTCCGCACCGCCGACCCGGCCCGGATGGAGGCCTCGGCAGCGGTCTGGGCGGGCGTGTTCAACGCGAGCATCGCGCTCGGCTCCTTCACCGGCGGACTGGTCGTCGACCGGGCCGGGAACCACGCCGTCCTGCTCACGGCGGCCGGCCTGGCGGCCGTCGGGCTGCTGCTCACCCTGCTCTCCCGGCCGCACGCCCGGCGGCTGGACCGGCGGCTCGACCAGCCGGTGTAGCCCGCCGGCTCAGTCGACGTGCCCGGCCAGCAGCTCGACGAACCCGGCCGCCAGCCGGTGCGGCCGCCGCTCGTTGCGGACCACCTCCAGCGTGGTCGGCTCCAGCCCGGGCACCGGCAGGAAGCGGATGTCCGGCCGCTGGACGTACGCCGTGCTGCGCTCACACAGCAGCAGCCCCTGACGGGTGCCGGCCACCATCGACAGCCCCTCCTGGATGGTGGCCGCACCCGCCGAGTAAGCCAGCTCCCGCCCGCACGGCGTCCGCCGGGGCGCGTTCGCCTCGCGCCAGTACTCGGGCGCCGGGCCGCGCGGCTCGATCAGCGGCAGCACGGCCAGCTCGTCGGCGGCCACCCCGTCCGCCCCGCCGAGGCGCTGCGCGGCGGAGACCGCCACGGACACCGGCTGACGGGAGAACTCCATCAGCACCTCCAGCCCCGGCTCCCGGCACGGGGCGAGCACGATCGCCAGGTCGACCTCGCCCCGGGCGAGGAGCGAGAACGGGTCCGCCCACGGCAGCTCGACCAGCTGCACCGTGCCCTCCGGCAGGCCCGCGACCACCCGGGCGACCGGCTCGTACACCGCGCACTGGAATCCCAGCCGCAGCGGCCGGGCGGTGGCGGCGCCGGCCCGGGCGGCGTCGTAGCCCTCCCGGAGCCGCTCGAAGGCAGGCACCACCTGCTCGGCCAGTGCCCGCCCCAGCTCGGTCAACTCGACCCGGCGGCTGGTCCGTTGGAACACCGGAGCGCCGACCCGGCTCTCCAGGCGCTTGATCAGCTGGGAGACCCTCCCCTGCGAGACGCCGAGCCGCTGCGCCGTCCGCCCGAAATGCAGCTGGTGGACGAGGACGGAGAAGCACTCCAGCTCCTGCAGCGGCAGCTCGGGCAGGACGGGGGCCGGCGTCGGTCGTTCCACCACGGCAGTCTACGCCGGGCCACCGGCCGCTCCGCAGGCCAGAAGGGCGCGCAGCTCGGCGGCCGGATCGCCCTCGTGGTACGGGCGTTCACTCGGCTCGATGTGGTCCAGGAACTCCTGGTACCGAAGGGCGTAGGACAGGTGGTAGAGCGGCTCGGCGAGTTCGAGGGCGCGCCGCGGGTCGGCGCCGGGGGCATGGCGCTGCCAGGCCTGCGTCCAGACCCGGGCGTGGTGCTGCCAGGCCTCCTCGCTGAGGTAGGCGCGCGGGCGCAGCCCGTCCAGGGCGGGGTGGCCGAGGCAGGAGTCGGCGTAGTCGACGACCACCGTGCTCACGCCGTCGGAGCGCCAGTTGCCGGGGTGGAAGTCGCCGTGCAGCAGCGTCTCCGGCAGGCCGCAGGCGGCCAGCCGGTCCAGCAGCCCCGGCAGGCCGGCGGCGAAGCCGCCCAGGCGGTCCAGTTCCTCGGGCGTCAGATCGGTCTCCTCGGCGAACCGGTCCAGCAGGGCCGTCAGTTGGGCCGCCAGGGCGCGGGGGGTGCGGTCGCGCAGGCCGGCCAGGTCGGCCGGGCGGTCGGCCAGCGCGGCCTGGGCGGCGACGACCCGGGGGACGACGTCGGCGACCGTCCCGGCGGACGGGCCCCAGCAGTCCTCGCCGGGGACGTGGTCGAGCAGCAGCCGCCCACCGGAGGGGTCGGCGGCGAGGACGGTCGGGACGAGCCCGGGGTCGACGCTGCCGAGCAGTGCGATGACCTCGCCCTCGTGGGCGTTGAACGCGGGCGTCGTGGTCTTCAGCCAGGCGTCGACGCCGGTGGCGGTGGGGAGGCGGAAGAGGCCGGAGAGGTTCCAGGTCCGGATCTGCCGCGCGGGTGCGGCCGGCGGGCGGCCCACGGCGGCGAGCTCCGCCTCCGCCCAGGTCAGCGCCCCCCGCAGGCCTTCGGG
>NZ_JAHSQD010001270.1 GCF_020103755.1 Streptomyces sp. LS1784
GTGCGGGCGACCGGCGGCGCTTCCGCGGCGCCGCCCACAGCGCCGACCCGGGGCAGCTGCTCACCGCCGTGCTCGCCTCGCTGGACCGGACCGCCGGGGCCCGGGCCGTCCACCCGGCGGACACCCTGGGCAAGCTGGTCGTGGTGGCCGAGTCCTCCGCCCGGCTGCTGGACGCCGTCGGCTGGTGGGTCTCGTACGTCCCGCCCGGCTCCCACCTGATGCGCACCGCCCAGCACGCCGTCTACCGGATGACCAGCGGTCCCAGCAGCGCCCGCGCGGAAACCCAGCGGGCCCAGATCGAGGCCCCTGACGCGGTCTTCGACCTCCGGCACTACCCGATGACCCGCCGCGCCGTCCGCGGCGGTGCCTTCGCCCTGCGGGCGGGTGCGGCCGGCAACGACCCGGCGGAGGAGGCGATGCTCGTCGTCTCCGGCTACCGGGGCATGGTCGCCGCCGGCGGCCAGAACCCGGCCGGCGGCTGGCTGGTGGAGCTCTTCGCCGACGACGCCACCCTGCCGCTGGGCCAGGCGGCCTGCGCCATGCGCGCCCTGGTCGCGGTCGCCCTGGCGGGGCCGGCCTCGCCGCCGG
>NZ_JAHSQD010001271.1 GCF_020103755.1 Streptomyces sp. LS1784
CGGGGCGGTCAGCCGCGGCCCGCCGCCCACCGACCGCGAAGGACCGCGGGACGAACCTCGGGCCCGGCACCGTACGGCGGCACCGGGCCCGAAGTGGACGACTGCGGTCAGGCCTTGACCGGGCGGCCCGGCGCGGCATCGGCCGCGCCCACGACAGCCGGGCCGGCGTCGCCGCAGACCACCAACAGCGCGGTCGCGTGGCCGAGCGCCTTGGTGTACGCCTTGGCGGCCTTGGCGGACGGTCCGCCGTTGACCACCAGGACGACCACCTCGCGGCGGACCGGACGGGTCAGCGCTGCGTCCGCGTAGAACACGTCCCCACCCTCGGCGAGCTGCGCCCAGTAACGCTCCTCGCCGAAGGAGAGCTCGTGCTGCTGCCAGGGGTGTGCCTCGCCGACCGTCAGCACCAGGACGTCGCCCGGGTTGCGGCCGGACTCCAGCAGCCGGTCGATCGCGTCGTCGGCGAGCTCCACCGCCTGTGCCGGGGTGGCGGCGATCCGCTGGACCTCCACCTGCGGCGCGGCGGGGGCCGGGCGGCGCGGTGCCGGCCCGGGCTTGGGGATCAGTCGCGGCGGGCCCGGACGGGC
>NZ_JAHSQD010001272.1 GCF_020103755.1 Streptomyces sp. LS1784
ACCGGGCCGAAGCCGCCGAGCGCGGCGACCGCGCGGGGGCGGTCGAGGGTGAACGCGGAGACGCTCCAGCTCTCCGCCGCGGCCGGCTTGCGCACCACGGCGGACGGGTCGGCGGCCGGACGGGCGCCGCGGACGCCGAAGGTGTAGTGGCCGGGCCGGACGTCGACGCCGGGCGGGGTGGTGAATCGGTAGACGAGGGTGCCGCGCTCCTGCTGGGCGGTCACCACGGCGCCCGGCAGGTCGGTCCAGGCGGAGCCGGTGCCGGGGGCCGACTCGCCCGGGGCGAGCCGGAATTCGGCCTGGAAGGCGGTGACCGGCTCGGCGACCGTGAGGGTGAGCTGGTGCCGCAGGCCGTCGCGGCCGAGCGGGGAGACCAGGGCGGCGCCGGACAGCGCGTGGTCGGCGTCCGGGTCGGTGCCCTTGGCAGGGGCGGCCGGTGTGTCGGTCTCCGGGACGTTCGCGGCGGGCGGCGGCGCCGGGTGGGCGGGCATGTCCGGCCGCAGCCCGGGGGCGTTCGGGGTCTGTCCGGAGGCGGGTGGGGCGTAGCCGGGCTGCCCGGTGCCCGGGGCCGGGACGGAAGG
>NZ_JAHSQD010001273.1 GCF_020103755.1 Streptomyces sp. LS1784
GGAGGCCGCCGCCTGGCGGCGGATCCGGGCCGTGCACCGGGCGGCCGCCCGCACCCTGGCGCCCTCCACCCCCGCCGCCCAGGACCTGACCGCGCACGGGGTGCCGCGGGTGCAACTGTGGCCGCGCGGGGTGGACTCGGTGCGGTTCCACCCCCGGCACCGGGACGAGGCACTGCACCGGGCGCTGGCGCCGGGCGGGGAGGTGCTCGTCGGCTACGTCGGACGGCTGGCGCCGGAGAAGCGGGTCGATCTGCTGGCGGCCACCTCGGCGCTGCCCGGGGTGCGGGTCGTGGTCGTCGGCGACGGCCCCTCGGCACCCGGGCTGAAAGCCTCGATGCCGGGCGCGGTGTTCCTCGGCCGGCGCACCGGTGACGAACTGGCGCGCTGCTTCGCGACCCTCGACGTCTTCGTGCACACCGGCCCGCTGGAGACCTTCTGCCAGACCATCCAGGAGGCGATGGCCAGCGGCGTACCGGTGATCGGCCCGGCGGCCGGCGGCCCGCTGGACCTGGTCGCCCACCGCCGCACCGGCCTGCTGGTGCCGCCCCGGGACGGCACGGCGGTGGCCCGGGCAGTGGC
>NZ_JAHSQD010001274.1 GCF_020103755.1 Streptomyces sp. LS1784
GGCGCCCGGGACGGCCGCGGCCGGGCGCTCCTCCTCCGGCCAGAGTCCGAGCGCGGCACAGACCGAGGGCAGCACGGCCATCGCGGCGGTCGCGTAGCCCTGGGCGGAGGGGTGGTAGCGGTCGGCGGCGAACATCTCCGGGCGGGCGGCGAACTCCGGGCCCAGCAGCGAGCCCAGCGAGACCGTCCGGCCGCCCGCCTCCACCACCGCGATGGTCTGCGCGGCGGCCAACTGCCGGCTCAGCCGGCGGGCCACCCAGCGCAGCGGCGGCCGCACCGGCTTGATCGTCCCGAGGTCCGGGCAGGTTCCCACGACCACCTCGCAGCCGTTGGCGTGCAGGGCGGCGACGGCCTCGCCGAGGTGACGGACGGCCAGTTGGGCCGGGCTGTGCCGGGTCACGTCGTTGGCGCCGACCATGATCACGGCGACGTCCGGGCGGTGCGGCAGCGCCTGCTCCAGCTGGCCGGAGAGGTCGGCCGAGCGGCCGCCGGAGCGGGCCACGTTGACCAGCCGGACCGGGCGCTCGGCCACCGAGGCGAGGCCGGCGGCCAGCAGCGCGCCCGGGGTCTCGCC
>NZ_JAHSQD010001275.1 GCF_020103755.1 Streptomyces sp. LS1784
GCCGGGCGCACCCCGGCGGCCTGGGCGGACCAGGGCTGGGCCGACCGCTGGCTCGCCGAAGTCGCCGCCCGGGAAGCGGACCTGCACGCCGTCCTGGTCCGGCTCACCGGCCTGCGCACCACCCGCTGGCAGCCCGCCACCCCCGAGGCCCGCCCGTACGCCGACGCCCTGGACGGCTGCGGCTTCACCGTTCTCGTCGCCGAGGAAGGCCGTCCATGAGCGAGCTACCGGTCCTCACCGCGGCCCAGGCGCTGGCCGCCACCAGCGGCACCGCCGTCGTCCGCCTCACCGAGTGGACCCTCGGCCTGGCCGCCCGGCTCAGCCGGCACGCCCTGGCACACCCCGTACGCCTGGTGCCGGTGCGGGAGGACGGCGCACTGACCGTGGTCGGGCCGGTGCTCGCCCCCGGCGCACCGGCCTGCCTCGCCTGCGTCGAGTACCAGCGGCTCGCCACCGCCGGCGGCCGGGTGCCCTGGCAGAGCCCGGACCTGGCGCTCGGGGGCACCGGCACCCCGGCCTTCGCCGAGGCGGTGACCGCGCTCGCCGCCGACCTGGCCGTCGCCCCGGCGGC
>NZ_JAHSQD010001276.1 GCF_020103755.1 Streptomyces sp. LS1784
CCGTCGCGCCCGCGCCCGCGCCCGCCCCGGCCCGCAGCGGCCACTCCGGCCCGGCCCCGCAGAACGGCCAGCTCGCGGCGCTGATCGAGGAGGCCGGCTTCTCGCACGCGGGCCTCGCCCGCCGGGTCGACCAGCTCGGCCTGGAGCACGGCCTCGACCTGCGCTACGACAAGACCTCGGTCACCCGCTGGCTGCGCGGCCAGCAGCCGCGCGGGGCCACCCCGGCGCTGATCGCCGAGGTCTTCACCCGCCGGCTCGGCCGCCGTCTCACCGCCCAGGACCTCGGCCTGGACGCCTGCGCCCCGGTCTACGCCGGCCTGGAGTTCGCCGAGACGCCGCAGGAGGCGGTGGACATCGTGGCGAGCATGTGGCGCAAGGACAACGGCCCGCAGTCCGAGCTGCGGCGGATCGCCTTCACGCCGGCCGGCCTGGTCGTCCCCAGCCGGGACTGGCTGATCGGCCGCACCGACGAACGGGTCGCCCGGGACGGTTCCACCCTGGCCCGGCCGGACGCCGCCGCCGGCCCGCCGTCCGGCAGCGCCACCTCCGCGGCCATCACCGGTGCCC
>NZ_JAHSQD010001277.1 GCF_020103755.1 Streptomyces sp. LS1784
CGTCGGCGGTCGGCGAGGCCGGCGAGGCGCTGGCCGCGGGCGGCCACGCGGTGGCCCAGCAGCTGGCCGCGGGTGCGCTGGCGAACCTGCGCGGGGCGTTCCTGCCCGACCACGAGGGCGAGTGGGCGCAGGGGGTGCGCGAGCACGTGGAGGAGTTGCGCATCAGCGCGCTGGAGACGGCGAGCCTGGCGGCCTCGGCGCTCGGTGAGGAGCACCACGCGCTGCGCTGGGCGGACGAGGCGGTGCGCCGTGCCCCGTTCCGTGAGAGTGCCTACCGCTGCCGGATGGAGGCGCTGGCGGCCTCCGGCAACCGGGCGGAGGCGCTGCGCTGTTACCAGCAGCTGCGTCAGGTGCTGGCCGAGGAGCTGGGCATCGACCCGGCGGCCGAGACCCAGGAGCTGTACCTCGCGCTGTTGCGCACCCCGGTGCCGGCGGTGCCGGCCCCGGCGGCGGTGCGGGCGGTGGACCCGGTGCTGATGGGGATCTTCGAGCCCCTGACGCCGGCCCGCCTGGCCCGCCCGGCCGCCGCCCCGGTACGCGCCGCCTGACCCCGCCCCGCGCAGCG
>NZ_JAHSQD010001278.1 GCF_020103755.1 Streptomyces sp. LS1784
CACGCCCGCGAGCAGCAGCCCGAGGCCGAGCACCAGCCCGGCGGCGGGCAGGAAGACGGCCATCGCCACCGCCGAGGCGAGGGCGACCAGGCCGGCCACCGCGGCCGGCAGCCGCCAGCGCAGGTAGTGGTCCTGGATCGCGTCCACGTCGGCGACCAGCCGGGAGAGCAGGTCGCCGCGCCGGAAGGCGGGCAGCCCGGCCGGGGCGAGCGCGCTCAGCCGCCGGTAGACGGCGGCCCGCAGGGTGCCGAGGGTGCGCAGCACCGCGTCGTGCGAGACCAGCCGCTCCGCGTAGCGGAAGACGCTGCGGCCGATGCCGAAGGCCCGCACCGAGGTGACGGCCATCATCAGGTAGAGCACCGGCGGCATCTCGGAGGCCCGGGAGATCAGGTAGCCGGAGGTGGCCATCAGGGCGACGGCGCAGCCGAGGGCGAGCGCGCCGAGCAGGATCGAGAGCGCCAGCCGGGGGGTGGTGCCGGCCTCGGGCCCGGGCTCCTCGGCCACGGCCGGGGCGGGGGTCGGGCGGCCGCTGTGGGCGAGCGGGGCGACCGGCTCGGCG
>NZ_JAHSQD010001279.1 GCF_020103755.1 Streptomyces sp. LS1784
AAGCCGGACCGGCGGACGCCGCCGCCCAGCCCTCGGCCGGCACGAAGCCACAGGAGCCCGCCGCCGCGCCGCTGCCGCAGCCGGCACCCGTCGAACCCGAGCGCCTGGAAGCGATCGCGCGGGCCGAGGACAGCCCGCTCGCCCGGCACGGAATGCTGGAGGGCGACCAGCAGCAGCGCGAAGCCCCGGACGAGGAGCGGCCGTTGGGTCTGGAGCCCGGCGCGGACGCGGAGGTCCACGACGACCCCGCCACGGACCGGGAGCGGCAGTCGCAGTCGGCCGTGCCCGGGCCGGAGCTCAATCCCGGGGACTTCCTGCCCTCGACCGACCCCGACATGTCCGGCGTGCCGACCACCGATCAGATCCAGGTGTCGGCGGACGGCGCGCCCCCCGCGAACGCCGAGGCGCCGGAGTTCCCCGCCCCGCCCGCCACCAAGGCCGACCAGGTGCAGGCCGAGCGGGAGAGCCGGCCCGAGGACGAGGCGGAGCCGACGGCTCCCGAGCAGGCCCAGCCCGACCCGGCCCAGCCTGCGGCCGCCCCCGAGCCG
>NZ_JAHSQD010000128.1 GCF_020103755.1 Streptomyces sp. LS1784
CGACCGGGGCGCCCTTGGCGGTGGCGGCCCGGGCCGGGGCGGCGCCGGCCCAGGCGAAGGTCAGGCCGTCCTCGCCGCGCAGGAAGCGCTGGCAGCGCACACCGCCGGTGGCGCGGCCCTTGCGCGGGTACTGCTCGAACGGGGTGACCTTCCAGGTCGTCTGCTCGCCGCCGGACAGCGTGCCCGAGGCCGTGGCCACCGAGACCACCACCGCGTCCGCCGCCGGGTCCACCGCCGTGAAGGACAGCACCCGCGCGCCGTCCGACAGCTTGATGCCCGCCATGCCGCCCGCCGGGCGGCCCTGCGGACGCACCTGGCCCGCCGGGTAGCGCAGCAGCTGGGCGTCCGAGGCGATGAAGACCAGGTCCTCCTCGCCGGTGCGCAGTTCGACCGCGCCCACCAGCTCGTCACCCTCCTTGAGGGCGATCACCTCGAACTCGTCCTTGTTCGCCGGCCACTCCGGCACCACCCGCTTCACCACACCCTGCAGCGTGCCCAGCGCCAGCCCCGGCGAGGACTCGTCCAGCGTGGTCAGCGCCAGCACCCGCTCCCCGGACTCCAGGCGCAGGAACTCGCCCACCGCGGCCCCGCCCGCCAGCGTCGGCGACGGCGTCGGCGGCAGCGCCGGCAGGTCGATCACCGGCAGCCGCAGCACCCGGCCCGCGGACGTCACCACGCCCACGTCCGCCCGCGCCGTCGCGTGCACCGCCGACACGATCACATCGTGCTTCGCCCGCTTCTCCGACACCTCGAACGGCTCCCCGTCCGCCGTCCGCGCGAGCAGGCCCGTCGAGGACAGCAGCACCCGGCACGGGTCGTCCGCCACCTCCAGCGGTACGGCCAGCGCCGCCGACGGCACCGCCCCCGCCTCCAGCAGCACCGTGCGCCGCTCCGTGCCGAACTGCTTCGCCACCGCACCCAGTTCGGACGACACCACGCTGCGCAGCTTGGTGTCCGACTCCAGGATCTCGGTCAGGTCCGCGATCTCCGCGGTCAGCTTCTCCTTCTCCTGCTCCAGCTCCACCCGGTCGAAGCGGGTCAGCCGCCGCAGCGGGGTGTCCAGGATGTACGCGGTCTGCGTCTCCGACAGCGAGAAGCGCTCCATCAGACGCTCCTTCGCCTGCTGGGCGTTGTCACTCGACCGGATGATCGCGATGACCTCGTCGATGTCGAGCAGGGCCACCAGCAGGCCCTCGACCAGGTGCAGCCGCTCCTCACGCTTGCGGCGGCGGAAGTCGCTGCGCCGGCGCACCACGGTGAAGCGGTGGTCGACGTAGACCTCCAGCAGCTCCTTCAGCCCCAGCGTCAGCGGCTGCCCGTCGACCAGCGCGACGTTGTTGATGCCGAAGGTCTCCTCCATCGGCGTCAGCTTGTAGAGCTGCTCCAGCAGCGCCTCCGGCACGAAGCCGTTCTTCACCTCGATGACCAGCCGCAGCCCGTGCTCGCGGTCGGTCAGGTCCTTGACGTCCGCGATGCCCTGGAGCTTCTTCGCGTTGACCAGGTCCTTGATCTTCGAGATGACCTTCTCCGGGCCGACGTTGTACGGCAGCTCGGTGACCACGATGCCCTTGCGGCGGGCCGTCACCGCCTCCACCGTCGTCGTCGCCCGGATCTTGAACGTGCCGCGGCCCGACTCGTACGCGTCCCGGATGCCCGACAGGCCAACGATCCGCCCGCCGGTCGGCAGGTCCGGACCGGGCACGAACCGCATCAGCGTGTCCAGGTCCGCGTTCGGGTGCTTGATCAGGTGCCGGGCCGCGGCCACCACCTCGGACAGGTTGTGCGGCGGCATGTTCGTCGCCATGCCCACCGCGATGCCCGTCGCGCCGTTCACCAGCAGGTTCGGGAACGCGGCCGGCAGCGCCAGCGGCTCCTGCTCGCTGCCGTCGTAGTTCGGGCCGAAGTCGACGGTGTCCTCGTGGATCGACTCCACCATCGCCATCGAGGCGGCCGTCAGCCGCGACTCGGTGTAGCGCATCGCGGCCGGCGGGTCGTCGTTGCCCAGCGAACCGAAGTTCCCGTGCCCGTCGATCAGCGGCAGCCGCATCGAGAACGGCTGCGCCATGCGCACCACCGAGTCGTAGATCGACGCGTCGCCGTGCGGGTGCAGCCGGCCCATCACCTCGCCCACCACACGGGCGCACTTCACATGCGCGCGGTCCGGGCGCAGGCCCATCTCGTTGGCCTGGTACAGGATCCGGCGGTGCACCGGCTTCAGGCCGTCCCGTGCGTCGGGCAGCGCACGCGAGTAGATCACCGAGTAGGCGTACTCCAGGAAGGAGCCCTGCATCTCGTCCACGACGTCGACGTCGAGGATCCGCTCCTCGAAGTCTCCGGGCGGCGGGGTCTGCGAACTGCGGCGGGCCATCGCGGCGGGGCTCCCTTACGTGTCGCTGGCTGTGTCTCGGTCGGTCGTCGGTCGGTCGCCGAACGCCGGGGTCGGTCGTCGGTCCACTCCGCGCCCTCCTGCCACCGGACCCGTCAACCGGGCGCCGTCGACAGGGCGCGGCGCCCCCATTGTGGACCCTCGGGCCGACACTCCCGGTCAGCGGCCCTCTTCCGCCCCTGGCGAACGGCCCCGTCAGCGCGGACACGAACACGGTTCCCGCACGTTGCACCACAATGGGGGACGCCACACGAACCCCGACATCGACGACGGGAAGGACCCGAGCGCATGGCCAACCCGGCCCCCGCCTCCAGCCGAGGCATCGCCATCACCGAGCACCGCCTGGCCAACGGCCTGCGCGTCGTCCTCTCCGAGGACCACCTCACCCCGGTCGCCGCCGTCTGCCTCTGGTACGACGTGGGCTCCCGCCACGAGGTCAAGGGCCGCACCGGCCTCGCCCACCTCTTCGAGCACCTGATGTTCCAGGGCTCCGCCAACGTCTCCAACAACGGGCACTTCGAGCTCGTCCAGGGCGCCGGCGGCTCGCTCAACGGCACCACCAGCTTCGAGCGCACCAACTACTTCGAGACCATGCCCGCCCACCAGCTGGAGCTCGCCCTCTGGCTGGAGGCCGACCGGATGGGCTCGCTGCTCGCCGCGCTCGACGAGACGTCCATGGAGAACCAGCGCGACGTCGTCAAGAACGAGCGCCGCCAGCGCTACGACAACGTCCCGTACGGCACCGCCTTCGAGAAGCTCACCGCGCTCTCCTTCCCCGACGGCCACCCGTACCACCACACCCCGATCGGCTCCATGGCCGACCTCGACGCGGCCACGTTGGAGGACGCCCGCACGTTCTTCCGGACGTACTACGCGCCCAACAACGCCGTCCTCTCCGTCGTCGGCGACATCGACCCCGAGCAGACCGTCGCCTGGGTCGAGAAGTACTTCGGCTCCATCCCCGCCCACGACGGCAAGCAGCCCCCGCGCTCGGGCGAACTCCCCGAGACCATCGGCCGCGAGATCCGCGAGGAGATCCACGAGGACGTCCCGTCCCGCGCCCTGATGGCCGCCTACCGCCTCCCGCACGACGGCACCCGCGAGGCCGACGCCGCCGACCTCGCCCTCACCGTCCTCGGCAGCGGCGAGTCCAGCCGCCTCTACAACCGGCTGGTCCGCCGCGACCGCACCGCCGTCGCCGCCGGCTTCGGTCTGCTGCGGCTGGCCGGCGCCCCCAGCCTCGGCTGGCTCGACGTCAAGACCTCCGGCGACGCCACCATCGAGCAGATCGGCACCGCCGTCGACGAGGAGCTCGCCCGCTTCGCCGCCGAGGGCCCCACGGCCGAGGAACTCGAGCGCGCCCAGGCGCAGATCGAGCGCGAGTGGCTCGACCGGCTCACCACCGTCGCCGGCCGAGCCGACGAACTGTGCCGCTACGCCGTCCTGTTCGGCGACCCCAAGCTGCTCAACGACGCCCTCCCCAAGGTCCTCGACGTCACCGCCGAGGAGGTCCAGGCCGTCGCCAAGGCCCGCCTCCACCCCGACAACCGGGCCGTCCTCGTCTACGAGCCGACCGCCGCCGAGACCGACGCCGACTCCGACGCCGCTTCCGAAGAGGAGGGTGCCGCCGTATGAGCACCGACTACGTCCCCGCCATGACCTTCCACCCGCAGCCCCAGCCGGGCACGCCCAGCCCCTGGGACTTCCCCGCCCCCGAGCGGGCCGCCCTCGGCAACGGCATCACCGTCCTGCACTGCCACCGGCCCGGCCAGCAGCTGGTGGCCGTCGAGGTCCTGCTCGACGTCCCGCTCGCCGTCGAGCCCGAGGGCCTCGACGGCGTCGCCGGCATCCTCGCCCGCGCCTTCAGCGAGGGCACCGACACCCTCAGCGCCGAGGAGTTCGCCGCCGAGCTGGAGCGCGCCGGCGCCACCCTCGACGCCCACGCCGACCACCCGTGCATCCGGATCTCCCTGGAGGTCCCCGCCTCCCGGCTCCAGCGCGGCCTGTCCCTGCTCGCCGACGCCCTGCGCGCCCCGGCCCTGCCCGAGGCGGAGATCGAGCGCCTGGTCGCCAACCGCCTGGACGAGATCGTCCACGAGCAGGCCAACCCCGCCCGGCGCGCCGCCAAGGCCCTGTACGCCGAGCTCTTCGACGCCGCCGACCGGCTCTCCCGGCCCCGCGCCGGCACCGCCGACACCGTGAAGTCGATCGACCGCACGGCCGTCAAGGCCTTCTACGACGCCCACGTGCGCCCCGCGACCAGCACCGTCGTCGTGGTCGGCGACCTCACCGGCGTCGACCTGCCCGCACTGCTGGAGAACACCCTCGGCACCTGGACCGGAACGGCCGCCGATCCGTCCGTCCACGGTCCGGTCACCGCCGACGACCGCGGCCGCGTCGTCATCGTGGACCGCCCGGGCTCCGTCCAGACCCAGCTGCTCATCGGCCGGATCGGGCCCGACCGCCACAACCCGGTCTGGGCCGCCCAGACCCTCGGCACCTACTGCCTCGGCGGCACCCTCACCTCCCGCCTCGACCGCGTCCTGCGCGAGGAGAAGGGCTACACCTACGGCGTGCGCGCCTTCGCCCAGCCGCTGCGCTCGGCCGCCGACGGCAGCGGGCGGGCGATGCTCGCCATCAGCGGCTCGGTGGACACCGCCTCCACCGCGCCCGCCCTGGCCGACACCTGGACCATCCTGCGCACCCTCGCCGCCGAGGGCCTCACCGACGCCGAGCGCGACGAGGCCGTGCAGTTCCTGGTCGGCGTCGCCCCGCTGAAGTACGAGACCGCGGGCTCGGTGGCCGGCACCCTGGCCGACCAGGTCGAGCAGTACCTGCCGGACGACTACCAGGCCGAGGTCTACCGGCAGCTCGCCGAACTGCCCACCGCCGCCGCCACCGAGGCGGTCGTCGCGGCCTTCCCGCCGGACCGTCTGGTCACCGTCCTGGTCGGCGACGCCGCCGTGATCGCCGACGACGTGCGGGCGCTCGGCATCGGCGAGGTCACCGTCGTCAGCTGACGCCTGCCGCGGTTTCGTCCGGCCCGGTGGAGCACCCGCTCCGCCGGGCCGGACGCGTTCTTAAATCCGTTGCAGGCCGTGCCTGTTCCGTGGATAGATGTTCCCCGGCGCACAGGACGTGCGAACTGCGACGAAGGAAGGGAGGCGGTCACCATGCGGGTCGAGCAAGCCATACGACGCTCCCCACGGCCGTATTCCCCCTGTGCCGTCGCCCTGGGCGTCTGAGCCCCTCCTCCTGAACTTCCCCGAGCCGCGCCGGGATTCCTCGCGCGGCAGTTTCCCCACGTGAACTTCCCGACCTCTGGAGGTCGTTCGATCATGACGTACACCGAGGTGCCCGGCGTCCGGGTGCCGATCCGGATGTGGACCGACCCGGCCACCGTCGAGGGCCAGGCCCTCCAGCAGCTGCGCAACATCAGCTCCCTGCCCTGGCTGCACGGCCTCGCCGTGATGCCCGACGTCCACCTGGGCAAGGGCGCCACCGTCGGCTCCGTCATCGCGATGAAGGACGCGGTCTGCCCGGCGGCCGTCGGTGTCGACATCGGCTGCGGGATGAGCGCGGTGAAGACCTCGCTCACCGCCAAGGACCTCCCGGACGACCTCTCCGCCCTGCGCCGCGAGATCGAGCGGGCCATTCCGGTCGGCCGCGGCCTGCACACCGACCCGGTCGACCCGACCAAGCTGTACGGCTTCCGCACGGCGGGCTGGGACGACTTCTGGCAGCGCTTCGACGGGGTGGCGGAGGAGGTCAAGTGGCGTCGCGAGCGGGCCATGCAGCAGATGGCCACGCTCGGTGGAGGAAATCACTTTATAGAACTGTGCATTGATACGACCGGCGCAGTCTGGTTGATGCTGCACTCCGGTTCCCGCAACATCGGCAAGGAGCTGGCGGAGCACCACATGGGCGTTGCCCGCGCGCTGCCGCACAATCAGGGCCTGATCGACCAGGACCTCGCGGTCTTCCTGGCGAAGACCCCGGAGATGGCTGCCTACCGCCAGGACCTGTTCTGGGCGCAGGAGTACGCCAAGAACAACCGCGCGGTGATGATGGCGCTCTTCCAGGACGTCGTCCGCCGCGAGTTCGCCAAGGCGGAGGTCACCTTCGACGAGGTCATCAGCTGCCACCACAACTACGTGGCGGAGGAGCGGTACGACGGCGTCGACGTGCTGGTGACCCGCAAGGGCGCGATCCGGGCCGGCTCCGGCGACCTCGGGATCATCCCCGGGTCGATGGGGACGGGCTCCTACATCGTCCGCGGTCTGGGCAACGCGGACTCGTTCAACTCCGCCTCGCACGGCGCCGGCCGCAAGATGAGCCGCAACGCGGCGAAGAAGCGGTTCACCACCCAGGACCTGGTCGAGCAGACCAAGGGCGTGGAGTGCCGCAAGGACGGCGGCGTGGTGGACGAGATCCCGGGCGCCTACAAGAACATCGAGAAGGTCATCGAGCAGCAGAAGGACCTCGTCGAGGTGGTCGCGCACCTCAAGCAGGTCGTCTGCGTCAAGGGCTGACCGGGCCGGCCGGAGCGCGGAAGCGGCCGGAGAAGCCGATCGGGGTGCCGCCGGAATCCGGCGGCACCCCGATCGGGCGGCTGCGAGGCCTCAGGCCGCGGCGGGGAGCTCGTCGAGGCCCTCGGAGACGAGCTTGGCGAGGCGGTCGAGCGCGTCGTCGGCGTTCTCGGCGTCGGAGGCGAGGATGACCTCGTCGCCGCCCTGGGCGCCCAGGCCGAGGAGGCCGAGCATGGAGGCGGCGTTCACCGGGTTGCCGCCCGGCTTGGCGATGGTGATCGGCACGCCGGTGGCCGTGACGGCCCGGACGAAGACGGAGGCGGGACGGGCGTGCAGGCCCTCGGCCCAACCGATGGTGACGCGGCGCTCAGCCATGAGACGTGCCTTTCCGGTGAAGCTGGTCACGGCCGTGCTCGGGGGAGCGGGGGAAGCGGCCATGTTGTCTAGACCAGTGTTGCACGCAGCCGGCCCCTGGAAACCGCCGCGTTCAGGACTTGTGATTGTTTCTTTTCGGGGCATAAACCCCGGTCGACGGCCCTGTACACCCTGCCGTGGGCACGCGCCCGGCGCCATTCGGCTCGCCGCCGGATAATGTGACGAATGTGGAAGACCCCGCGGTGGTGAACCCCGAGCAACCCGACTATCCGCAGCACTGGGAAGCGGACATTCTGCTGCGTGACGGAGGCACGGCCCGGATCCGGCCGATCACGCCGGCCGACGCCGGACGGCTCGTGGAGTTCTACGAGCAGGTGTCGGACCAGTCCAAGTATTTCCGGTTCTTCGCCCCCTACCCGCGGCTCTCCGACAAGGACGTCCGCCGCTTCACCCACCACGACTTCGTGAACCGGGTGGGCCTCGCGGTGGTGGTCCGGGACCACTTCATCGCCACCGTCCGGTACGACCGGATCGACGCCGAGGGCCGCCCCTCCGAGACCGGCACCGACGCCGAGGTGGCCTTCCTGGTGCAGGACGCCCACCAGGGCCGCGGCGTGGCCTCCGCCCTGCTGGAGCACATCGCGGCGGTCGCGCAGGAGCGCGGCATCCGCCGCTTCCAGGCCGAGGTGCTGCCGGAGAACCGGAAGATGGTGAAGGTCTTCACCGACGCCGGCTACACCCAGCACCGCAGCTTCGCCGACGGCGTGGTGCACCTGGAGTTCGACCTCGAACAGACCGACCGCTCGCTCGCCGTGATGCGTGCCCGCGAGCACCGCGCCGAGGCGCGCTCGGTGCAGCGGCTGCTCACCCCGCGCTCGGTGGCGGTGATCGGGGTCTCCCGCACCCCGCAGACCGTCGGCCGGGCCATCCTGCGCGACCTGCTGGGGGGCGCCCCGGCCGACCGGCCGGTGTACGCGGTGAACCGCAACGCCGAGCCCGGCACCGAGCTGGACGGCGTCCCGGTCCACCGTTCGATTCTGGACATTCCCGGACCGGTGGACCTCGCGGTGATCGCCGTCCCCGAGAGCGCCGTCCCGGTCGCCGTCGCCGAGTGCGGTGCCCACGGCGTGCAGGGCCTGGTGGTGGTCACCGCCGGCTACGCGGAGACCGGTCCGGAGGGCCGGGACCGGCAGCGCGCGCTGGTCCGCCAGGCCCGTGCGGCCGGCATGCGGGTGATCGGCCCGAACGCCTTCGGCCTGATCAACACCGACCCGCAGAGCCCGCTGAACGCGTCGCTCGCCCCACGCCTTCCCGGCCGCGGCGGCTTCGGGATCTTCTGCCAGTCCGGCGCGATCGGCGTGGCCCTGCTGGAGGCCGCCCACAAGCGCCGCCTCGGCGTCTCCTCCTTCGCGTCGGTCGGCAACCGCTCCGACGTCTCCGGCAACGACTTCCTCCAGTACTGGGCCGAGGACGAGGCCACCCAGGTGGTGCTGCTGTACCTGGAGTCCTTCGGCAACCCGCGCAAGTTCACCCGGATCGCCCGCCGGCTGGCCGCCGTCAAGCCGGTCGTGGTGGTCAAGGGTGCCCGGCACACCGGCAGCCTGCCGCCCGGCCACGCCGTCCCGGCCACCGCCACCGGCCTGCACGACGCCACGGTGGACGCGCTGTTCGAACAGGCGGGCGTCACCCGGGTGGCGACCATCACCGAGCTGTACGACACCGGCGAGCTGCTGGCCCAGCAGCCGCTGCCGCCGGGGGACCGGGTCGCCGTGGTCGGCAACTCCGACTCGCTCGGCCTGCTCACCTACGACGCCCTGCTGAGCGCGGGCCTGCGCCCGTGCGCGCCCGTCGACCTCACCACCGCCGCGACCGGCGAGAACTTCCGGATCGCCCTGGACGTCGCGCTCGCCGACCCGGCCGTGGACGCGGTGATCGCCGTCGCGATCCCGCCGATCGGCACCTCCGCGCACGCCTTCATGGGCGGCCGGCTGACCGGCGAGGACGACCCCGCGATGGGCACGGACGACCCGGAGATCGCCGCCGCCCTGCTCGACGCCGGCCGCCGGGCCCGGGAGCTGGGCAAGCCGCTGCTGCTCACCCATCTGGCGCTGACCGACCTGCCGGCCAGGCTGCGCCCCGGCGGCATCCCCGCGTACGCGGCGCCCGAGCGGGCCGTGCACGCCCTCACCCACGCCGTGCACTACGCGCAGTGGCGCCGCCGTACGGCCGCGGCGGAGGAGACGGCGCGCGTCCCCGAGCTGGACCGGATCGACGAGCCCGGCGCCCGCCGGCTGGTGGAGGCGGCGCTGAGCACCCGGGCCGCGGTTGCGGCGCGCACCCAACCCGGCGGCGCCCGGCTCGTCCTGCCCGAGGCCGAGGCCCTGGAGCTGCTGGCTCGTTACGGGATCGACGTCTCGCCGGTGCGGCCGGCCCCGGACGAGGAGTCCGCCGTACGAGCCGCCGGGACGCTCGGCTACCCGGTGGCCCTCAAGGCGACGGCCCCGCACCTGCGCCACCGCCCCGACCTGGGCAGCGTCCGGCTGGACCTGACCGACGAGGCGGGCCTGCGCCGCGCCCACCGCGAGCTGGACGCGCTGCTCGGCGGCGCCGCGCAGGCCGAGCTGGTGGTCCAGCGGATGGCGCCGCGCGGCGTGGACACCGTGATCGCCGCCACAGTGGACCCGGCGGTCGGCGCGATCCTCTCCTTCGGCCTGGCCGGCGCCCCGGCCGAACTGCTGGGCGACACGGCGCACCGGCTGGTGCCGGCCACCGACCAGGATGTCGCCGGGCTGATCCGGGAGGTCCGGGCGGCGCCGCTGCTGTTCGGCTGGCGCGGCGCCGAGGCGGTGGACACCGGCGCCCTGGAGGAGCTGCTGCTGCGGGTGTCACAGCTGGTGGACGACGTACCGGAGATCGCCTCGGTGGATCTCGAACCGGTGGTCGTGGCCCCGCACGGGCTGGCGATCCTGGGGGCACGGGTACGGGTCGCGCCCCTGCCGGTCCGCAGCGATCTGGGCCCGCGCGCGATGAGCACGCTGTAACCTTCCTTGGTTGCGCCCTGCCCGGGCGCTGTTGTCCGAAGCTCGGCGCCGTGCCGCCCGCTTCGTCGGCGGACCATGCCAGGATGGAGATATGGCGAAGACCGGTACCACCACTCAGGACCTGCGCTCGGCGATCGAGCGCAGCGGCTACTACCCGGCCCTGGTGTCCGAGGCGGTCGAGTCCGCGGTGGGCCCGGAGCCGATCAGCTCCTACCTGGTGCACCAGGAGACGACCTTCGACGCCAACGAGGTGCGCCGGCACGTGACGGTGCTGGTGCTCACCCCGACCCGGTTCGTGGTGAGCCATACGGACGAGCAGTCCGGGGCCGAGGGCAGCCCGGCGGTGCCGTTCGCGACGACGTCGACGGAGAGCGTCCGGCTGGACCGGATCGGTTCGGTCGTGGTGAGCCGGATGGTGGCGAACCCGGAGACGTACACCCCGGGTACCCTGCCGCGTGAGGTGGTGCTGACGATCGGCTGGGGTGCGGTGCAGCGCCTGGACCTGGAGCCGGCCGGCTGCTCGGACCCGAACTGCGAGGCGGACCACGGTTACACCGGCTCGGCCACGGCTGACGACCTCTCACTGCGGGTGAGCGAGGCCGGCGACGGCCCGGAGACGGTGGCCCAGGCGCTGGTGTTCGCCCGGGCGCTGTCCGACGCGACGATCAGCAACGGCCCGCGGGTCTGAGCTCCGCCGTTCCCGACCGACCGTACCGCTACGAATCCGGTTCCATGTCCTTCGTTCCTGCCGACGGCTACGACGCCTTCGAGATCCTTGACCCGACCACGGCCCCCGCGCCCCCGTACGGCAGCGGCTCGCTGTGCGACCTGCTGCCCTCGGTGGCGGCGGGCCTGGGCGTCCCCGGGTTCACCGCGACCCTCCCGATCGCCCCGGCGGACCGGGTGGTGGTGTTCCTGGTGGACGGCCTGGGCTGGGAGCTGCTGCTGCGCCACCCCGAGTACGCGCCGTTCCTGTCCTCGCTCGTCGGGAGCTCGCTGGGCGGCAGCGGCCGTCCGCTGACCGCGGGCTTCCCGTCCACCACGGCGACCTCGCTGGCCTCGGTCGGCACCGGCACGCCGCCGGGCCTGCACGGCCTGGCCGGGTACACGGTGGCGGTGCCGGGCACCGGCTACCTGATGAACCAGCTGCGCTGGCAGCCGCCGACCGAGCCGCACGCCTGGCAGCCGTACCCGACGGTCTTCGAGCGCACCCACCAGGCCGGGGTGGCGACCGCCCAGGTCTCGTCCCCGCTGTTCGCCCAGACCCCGCTGACCAGGGTGGCCCTGTCCGGCGGCACCTTCCTCGGCCGCACCACGGGCGAGGAGCGGATGGACCTGGCGGCCTCCTGGCTGGCGGAGCACGACCGGGCGCTGGTGTACACCTACGTCAGCGAGCTGGACGGTGCGGGTCACCGCTTCGGGGTGGACTCGGACGAGTGGCGGATGACGCTGGACGCGGTGGACCGGCTGGCCCGCCGGCTGGCCGGGCAGCTGCCGCCGCGCTCGGCGATGTACGTGACGGCCGACCACGGCATGATCGACATCGCGCCGGAGGACCGGATCGACTTCGACGAGGACTGGGAGCTGGGCGCCGGTGTCGCCCTGCTCGGCGGCGAGGGCCGGGCCCGGCACGTGTACGCGGTGCCGGGGGCCGCGGCCGACGTGCACGCGGTCTGGAGCGAGGTGCTGGGCGACCGGATGTGGGTGGCCACCCGGGACCAGGCGATCGCGGCAGGCTGGTTCGGCCCGGCCGTGGACGAGCGGGTGTACGCCCGGATCGGCGACGTGGTCGCCGCGGCGCGCGACGACATCGCGATCGTCGCTTCCCGCAACGAGCCCGGCGAGTCCGCGATGATCGGTCTGCACGGTTCGATGACCCCGGTCGAGCAGTTCGTGCCGCTGCTCGAAGTCCGCGGCTGAGCTGTGTACTTGACTTATCTGTGCCCGAACTTCCCTGATTTGAAAGGCCTTTGCTCCACCCATGGCTGAACTGGTGTTCTTCTCGGGCACGATGGACTGCGGCAAGTCGACGCTGGCGCTGCAGATGGACCACAACCACACCGCGCGCGGCCGGCAGGGCCTGATCCTCACCCGCAACGACCGGGCAGGCGCGGCGACGATCTCCAGCCGGCTGGGCCTGCGCGCCGACGCGGTCGAGGTGACGGACGACCTCGACTTCCACGCGCACGTGGTGCAGCGGCTCTCGGCCGGCGGCCGGGTGGACTACCTGATCTGCGACGAGGCGCAGTTCTTCGCCGCCGAGCAGGTCGACCAGCTGGCCCGGGTGGTGGACGAACTGGACATCGACGTCTACACCTTCGGCATCACCACCGACTTCCGCACCCGGCTGTTCCCGGGCTCGCAGCGGCTGATCGAGCTGGCCGACCGCGTGGAGGTGCTCCAGGTCGAGGCGCTGTGCTGGTGCGGTGCGCGGGCCACCCACAACGCCCGGACGGTCGGCGGGGTGATGGTGGTCGAGGGCGCCCAGGTGGTGGTCGGCGACATCTCGGTGGACCAGGACGAGGTGGGCTACGAGGTGCTGTGCCGCCGCCACCACCGCCGGCGGCTGACCTCCGCGACGGCGCGCGTCTCGGTGCTCTCCCCGGACGTGCTGCCCTTCGAGGAGCAGCAGGCCTGAGGGCCGGGGCGGTCTAGGGGAGCACCTCCAGTACGGAGAAGTGCCCGCCCTGCGGGTCGGCCAGCCGGACGGCGCGGCCGCGGATGGTGTCGTGCGGTTCGACCAGGACCCGGCCACCGAGCTCGACGGCGTGACGGGCGGTCAGCGCGGCGTCGCCGACCGCGAAGTGGGTGCGCCAGCGCGTCGGGTGGCCGCGCAGCTCGGCGTGGTGCCGGATGCCGGCGACCGGCCGCCCGTGCACCAGCAGCGCGGTCTCGCCCGGGGCGGAGCGGACCGGGCGGTCGAGCACGGTGGAGTAGAAGGCCGCGGCGCCCTCCGCGTCGGGGGTGAGCAGTTCGGCCCAGGCCGGGGCGCCCGGTTCGCGGCCGGCCTCCCGGCCGAGGTGCTCCTCGCCCTGCCAGAGGCCGAAGACCGCGCCGGAGACGTCGGCGGCGATGGCCATCCGCCCGGCGTGCTCGGCCTGGAGCGGTCCGACGGCGACGGTTCCGCCGCACTCGCGGACGAGTTGGGCGGTGCGGTCGGCGTCGTCCACGGCGAAGTAGGTGGTCCACTGCACCGGGAAGCCGGTGGCGGTGGAGACGCCGAGGCCGGCCACCGGCGCCCCGTCGAGCTCGGCCCGGACGTAGTCGCCGAGCTGGCCGGGCCCGGGCGTGTACGTCCAGCCGAGCAGTGCGCCGTAGAAGGCACGGGCGCCGGGCAGGTCGTCGGTCAGCAGGCTGACCCAGCAGGGCGTGCCCTGGGCCAGTCGGAGTTCCACCGCGGGCAATGCGGGCCTCCTCGTGGGTGGTTGGCGCACGGAAATCCTCGCGCGCGAGGGTGATGCTTCCACCCTGGCGGGCGCCCAACCCTCGGGCCGCGCGGAAAGTCCGGCAAAGACCCCACCAAAGAGCGGTGGGTCGGGCGTGTCCTGCGGATTCCGGCGGTTCCCCCGGACCGGGCCACGGGAGGATCCGGATGGCCCGCCGCCGGGGCCGGGCTGCGCGACAATGGCCGCCATGACCACCACCTACAACGACGGTTCCCCGCTGATCTCCGCGGCCGAGCTGCGCGAGGCGCTCGCCTCCGCGCTGCCGCCGGTGCTGTTGGACGTGCGCTACCAGCTGGTCGGTGCCGCGCCGGGCGGCCCGACCGCGGCCGAGGAGTACCGGGCCGGTCACCTGCCCGGCGCCCACTTCGTCGATCTGGACCGGGACCTGGCCGCCCCGCCCGGCGCCCCCGGCCGGGGCGGGCGCCACCCGCTGCCCGATCCGGAGGAGTTCGGCGCGGCGATGCGCCGCTTCGGGGTGGGCGCGCAGCGCCCGGTCGTGGTGTACGACGGCGCGGCCTCGATGGCGGCGGCCCGGGCCTGGTGGCTGCTGCGCTGGGCCGGTCACCGGGACGTCCGGGTGCTGGACGGCGGTTTCGCGGCCTGGCAGGCGGCCGGGCTGCCGGTGACGGCCGAGCTGCCGGAGCCCGGGGAGGGCGACTTCAGGCCGGTGCCGGGGCAGCTGCCGACGGTGGACGGGGACGGTGCCGCAGCCTGGGCGCGCAGCGGACTGCTGCTGGATGCCCGGTCCGGGGAGCGCTACCGGGGCGAGACCGAGCCGGTGGACCCGCGGGCCGGGCACATCCCGGGCGCGGTCTCGGCGCCGACGGCCGGGAACGTGGGCCCGGACGGCCGGTTCCTGCCGGCCGTCGAGCTGGCCGCCCGGTTCCGGGCGCTGGGTGCGGGGGAGCGGGAGACCGCGGTGTACTGCGGTTCGGGCGTGACGGCGGCGCACCAGATCCTGGCGCTGGAGGTGGCGGGCCTGCCGGCCACGCTGTACCCGGGCTCGTGGAGCGAGTGGTCGAGTGACGGTTCGCGCCCGGTGGCGGTCACCGAGCAGCCGGGCTGATCCTTCGGGTACGCCGCAGGGGCGGGAGGCCCGGCCTCCCGCCCCTGCGGCGTACCACTGTTCCTACTCCTGCTTCTTGCGCCGGCTGCCGAAGACGATCTCGTCCCAGCTGGGCACGGTGGCCCGGCGGCCGGGCCGGACGCCGTCCGCCTCGGCCTGCCGGTCGGTGGTGCCGACCAGGCGCTCGCGGTGCGGGGCGACGGCGCGCGGCATCAGGATGTCGGCGTAGGCCGAGCCCGCGCCGAGTGCCGGGGCGGCTGCCGCGGCCGCCTCCTCGCTCTCCTCGGCGACCTCGGCGGGCACCGGCTCGATCGCGGTGGGGGCGCCGACGGCGAGGTCGCCGCGGAAGGCGGGGACCACGTCGAGCAGGCTGGTCAGCGAGTCCCGGGACTCGGCGGTGGCCTCCCGCGACTCGCGCACCTCGCGGGCCGACATGATGCGGTCGGCCGAGGGCCGGTCGATCATCGGGCGGGGCGGCCGGTCCTGGGGGAGCCGGGCGATCCGCGGGATGAACGGGAAGACCGACTCCTCCTCGCGCTCGACGTTCTCGCCGATCAGCGCGCGGGCCTCGTCGTCGTTGGGCTGGACCAGGCGCCGCGGCGGGTCGTACGTCCAGGAGGCGCTACGGCCCTCGCCGTCGGCCCGGTAGGAGAGGATGACCTCCCAGGTGCCGTCGTCGCGCCGCCAGGAGTCCCAGCGCTCGGTGTCCTTCTCGGCGCCGCGCAGCGCGAGCCGCTCGGCCACGGCCTCGCCGAGCTGCGGGCCGGGGGACTCGCCGTTGCGGCGGATGGCGGTCTTGCGGGCGCGTTCGGCCATGAAGGCGCGCTCGGCGAGCACCGGGCCCTCGAAGCGGCGGACGCGGTCGACGGAGATCCCGGCGGCCTGGGCCACCTCCTCGGCGGAGGCACCGGCTCGTATCCGCGCCTGGATGTCCCGGGGGCGCAGATGGCTCTCGACCTCGATCTCGATCTGGCCGAGGCGCGGCCGGTCGCCGCGGATGGCGGCACGCAGCCGCTCGTCGATGGGAAGGGTGTACTCCGTGCTGTCGGCAGCCTTGAGCACCAGCCGTGTGCCGTCGTTGCTGACGGCCACAACCCGCAGTTCGGGCACGGTTACCTCCCGGGTGGTGCCTGCCGACGTCACCTGCGTCGCTGCTCCCGTACTGAGTGTGGCCTGCCCACTCGCGACTGGCCACAACCTTGCTGAGTTCCCCGGCGTGTCGGGCTTACGCCCGCGCACGCCGCTGTGGCACGGTTGCCTTTTTGCCACGCCATCCGTCGACGTCGCGCCTGGGTGTCCCGGCCGTCCTCGCACGCGGAGTGTTCGCGACGATCCGGGACGGGCGTCGCCGTGCGTGCCCGCTCCGTGGCTCCTCGTCAAGCTGCTGGTTCAGGGCAGTCGACAAGTCGACCCAAGGCTCGGGCTTTACGAACAGTACTCCATTCGTGGCATCCAAAGGGGCGGCTCGCCGCTCAAGTCTCCCGCGATTCACGGGAATCTCAAGAGCGTGCTTCCCCAATGGCGGACCACCGCCGGATGAACGGTGATCATCTTCACACAATCCGGGCGCGAAGAACCGCATTTTCGTCCCTTGTGTCCTTCTTTGGGCAAGATGGACAGTCTTGTTCGAAGGACAGTCGTACGGACCGAGGGATGTTGATGCCGGAGCGGAGCCCCGCCGAGGAGGGCGGCAAGGCCAAGGAGGAGCGCAGGCGCATCGATCTGAGTGTGGCTCAGGTCGCGGCGAGTGCGCTGGCAACGGTGGTGGGCGCGCTGCTGGCCTCCGAACTGGGGGTGTACGGCACGATCCTGGGTGCCGCCGTGGTGAGCATCGGGGCCACCACCGGCAGCGCGGTGTTCCAGCACATCTTCAAGCGGACCGGGGAGCAGTTGCGCGAGGCGGTGGACCGGGGGCCGAACCAGGCCGCCAACACCCTGCGCCAGGTGCCGGTCGAGTCCGGGGAGCCGGCGCGGCCGCCGGTGATCACCTCGGAGTGGAACGAGCCACAGGTGGTACGGGCGCGTCGGCGGTGGGGCTGGAAGACGTACGCGGCGGTGTCGGGGCTGGTCTTCCTGCTGGCGATGGCGCCGATCGTGGCGTTCGAACTGGCCACCGGGCAGCCGGTGTCGGCGACGGTCAAGGGCGAGTCCGGCAACGGCACGTCCTTCGGCGGCTCGGTGGCGCCCAAGTCCTCCCGGCCGCAGGACGCCCCGGTGGACCGACCGTCCCCGGGTGGGGGCCATGAGGCCACGCCGTCCGGCGGCGCCCCGGCCCCGGCGACCACCCGGCCGGGCCGCGAGCCGGGCTACACGCCGAGCACCGGCGCGGGGACG
>NZ_JAHSQD010001280.1 GCF_020103755.1 Streptomyces sp. LS1784
CCCCGGGTCCGCCCGCGCCCGCCGGCGGCAACGTCCGCGCCTTCCCCGGCGCCGGCCACGGCGGCGCCGGGATGCGCCGCTGGGTCGAGGTGAACGGCGCCCGGCACCAGATCACCGGTTCGGCCTGCGTGCTCGGCCGGTCGACCGAGGCGGACGTGCGGATCGACGACCCCGGGGTCTCCCGCAAGCACGCCGAGATCCGGCCCGGCACTCCTTCGATGGTGCTCGACCTGGGCTCCACCAACGGCATCGTGGTGGACGGACAGCACACCCAGCGCGCTACGCTCCGCGACGGATCCCGAATCGTCGTGGGCTCCACCACCATCGTCTACCGGCAGGTCGAAGGGTAGTGTCCGAATTGTTCGCGCGCCTCGCTCACCGACTGGCGGGACGGTCATGTCAGAACTGACCCTCACGGTCATGCGGCTGGGCTTCCTGGCCGTGCTGTGGCTGTTCGTCATCGTCGCGGTCCAGGTGATCCGCAGCGACCTGTTCGGCACCAAGGTGAACCCGCGGTCCTCCCGTCGTGGCGCGAGCGCCACGACG
>NZ_JAHSQD010001281.1 GCF_020103755.1 Streptomyces sp. LS1784
CGGCGCTGCGGCGCCAGGTCGTCGAGGCGCGGGCGGGCGTCGAGCGCGCGCTCAAGGCCCAGGCGGCCGACCGTGCGGCGGGCGCCCGCTGACGGTGCGCGAACACCCCGAAGGGGCGCCGGACGGGATCGTCCGGCGCCCCTTCGGGGTCGTGCGGGTCCTGGTGGACGTGGAACGTCCGGATGGACGTCGTACGGGCCCGGTCGGGCCCGACGGCTACTTCTTCTTGCCCTTGCCGCCGTACGGCATGCCGGCCAGACCGGCGATGATCGCGAAGGCGACGAGCGGGATCACCACGTACAGGCCGATGGTCTCACCGACACTCAGGCCGGAACCCGGGTCGTCACCGTCGTCCCGGGTGAAGGCCATGGCGGGCGACGACAGCAGCATCATCAGCGTGACCGTTGCGGAGACCGCGCCGGCTCGCAAAGCGTTCCTCTTGTCCACGTTTCCAACTTACCCGCCGCTTACGGGGGCGCGCGCGTCGGGGTCGACCCGACCGGACGGGGGCGCGCGCGGCGGGCCGGGAGCGCCTGCGGCGGGCC
>NZ_JAHSQD010001282.1 GCF_020103755.1 Streptomyces sp. LS1784
AGCAGGGCGGGCAGCCGGCCGCGCACCCGGCCCAGGGTCTCCTCGAACTCCTCGGGCCTGGGTGGGCGGACGGTGAGCAGGGCCCAGGCGGCATGGCGACGGTGCAGCGGCGGCGCCGACAGCAGCTCGCGAGGGCAGCCCGCACCGGCCTGCGGCGAGCTGCCGGCCCGCCGCTCGGCTCCGGGCTCCAGCAGCTCCCAGGCCTGGAGGAGCTCCCTGCCCAGCAGCGCCAGGCCGCCGGCACTGACCTGCTCGGTGCAGCTGCGCACCGGTGCGGTCGGGGTGAGCACGGTGACGCCCTCGGAGCGCTGTCGCACGGGCGGGCCGGTGAGCGCGACCGGATGGTGCCAGTCCCAGGTGGCCCAGCTGCCGAAGAAGCGGCGCAGCAGCTCCGTGGGCTCCTGCTCGCCGGCCTCCCGGACGGTGCGCGCGGCCAGCACGGCCCAGGCCGGCCCCGGCAGGCCGCCGAACGGCGCCGAGTCCAACCCGCGCGCCTTCGCCCAGGCCTTCACCTGGCGGGCCAGCAGCGCGAAGGCGGCATGCC
>NZ_JAHSQD010001283.1 GCF_020103755.1 Streptomyces sp. LS1784
GGCCGCCGTTCCGGCAGGCGCTGCGGCCCGGCTCGGCACTGCTGCCGATCGCGCTGCGGGTCGCGGTCGGCTGCGCCGCCGCCGGGTGGCTCTCGTTGGCGCTCGGCGGCGGCCGACCGTACTGGGCGGTGGTCACGGCGGCCTCGGTGTTCCAGGCCAACAGCACCCTGTCCTGGCAGCGCGCGCTGCAGCGGGTGCTGGGCAACCTGCTCGGCCTGCTGCTGTTCACCGCCGCGCTGCCGCTCGCGCACTCGGGCCCGGTGGCACTGATCGGGCTCGGGCTGATCTGCCAGTTCGGCGCGGAGGCGACGATCGCCCGCAGCTACTGGCTGGCGACGGTCTTCGTCACCCCGCTGGCGCTGCTGATGACGGAGTTCGCGGGCGCGCAGCCGGCCCGGGCGCTGGTTGCCGACCGTTGGCTGGACACCTGCGTCGGCGCGCTCACCGGCCTCGCGGCCTGCCTGCTGGTCACCAACCGCCGCACCGCCGCCCGGCTGACCCGCGCCCTGGCCGGAGCCGCGGCCGCCGGCCACCGGG
>NZ_JAHSQD010001284.1 GCF_020103755.1 Streptomyces sp. LS1784
TCCGGGGCGCGGGCAACCGGCGCAGCAGCGGCGCGCAGGGGCGTCCGGTGCGGCGGCCGTGGCAGCGCAGCCGCCGGCCGAGCGGGAGCAGGAGCACCAGCAGGGCGGAGGCCTTGGCGGTCTCCTCGATCACCGGGGTGGCGATCCCGGCGCCGAGCAGTTCCCCGAACGGGCCCCGGTACCGGGTCAGGTAGCTCGCCGTCCAGTTGTTGGCCAGGATGGCGACGGTGGTGGCCGCGCAGGCGCCCCAGCCGAGGCAGAACACGGTGTGCCGCAGCGGCACCCGGGCGGTGAGGTTGAGCCAGGCCAGGCCGCCGAGCACGAACGGCAGCGGCACCATCGCCAGGCCCAGGCCGACCAGCAGCCCGACCGTGCCGGTCTGCCGCTGGACCAGGTGCAGGATCAGCACCCCGCAGCCGATCAGGGTCAGCACGGCGGTCGCGGTGACGGAGGAGAGCGCCACCGAGCGGCTGCGGCCCGGCGGGGCCCCGGGAGCGGCGGGCGTCCCGGCCGCGGCGGGGGAGGCGGTGGGCGCCC
>NZ_JAHSQD010001285.1 GCF_020103755.1 Streptomyces sp. LS1784
CGGATGCCGGCCGGGCTCGACCTGCCGGGCGGCGGCGCGGCGCCCGGCGGCGGCCGTGGCTGGGGGCAGACCGGTCTGACCCGGATGTTCGGCACCGACGTCGGCGGGCAGATCGCCTGGCTGCTGCCGGCCGCGCTGATCCTGCTGGTGGTCGGCCTCTGGGCGACCCGCCACTACGCCCGCACCGACACCGCCCGCGCGGCCTTCCTGGTCTGGGGCGGCTGGCTGCTCTCCACCGCGCTGATCTTCAGCTTCATGTCCGGGATCTTCCACCAGTACTACACGGTGGCGCTGGCCCCGGCCGTCGCGGCGCTGGTCGGCATGGGTGTGGACGGGCTGTGGCGGGCCCGGCACCGGCTGCCCTGGGCACTGGTGCTGGCCGGGACGCTCGCGGTGACGGCCGTCTGGGCGTTCGTGCTGCTCGGCCGCAGCTCGGACTTCCTGCCGTGGCTGCGCTGGGCGGTGCTGGTCGGCGGGCTGGTGGCGGCGGCCGCGCTGGTCGCCGGGCAGTTCGCCGGCCGGGCCTCCGG
>NZ_JAHSQD010001286.1 GCF_020103755.1 Streptomyces sp. LS1784
CGGGTGCTCGGGCGAGCCGCAGACCCGGCAGGCCTCGCCCGCGCGCAGCTGCTCGGCCAGTTCGGCGGCCATGCCGCTCAGCCGGCGGTCCCGCAGGTCCAGGCTGTGCTCGCGGGCGTCCAGCGCGGCGGTGCGCAGGGTGATCACCCGGGGCTCGGCCGCGGCGATCTCGGCGCGCAGGCCGTCGCGCTCCCGGGCTGCGTCCAGGCGGACGGTCAACTCGGTGCGCTGCCCGTCCAGTTGCTCGACCCGGGCGGTCGCTGACCGAGCCTCGGTGTGCTGCTGCTCCAGTCGGCTCAGCTCGCCCTCGAACTCGGAGAGCCAGTCCTCGGCCTCCTCGGCCAGCTCCTCGGCGGCGCGCCGGTCGTCCGTCAGGGAGCGCTGTTCGTGGGCGAGTTCGGCGCAGCGCTGCTCCTCCGTCCGGGCCGCCTCCAGCCGTACCACCTCGGCCCGCAGCCGCAGGTCGGCCTCGGCCAGCCCGGCGGCGTGGGCCCCGGCGAGCGCCCGGCCCTCGCCGCCGGAGGCGGCC
>NZ_JAHSQD010001287.1 GCF_020103755.1 Streptomyces sp. LS1784
GGGGCCCGGGCGGCGGGGGCGATCACGGCCGCCACCCAGTGCGGGTCGCCGTCCAGCAGGCCGGGGCGGACGAGCAGCTGGGGATCGGGCCCGTCCGGACCGCCGTAGAGCACGGCGGGCACGCTGCGGCCGGCCCGGGCCAGCCACTCGGCGGCCTCGGCGGGGGTCGCCCGGTGGATCAGCTCCTCGTACTCCTCCTCTTCCTCGTCGTGGTCGAGCACCGGGTCGGGGTAGTCGGCGTCCTCGTCCTCGGTCGCCAGGTGTTCGGGCACCCAGGCCGGGCCCTCGCCGTCCGGGGCGGCCTTGCTCGCCCAGCGGTAGCGGTCGCGCTCGACCAGCCGCCAGAGCCCGGGTCCGTCCGGCGGACCGTCCAGTGGCAGCACCAACAGGTCGCCGCGCTCGTCGGCGCGCACCTGTACGGCGAGCGCGGGGGCGGCGCCCACGAAGGCGGGCCTGGTCCGGCGGGCGCCCGCGGCGGCGGCCGAGCCGAGCAGTACCAGGCCGGGCACGGCGATCAGGCCGCCGGC
>NZ_JAHSQD010001288.1 GCF_020103755.1 Streptomyces sp. LS1784
GCGGCCGGACCGGCTCGCCGATCATCGATCCGGGTCTGCAACCGGCGCTGATCACCGCCGGCGCGGCCGCGCTGCTGGCCGGCGGCGCCGCGCTCGGGCAGATCGCACTGGCCCTGGTGGTCGCGCTGCTCCAGCTGCTGACGGCGGCCGGCTGGTTCCGGCTGAACGGCATGTGGCCCGCCCGGCAGGGCATCCTGCTCGCCGCGCTGGCCGGCTTCACGGCGGACGTGGCGGTGCTGCTGGCGGACTCCGACGGCGGCGTGGCGGCCGTGGTGGGCACCCTGGGCGGGTTCTTCCTGCTCGTGCTGGTGCTGCAGACGTTCCGTCCGTCGGACCCGAAGGAGCGGTTCTACGCGCTGACCGTGCTCGGTTCGGCCACCGTGGTGACGGCGCTGTGCACCGCGCTGCTGGTGGCCGACTGGGTGCCGGCCGGGGTGGGCGCGGTCGCGCTGGCCACCCTGCTGGCCGCGGCGCCGCTGCCCGGGCCGAAGCAGCTGGGCCCGGTGCTGGGCCTG
>NZ_JAHSQD010001289.1 GCF_020103755.1 Streptomyces sp. LS1784
CCTCGCCGTCGTCGCCCTGCCCACCCCCGCGAGCGGGCGGGAGGGCGACGACGGCTGGTCGGCCCTGACCGGGCTCGCGCTGCACACCGTGCTGGAGGTCCCGCTGGTCGCGGCCTGTGCGGAGCAGCATCCGCTCGCGGACGGCACCGGTTCCGGCGCCTTCCCCGATCCCGGCGCCTTCCCCGATCCCGGCGTCTTCCCCGGCCCCGGCGCCTCCCCCGATCCCGGCGACTTCCCCGATCCCGGCCGGAACGCGCTCCCGGTCGCGGCGCTCGCCGGGCACACCCTGGTGAGCACCCCGCGCGGCACCGGGCTGCGCACCGCGCTGGAGTGCGCGCTGGCCGAGGCCGGTGTCGATCCGACGGTCGGCGTCGAGGCGGCCGCGCCACCGCAGTTGGCCGAACTCGCCGTACACGGCCTGGGCGTGGCCGTCCTGCCGGACCCGGGCCCGGTGCCCGGTCTGCGGGTGCGCCCGCTCGCCGACCCCGTCCCCCGGGTCCGGATCGCGCTG
>NZ_JAHSQD010000129.1 GCF_020103755.1 Streptomyces sp. LS1784
GTCCCGCCACCTGCCACAACGCCCGTTGCTCACCGGCAGCAGCGGCCGGAGCCGCTCCCATTGACTGTCAGTCAGATCACCCCTACTCCCCATAGTCGTATCAACGACTCAACTGATCGGCAGGACATGGCCTAATGCTCGGATCGTTCCCGCGGCCGGCCGTGGGAACCCGCGTCGCTCAGGGCTACAGGAACGGGCGGGCGAGGATGCGTAGCTGTTGTTCGGCGATGACGCCCATGGGGCCGGCCGTGCCGAGGTGGGCGACGATGGGGTGCTCTCGGCCAAGTCGAAGTAGGCCCGGCGGCCGGTGGGGCCCGGCGTGTACGGGAGGATCGCTTCATGACCACCCTTGTCCCGCCTCCCGGGCCCGACCGGCACCGGGCGATCGTCAGCGAGGTGGCCCTCCTGTGGGCCGCGCACCACCCCGGGCCGTTCCCCGACGTGCCGTTCGACGACAGACACGATCTGGCGTACCTGGATTTCAACATGGCTGGCTGCGTCATGACCTACCTCAGGAACGGTGGCGTTCCTGGCCCGGGCCACGCCGAGGTTCTCCGGGACTGCCTCCCGAAGCTCCGTGCGGCCGTAGCGCTGCTGGCGCGTTCGGCGGAGTACCGGGAGGGACTCAGGGTCTTCAGGGGCTTGCTTGCGATGGCCGAACTGATCCTCGCCGACGGGGCGTGAGCCGGTCGCCGTCCGGATCCTCACTCATCAGGTCAGCGATCCAGCGCACCTTCGGTGCGCGCCGGGGGCCTGGTAAATGCCGTGGCGCGCGCCCGAGGTGCGCTTCCGGACGCCTCTGACGAGGGCGGGCACCGGCCGGGAAGCTTGAGAGGTCCGTTCCGGCCGAAACCGATGTTTCTGTGATGCCTGTGAGCTCGCAGGTCAGCGTGGCACTGAGGGCCGTCCACGGGAACCGTGGAGTGTTGCTACGAGCACGGGCGTCAGAATTCCTGCTACACCCTGGCCCTCCCGGAACGGCGAACCGGTGGGCCGTCTGCGAGGGAGGAACAGGGCCGTGGATGTGCTGCATGAACGCTGTGCCGGTCTGGACATCAGCAAGAAGGACGCCAAGGTCTGTGTCCGCACCCCGAACACCAAGCGGAGGGGATCGTTCTCCACCGAGACCACGACGTGGGGCTCGACGACGAACGCGGTACTCGCCCTGCGCGAGCACCTGCTCGCCGCCGAGGTCACGCTGGTGGTGATCGAGGCGACGTCGGACTACTGGAAGCCCTTCTACTACCTGCTGGCCGAGGACTTGAATGTGATCCTGGTCAACGCCCGGCAGGTGAAGAACCTGCCCGGCCGCAAGACGGATGTCTCCGACGCGGCCTGGCTGGCCCAGCTCGGCGCCCACGGCCTGGTCAGGGCATCGTTCGTTCCCGGGCAGCCCGTGCGTGAACTGCGGGACCTGACCCGGGCCCGCACCCAGACCACCCGCGAACGCGGGCAGGTCGTCCAGCGCCTGGAGAAGCTGCTGGAGGACACCGGCATCAAGCTCTCCGCCGTCGCATCCGACATCATGGGCGTCTCCGGACGGGCCATGCTGGAGGCTCTCATCGCCGGCGAACACGACCCCCAGATCCTGGCGGAGATGGCCAAGCGCAAGCTCCGCAACAAGATCCCCGAGCTCACCGAGGCCCTGACCAGTCGCTTCCGCGAACACCACGCGTTCCTGGCCCGGCTTCATCTGGACCACTACGACCAGCTCACCCGGGCGGTCCAGAAACTGGACGAGCGGATCGAGGAGGCGATGGCACCCTTTCGTCCCGTGTTGGACCTGCTCGACACCATCCCCGGGATCAACCGGGTTGTCGCCGAGGTGATCGTCGCCGAGACCGGCGGTGACATGAGCCGGTTCGCCTCAGCCAAGCACCTGGCCTCCTGGGCCGGGGTCTGCCCGGGACACCACGAGTCCGCCGGCCGGGCGAAGAACACCAAGGTCCGCCCCGGCAATCCCTACCTCAAGGGCGCCCTGGGACTGGCCGCGTTCGGTGCGGCCAGAACCAAGAACGCCTACCTGGCCGCCCGCTACAGACGACTGGCCGCCCGCCGGGGCCCGCTGAAGGCCCTCGTTGCCGTCGAGCACTCGATCATCACCGCGATCTGGCACATGCTCACCGACCACAAGCCCTACCACGAGCTCGGCGGCGACTACTTCACCCAGCGCGACCCTGAACGCGCCGCCCGCCGGGCGGTCAACGCCCTCAACCAGCTCGGCTACCAGGTGACCCTCAACCCGATCGACACCGCAGCCTGACCATCCACCCAGCACCCGATCGCCATCCCAGTGATCGGGTGCTGAGTCATGCCAAAACCCCATCTACTTGGGCTTCTATTTACGCGTCAGAGTCGAAGAAGTTCCCGACGTCGGCCCACGGCAGATCCGGCATCCCTCGCTTCCCGCCGCCCAGGCTCCAGGCGGCGGTATGTTTGGCCGGACGAGGAGCGTCAGAGGACGTTAAGTCCCTTTACTCACGGTTGGGGATCGCTCGTTCGTGTGATCGTTCGATGAACTGACGTGCTGGCCGGGGGGGTGCGTGATGTTGTGCGGCGTATGGAGAGACCGGCGTATCCGAGTGACGTGACAGACGAGCAGTGGGAACTGGTCAGACCGATGATCGAGTCGTGGAAGCAGGAGCGGGTGGCCCGGTCGGCGACCGGGGACCCCGGGTCCTGCGACCTGCGGGAGGTCGTGAACGCGATCTTCTACCAGAACCGGACGGGCTGTCAGTGGCGTTACCTCCCGCACGACCTGCCGCCGTGGTCGGCGGTGTTCTACTACTTCACGCTGTGGCGCCAGGACGGCCTTGACCAGCGAATACAGGAGCTGCTGCGCTGTCAGGTGCGGGAGAGGGCCAAGCGATTAGAGGACCCGTCCCTCGTGATCATCGACACCCAGTCCGTTCGTGCGGCGGCCGGGGTCCCGAAGACCACGACGGGACTGGACGCCGGCAAGAAGGTGCCGGGCCGCAAGCGCGGGCTTGTGGTCGACGTGCTGGGCCTGATCATCGGGGTCGTCGTCCTCGCGGCCTGCGCCCACGACAACGCCGCCGGCACCGCCCTGCTCACCCAGGCCGCCGAGCGGTGCGGCAACCGCCTGGAAAAGGCCTTGGTCGACCAGGGCTTCAAGGACGAGACCGTCATCCACGGCGCCCTGCTCGGCATCACCGTCGAGACCGTCCGCCGCAACCCCGACGACAAGGCCAAAGGCTTCATCCCGCAGCCGAAGCGGTGGGTGGTCGAACAGGTAAACGGCACGTTGATGCTCCACCGGCGCCTGGCCCGCGAGTACGACCACCGGCCCGACAACGCCGCCTCCCGCGTCTACTGGGCGTCCACCGCGAACATGGCCCGCCGCCTCACCACCCCCGCCCCAGCCTGGCGCGACGCCTACGAGGTAGCCGCGTGAACGTCGCCGACCTCCTGAGGGACCTCCAGGTCCGGCATGAACAGGCCATGGCCCGGGCCGACGACCTACGGCGGCAGATCGAGCACCTCACCACCGCCCTGGCCGAGACCGAGGGCCGCCTGGCCGAGCTGGCCACGGCCCGAAAGATCGTCCAGGAGATCACGCCGGACGGCACCGACCCTCAGCCCGACGAACCGGCTACCGCCTACCAGCAGGTCCTGGACACCTTCAACCACCACCCCGACCAGCCCTTCCACGTCCGCGAACTGCACGAACTCCTCAGCTGGCCCACCGACGACCCCTCCCTGAATGTCACCCGCTCCCGCCTCGGACGCCTCACCCGCCAGGGATTCCTCACCCAACCCGGACGAGGCATCTACCAGAAACGGACTTAACGCCCTCTCAGCAGTGGACGCTGGAGCCCACCGAGTGGCTGCGCCGCGCGCAGGCCGCCAGCCTCGTGCGTCTCGCCGACGAGACCGCAGCGGCCCAGGCCCCGGTCCAGCCCGCGCCGGCTGCCGTCTCGGTGCCCGAGCAGCCGGCCCCGGCGGCGCAGTCGGTGATGCTGGAGCAGGACCCGGACGGCTCGCTGCTGATGGCTCCACCGGCGCTGTGTGTGCGGTGCGGGCGGCCGTCGGTCTACCGCGCCCAGGGCCGCCCGATGCATCTGGGCGGGTTTTGCCGCCCCGGCGCCGTCCCGGCCGTCCCGCAGGCTGCGGCTGAGCCGGCTGCCTCGGTCGCTTCGGTCGCTGCGCCCCGCCAGGCCGCTCCCGCCACCGCCACCGGTCCGGTGGCTGCGCTGCGCCGCCCCGGGTCGTCGCGTCCGGCGGCCTCGTCGCGGGCGCGCAAGGCACCGTCCAAGACGGCGCCGAAGGCTGAGGGGCCGTTCGACTGGGAGGCCTCGGCCTTCGCCCGGTTCCCGGCCGGTCGGCTCGCGATGGTGGACGTCGCTCCGTCCGGTCGGGGCCTGGTGGCCTACCTTGCCGACGGCGAGCCGGCGCCGACCGCCCCGGCTGGGCGCACGCTTGCCGACGTCGTCGAGTGGGCGCTGGAGACCAAGCTGGGCTCGCCCAGGTTGCACCCGCACGGCAAGGACGGCGACGCCCTGGTCGTCCTCACCGACGCCGCCCTTGCCGAGATCGGGCTCCCAGCGATGGGCCGGGACGAGAAGAAGGAGTTCGTCCCCCGGCTCGGCCGGCTCCCGAAGACCCACAAGGCCGTCAGACAGATTGAGAAGGCCGGGTGGCTGCTCACCCAACGGGGCATCGGCCGCGCACGCCCGAGGACGGCAAGCGGGTGTGCGTGCAGCTCTGCATCCCCGCCTGGGGCGCCCTCACGAGCGGCGACTGGCAGACCCCCGACGACCTCGATGCCCCCGACCTCGCCCGCCTCCTCGGCACCTACGCCACCCGCGTCCTCACCCCGCGCGGCTCCACCGCCGTCTCCGGCCTGGAGCTGGTAACCGCGCTGCGCCCGCCGACCCGCACGGTGCGCACCGAGTCCGGCTGGACCTCGGGCGTGGTGGAGGGCTCGCGCCCGAAGGACGCGTTCGATCCGGCGCCGCCGGAGGTCCCGGACATCCACCCGCTCGCCCAGGACCGCGAGGCGGGCGGGGAGCTGGTCACCGAGGCGTGGGACTGGCACCGCCCGCTCATCGAGCAGGAACAGGCCGCGCCGTTCGCGGTCGGCCTGGACGTCAACATGGCCTTCCTCGCCGCCGCCGGCCGCCTCACCCTGCCGCTGTCCGGCCCCGTGCACGAGCTGAACCCCCGTCTTCGACAAGGCGGTCCCCGGCTCCTGGCTGGTTGACCTGTCCAGCGTCGACACGGACCCGCTGCTCCCGTTGCCGTTCACCGCGGACGGGTCCCGGCCGACGGGCCCGGCCTGGTACAGCACGGTGAAGGTCGCCTACGCAGTGGAGCTCGGCGCCATCGTGCAGCCCACCGAGGCCTGGCTGCGCCACGAGCACGGCCCCTACCTGGACCCGTGGCACAAGAGCCTGCGCCAGGCGTATGTGGACACGATGGCCGCACTCGGCGTCCCGCTCACCCTCGCCGACCGCGACCCGGTCGCGTTCCTGGACGCCATGGCCGCCCTCAAGAGCACCAGGGACCCGGCGGGGCTCGCGGTCCTCACCGTGATCAAGCAGACCGCGAAGGGCACCATCGGCAAGATGCGCGAACGCCCCCGCGGGCACGGCTACAAACCCGGCGAGCGCTGGCCCGCCCTTGTTTTCGGCGGGGCAAACGGGGTTCTGGCTCAGGTTGTGTGACCGGTGACGTTCCGTAACGGATCACTCGCTCTCGGCAGGCTCGTAGATCGACTGAAAGTCGTCGGCTCGGGTTCTGTGTAGCTGACAGTCGGCGGCTGTGACGCAATCGTGGTCCCTGTTCAGGGAGTTGCTGTTCCCATCGGTGTCGGAGGTGGCGGTTGTCGGGGTGGAATCGGCCGGCTCCGTGGTGCGGGTGGAAGCTCGGTCGACCACTGACGGCGCCAGGTGCCCCGGCTGCGGCACCTGGTCAAGTCGTGTACACGGCTCCTACCTGCGGTTCCCAGCCGATCTGCCGAGCGCGGGGCGGCGGGTCGTACTCGCACTGCGGGTACGCCGGCTCGCTTGCTTTGCTCGGTCATGTCCGAGGCGGACATTCGTCGAGCAGGTCGATGGCCTGACGCGCCGGCACGGGCAGAGCACCGAGCGGCTGCGCTCGGCGGTCGCGGCGGTGGGGCTGGCGCTCGCCGGTCGGGCCGGTGAACGTATGGTCCGGCTGCTGGGGCTGCGCGGGAGCCGCAGCACGCTGCTGCGACGGGTGATGGAGCTGCCGGACCTGCCCGTTGGCGCTCCGACCGCGATTGGGGTGGACGACTTCGCACTTCGCAAGGGCCACGTCTACGGCACCGTGATCATCGACGCCACCACCCACCGGGTCCTGGACCTGCTCCCGGACCGCGACGCGTCCACGCTCGGTCCATGGCTCGCCGACCAACCGCAGGTCGAGGTGATCTGCCGCGACCGCGCCAGCGCCTACGCGGAAGCCGCGAGCTCCGACGCGCCCCAGGCCCAGCAGATCGCCGACCGCTACCACCTGTGGCACAACCTCACCCAGGCCGTCGAACGCACCGTCCTCGACCACCGCTCCTGTCTGAACAGCCTCCCGATGATCGAGCCGGAGCCCGAACCGCAGTGGGAGACCCCGCTCCCCGCCGACGACAGCGCCGACGTCGAGGAGGAGATCGAGCAGCCGGCCGACCCCACAGGACGGATGGCGGAGCGGCGGATTGTCCACCACGCCCTGGTCCACGAGTTGCTGGAGCGCGGCATGAGTATGCGCGAGGTCGCCCGCCACCTCGGATGGAGCCGCTACACCATCCGCCGCTACGCGCACGCCGCACGCTGGCAGGACATGATGAAGGACCGTCGCCCCCGGGCGAGCAAGCTCGACCCGTTCAAGCCTTACCTGGTCCGACGCTGGGAGGAGACCGGCGGGAAGATCACTGGGCGCGTGCTGTTCGAGGAGATCACCGCGCGGGGCTACCGGGGCGGCCTCACGCTCCTCGCCCAATGGAAGCGCCAAGCCCTCATCGCCCCGGACAGCGCACCGCCACCACCCCCACCGCCCTCGATCCGGCAGGTCACCGGCTGGCTGACCCGTCACCCCGCCGGGCTCACCCTGGATGAGGAAGTGCAGCGCAAGGCGATCCTCGCGCACTGCCCCGAACTGGACACCGCTGCCGGCCTGGTCACGTCCTTCGCCGAGATGCTCACCCGCCTCGAAGGCGAGCACCTCACCGAGTGGATCACCGCGGCTATGACCTCAGGCCTGGCCGGGATCAGCACCTTCGCCGCCGGCCTGAACAACGACTACGACGCCGTCCACGCCGGACTGACCACCCACTGGAACTCCGGCCCCGTCGAAGGCACCGTCAACCGGATCATTCTGTGGAATCAGCTCTGTCAAGCAGCGGTTGTCATCCGGTGGCTGTCATGGTCTGCTGTGTGGCCGCTACTCGGGCAGCGGCCTCTTCAACCTGGCGTCGGCCAGATTCACCTCGGCTCCAGATGAATGCGCGCCAACGACGTGGCGCGTCGCTGCTCCAGTTCCGGAACTCCTCGACCGCGACGTTGTCGGACAGTCGCCATCGGATGGTGCTGCCTGATGCTTCGGGGATGTCGGTGAGGCTGTCGAGTTGCTCGGCGAGTGCGAAGCTGTCGACCTCGGCGGTGGTGCGGTCCCAGGTCGAGACCGTGTCGGTGAGAGCGTGGGATTCGATGAGTGCCGGGATGGACGGGGCGATTTCGAGGAATGTGCCGCCTCCATCGTCCACTCCGACTCGTCCGTCCGTGTGCACCAGGTAGCGCACTGGAGAGGACACACGTTCCCCGAACCAATCGAAGTACCAGCCATCGGCGGCGCCGGTCCACATGTTCTGGCCCAGGTCGTAGTGCCAGTCGCGAAGCACCTCGCGGCGTTCGCCCTCGACGGTGTAGCTGCTTCGCACTTGGTAGCGGAGTCCGCCGTACTTCTGCTCGAATCCCTCCCGGCGGATCACGAGCATCATGGGCGTGGGAATCAACTGGCCGAAGCGGTCCCGGATCCGCAGGAACTCGGTGGAGAGCCGAGGTTCCTGCGGATCATCGCGCCGGCCGGTTCGTTCAAGCAGACTCTTTGCACGAGGGGAAAGACCGGTGAGGTCATCCAGGATGTGCATCCTGCACTTCTTTTCCCAAGACAGGGGCATGGATTCGCAGGACCGCACGATACCCGGTCGAGGCGGCTCGGTGCAGTGCGAACCCCAGTGGCCGTGACCGTCGTGGGTTCAGCATTGGCCTCCCGGACCGCACTCTCGGGGACGGGCGGTCACGTTGACGATCGGCAGTAGTGTCGCGGTAGCTGGGACGCCGATCTGACGCGGCGTAGGCCCTGCTGGCGTGGGGACGTCGGTAAGCCGTTCCAGTAGCTGGTCCAGAGCGGCCTGGCCGTCGTCGACGGCGGCGCGTTCGTCGTCGGTGAGCGGGATGGCCGCGAGCATCTTCTGCAGGTTCTCCTTCGCCTCCAGCAACTGGCCCTTGCTGGAGCTCTTCGGCGTATAGAAGTCGCAGCGCGCGCAGGCCATCCGGTGCTGGCACTGCTCGAAGAAGGTGTAGGTGCACCAGCCGTGACCCAGGTCGAAGTACTGCCAGGGCTCACCGCCGGCGGCAGCACCGGTGGTGATCGCGTCGCGGTCGACGAGGACCTCGATGGTGCGCACGTTGCGCTCGAAGTAGCCGGCTTCGGAGTAGGCCTTGGACAGAGTGTTGGGTGTGATCTTCGCGTAGTACTGGGTGGACTGCGGGGAGCGGTGTCCGAGCCAGGCCTGCAGCTCGAACAGAGTCATCGACTCCTTGGCGTTGTAGAGCTGGCTGGCGATGGTGGGCCGGGCACGGTGGCTGGTGATGTTGCCGCGGACGTCGGCGGCCGGGACTCCGGCCTTGCGACACAGCATCGGGATGATGGTGTTGTTGATGTAGCTGGTGGAGACGCGGCGGGCCCGGATCGCAAACAACGGGTCGACCAGCTCGCCGGTGCGGCGGTCGGTGAACTTCGGCTGGTCGGGGCGGGCGGCCTGCCAGGCGTCGACGGCCTGGCCGAGGATCGGGTCGACCGGTTTGGTGAAGGCGGTGCCGGTCTTGTGGGTGGGGACGTCGAGCAGGCAGACCGCGTCGCGGGCCAGGACCTGCTGCGAGTCGCCGGCGATCGGTGTCCCGTCGTGCTGCCAACGGATGCAGCCCACCTTCAACCGGGCGATCTCGTTGCTGCGTTGTCCGGAGAACAGCCAGGTCAGCGTTACCACGCGGACCAGTTCAAAAGGGTAGAAGTGCCCGGAGCGGGTCTGGGGCAGGTCAGCAGGTTCCAGGTTCAGGCCCGCCCACAAAAGCTTCGCCCAGATCTCGTCGGCGATCACCCTGGGGTCGGGTCCCAGGAGGGCGGTGATGCTGCGGGGGATGGCCAACGCGCGAAGGGGGTCGAAGCGGCGGGGCAGCCACTCCCATTCCTGGCAGTCCCGGAAGAACGTCCGCAGCGCGGTGATCTGCGCGGCCTTGCTGGGCGCCTCCAGCGGCTTGCCGAGACGGTCACCCAGCCCGATCGTGCGCTGGACGTAGTCGCCGACCTTCATCCGGTCCAGCGCGGCGATCCACGAAGCGCAGGTCTGCCGGGTCCAGTTGGCCGGATCGGCGGCGTCGGGCTGTTCGGCGGCGGTCCACCGGCCGACCTTGAGCAGGTTCGAGCGGACGCCGCCGCGAACGCGCGGGGTCAGCGTCGAGGTGGCGTGCCAGCGGTTGGCCCACTGTTCCCAGATCGGCGCGCCGCCACTGGCCCGGGCCGAGTGGCGGCCGGTGCCGGGACGCGGAGGATCACAGAATCCGAGCTCGGCGACCGCCCGCTGCATCGCGTGCAGGGTGTTCAGCCGGCTGCCTTCCAGCAGCCCGTCGCGGCGGACCCGGTCGAACAGTGCGGTGTCCAGATCCTCAAGATGCGGGCTGCGGGTTGAGTAGGAACAGCTGGCTGGCCACCATCGGCAGCAGGGTGTCCTCGTCCTGGCCGAGCTGGTAGCCCCAGGAGACCAGGACCGCGCGAAGTCGTGCGACCTCGCCGTTGACGCGGTCGCGTCCGAAGATCCGCCAGGCCAGGGTGAGCCGCTGGACGCTGCCGAGTCGGTGGAATTCGTTGAAGGATCCGAGCAGGTAGGCGTGCGCCGCGAGATAGGGGCGGACCTCGTCGCCTGCCCAGGCGGGCGCGTGCTGGCGGAACTCGGCCTGGGTGCGGCCGAGCAGGTGGAACCATTCCTCTTCGGTCCGGCCCCAGAAGGTCCGGCCGGTCTCCGCGCACCGCGTCAGCAGCACCGCGATCACGTCGAGCATGGCCCGTCGACGGTGCGGGGTGGGTGGGGAGTTCAGTGCGGCGTTGACCGCCTCCAGCGGACCCAGCAGCCGCGCGATCAGGCGCCAGCCCGGCGCGGACGGGTCGTGGTACTGCAGTCGCCGCAGATTACGCACGCCCAGGTCGGCCACGGCTCTGGCCTCGGCAGGTCGCACTGTCACCGCGGCGTTGTCGCGGGGCGGGGAGATCGGCCAGGACCAGCGTCCGGCCCCGTCCTCGGCGGCGATGGCCGGCAGTGGTGCGGTCACCGCGACACCTCCGCCGTCGTGCCGTCCGCGGAGGTGAGCATCTGTATTCGCCAGGCATGGATGTGCTCCATGCCGCGGGCCAGCTTGTCGGCCAGGTCCCGGCCGGACAGGTGGATGTACTGGAGCGTGGAGTCAGTGTTGCGGTGGCCGGCAAAGGTCGCGATCGCGTGCAACTCCCAGCCCATCCGGGCCAGATCGGTCAGACACAGGTGCCGGGTGGTGTGGGTCGAGAACCGCGGGACACCGGCCTCCAGGGCGATCCGGCGGACCACCTTCGACCAGGTCCACAGGGTCAGCGGCTGTCCGTGGTTGCGCCGGGACTCCGACAGGAACAGCGGCCCCCTGGCCCGGCTGATCGTGGCTCGGTGGGCAAGGTAGGCCGACATCAGCACGCCGGTTGACACCGAGTACGGCACCACCCGCTCCAGCCGGTTCTTCGTCGTCTCCGCCCGTACCCTCAGCGTCCGGTGGGCCGGATCGAGGTCGTCGGTCCGCAGCGAGCACAGCTCCTCTCGCCGCAGCGCGGAATCGTAGGCCAGGGCCAGCATCACCCGGTTGCGGACCGGCTCCGCCCGCGCGACCTGCAGGATCCCCAGCCACTGCTGTTCGCTGGGGATCCACGGCAGCTTCGTCAGCCGCGGCACCAGCCCGCGCTGCTGCCCGCCCCGCTGGCGCCCCGGGGTGTAACGGCCCCGGCCGACCGGGTTCGACTTCCGCAGGCCCTCCTCCATGAGGAAGTCGTAGAACAAGCGGACCGGCACCAGGCGCTGCTGGATGGTGGCGTTGGCCAGTCCTGCCCCCGAGTCGATCGAGACCACATTGGCCCCTCGACGGTGAGGCCGAGAGGTCAATTCCCTTACGTAAACGGCTATATGTACCCGGTTCGCGGTGACCGGGTCGACGTTCTCCCGTTCGCACATCAGCAGGTACTCGGCCAGCCCGCGGGCATAGGCATCGATCGTCCTCGGCGCACGCCCGAGATCCGTCCAGATCGTCAGCCAGGTCGCCGCCTGCTCGTGCCGACCGAGCACCGGCCACTTCTCCATCAGCACCGTCGTGCCGCTCAACACATCTCCCGAGTCCGTGGTTGCACCGGAGGGACATGATCACCCCGGCAGATTCCACGTAACTTTTAAGATGCTGAAGCGGCAGATGTTCGGCCGGGCCGGCCTGGAGCTGCTACGCAAGCGCGTCCTCCTGGCCACGTGATCATCCGGCTACCGCGAGGGGGCCGTGACCGTCCGTCAGCGCTGCCGAAAAGTGATCCAGAACCTGAAAACTGACCGCTGAACGGCGGATCAACGGTGACCCACCTCGCGATCGTCTGATCATCCTGATCTTCATTGAGGGTCAGGAGGAGAGGGCGATTTCCGTGGAGGACTGGGCTGAGATCCGTCGGCTGCACCGGGCCGAGCACATGCCGATCCGGGGGATCGCCCGGCATCTGGGTATCTCGAGGCGTGCTGGTGGGCCCGCACGATCGTGGAGTCGACCGAGACGTCCCAGTCGATCTCGCCTGCCGCGTCCGCTTCGGCCTGCACCTGCTGGAGCAGCCGTTCCCAGGTCCCGTCGGCCGACCACAGCCGGTGCCGCTCGTAGACGGTCTTCCTCGGTCCGAAACGCTCGGGCAGGTCACGCCACTGAACGCCCGTCCGCACCCGGTGCAGAATCCCGTCGATCACCTGCCGGTGGTCACGCCACCGGCCACAACGCCTGTTGCTCACCGGCAGGAACGGCCTCAGCCGTTCCCACTCGGCATCTGTCAGATCACCCCGCCCCATGCCCGGACCAACGAGCAAGGCAGGCGATAGTCACATGATCGGGCGGACAAGCCCTAGGTGCTCGGCGGGTGTCCTGCCAACACACTGCAGCTTGGCGATCACGAAGGGCGGCGTCTCACGACGCCTGATCACGATCCACAGCTGGAGTACCAGTGCCAGATCTGTCCGCCGTCCGTCCCTGGGAGACCTCGTGCGGACGGTTCGTGGCGGCCTACCGTGGCGGGGTGAGCGAGGAGATGAACGGGTGTACCGGGCGGGTGCTGGTACTGGTGCTGCCCGAGGTGAATCTGCTGGACCTCGGTGGTCCCGTGCAGGTGTTCGACGCTGCGGCGCATCTCGGCGGCGGCTACCAGCTGGAGTACGTCGCCGAGGCGGATGGTCTGCGGTCCGCCCAAGGCCTGCGACTGGCAGGGCTGGCACCGCTGCCGACGAGCCGGGCGGCAGCCGGTGATCTGGTGCTCGTGCCGGGCCCCCGGCTGACCGGATCCGACCGGCCGGTGTCACCCGCCGTGGTGCGCTGGGTGCGCGAGGCCTACGACGCGGGTGCCCGGGTGGCGTCCGTGTGCAGCGGTGCAGTCGTTCTGGGGGAGGCGGGGCTGCTGGACGGCAGGGCGTGCACGACCCACTGGTCGCTCACCTCGGCGATGCGCGACCGGTACCCGCGGGCCCGGGTGCGTGAGGCCGCGCTCTACGTGCACGACGGGCGGATCAGCACCAGTGCGGGCATCTCGTCGGGGATCGATCTCGCGTTGTCCCTGGTCGAGCGGGAGCGCGGCCCGGAACTGGCCGCGGGAGTCGCGCGTGAACTGGTGCTGTATCTGCGGCGGGACGGGGACGCGGCACAGATCAGTCCGTTCCTGCGGCACCGCGACCATGTCCAGCCCGCGGTGCACCGGGTGCAGGACCATCTGGCGCAGCATCTGGACGCCGCCTTCACCCTGCGTGAACTCGCCGGCATCGCCGGGCTGTCCCCGCGCGGTCTGACGCGGGCCTTCACCACAGCCGCCGGCATCACCCCGTTCGCCTACCAGCGGCAACTGCGGCTGGAGCGGGCCCGCACCCTGTTGTCCGGTACCGACCTGACGGTGGAGGCGGTCGCGCTCCGGTGCGGATTCCGCGACGCCCGGCAGCTGCGCCGGGTGGTCGCTGACGCCTTCGGAGCCCCGCCCTCGCTGCTGCGCGCACCACTGCGGCCGACTGTCTGACGGACCCGGCCTCCTCGGCGAAGGGCCTCTTTCCCAACTGCTTCCCCCCGCTTCTTCCCCCTTTTCCGTTTCCACGAGGGCCGACGGCACCGTGCTGCCAAAACGTGCCCGGATTGTTGAGGTATGTCTTGCTCGAGACGAGTTCCGGGCCGCGCAAGCGGCACCGGGCGCTGCGCCGTATCGGCTGGGTACTGCTGGGCACAGCCCTGGCGGCTGCGTCCTTCGCGGGGATCGCCTTCGCGGGGGTGAGCGCGTCGATGGCCGACAGCTTCGCCGCCGCCCCCCGCGGATCCGATGCCAGGGTGTGGCCGGCCGCCCGGCCGGTGCCCGAGGGCAGAACCACGGTGGCGGTCGCGGTCAGCAACGAGGGCTCCGTGGCCACCGATGTACTCGCGCCCTATCAGGTGTTCGCCGAGTCGCAGAAAATGTTCGTCTACACGGTGGCCGCCGAACGCCGCGTCTCCCCGCTGTCCGGCGGCGCCCATCTGCTGCCCGACCACACGCTGGCCGAGGTGGCGGACGGCACTCTGCCGGAACCCGACGTGGTGGTCGTGCCCGCCGTGACCGACCCCACCGGCGCGGGCGAGGAGCGCTTGCGTCAGTGGATCGTCGAACGCCACCGCAAGGGCGCCCGAATCCTCGGGGTGTGCGCGGGCTCCGAGCTGCTGGCCGCCTCCGGTCTGCTCGACGACCGCGACGCCACGTCGTTCTGGTCCAACATCGGCTCCCTGGAACGCAGTTACCCGAAGGTCGACTGGAAGCGCGGGCAGCGCTACGTCGAGGACGGGCGGGTGACCACCACCGCGGGCGTCACCTCCGGCACCCTGGGTGCGCTGCGGTTGGTCGAGGAACTCGCCGGCAAGGCGGAGGCGACCCGTATCGGCACCGGTCTGTCCTACCCCGGCTGGACTCCGGACGGACCGACCACGATACCGGCCAACCATCTCGCCCTCGGCGATCTCCCGTACGCTTTCAACGCCGCGTTCCCGTGGCTGCGCCCCACCACGGCCATCGGCCTGGTCGACGGCGTCGAGGAGATCGACGCGGCCGCCGCCTTCGAGGGATACGGCGGAGTCTCCTTCGCCACCCGGACGCTGGTGATCGGCGCCGGTGACACCGTCACCACCCGCCACGGCCTGGTCCTCGTCACCCGGCCGGCGAAGGGAGGCGCCCACGGGGCGGATCGCTTCGTGGTGCCCGGCGTCAAGAACGCCTCCGGCCTCGGCAGCGCGCTGGGCGACTGGGCCCGCCGCAACGGGCTCGCCGCCGAACTGCCCGGCGGAGGACGGCGGTCCGGGGAGTTCGGCTTCGATCCGGTGCTGCGGGACCTTGCCGAGCACAGCGACCGTCGTACGGCGCTGGCCACCGCGAAGTTCTCCGAGTACCCCTCGGCCCACCTGGAGCTGACCGGCGCGTCCTGGCCCTGGCGGTCCACTCTGCTGGCCGCGGCGGCGGTCGTTGTGAGCGTGGGGGTGGGGCTGGCACCGACGGCGATCCGACACACGGTTCGACGGCGGCGCCCCACGGCGTAGCTCCCCTGACGCTACGAGCGCGCTGGCATGCGCACCGGCGTGGAGTCAGCTCGGCGTGCTGGAGCGCTACCTCGGGGACGAGGGCGGGCGCTACGCGTCGTGGGCTTACCAACGAGTGCGCCCGCCGGCTGAGCCGCACCCTGGCGATATGCGGCGGTATCGCCCGGGTCAGGCGTGCTTGGGGTGGCCGGGGTGGGCTGAGTGGATGAGGAACTCGGGCCCGTACACATGGGCGCTGTCATCCCGCAGGGGCTCGGCCATCAACTCCTGCGCAGCCGGCTTCAGCGCGTACATCGCAATGATCGACTGGCCCAGCGCGGCGTCGTCGCCGTCCCGCCATGCCTTCTCCATGAGGCTGAGCATCTCGGTGTACTTGTCGTTGAAGGCGGTGAGGAGTCCCTGCACCTTCTCCGTGGGGTTGGGCCAGCGCTCCGCCGTGAGCCTTCCCATGGGGTAGGTCTCGGGGAAGGGGACCGGATCCCCGATCCAGTCGTACGCCGTGGGGCCGGTGGGCGTGGGTACCAGCCTGTGCCCCTTCCAGATCTCACCGAAGCCGTAGTAGTGGGCCAACCGTCCGTCGGCGGTGGGGTCGTCGGGGAGGTGGCTGGTGCCCTCTCCCTGCTCCTTGATCACGTCGATCGCCTTCGTGATCTGGTCGACCGACGTGAACTTCTCCAGCTTGTTCCTGCCGATCTGCCTCTCCATCTGATGGCCCGATCCGATGGGCGGTTTGACGTTGTCGAACGCGTCCCGCACGGCGTCGTAGAACTTTCCGATCGTGATCCACTCCTCGTACAGGGGCGCGAGCGGGCTCTCGGGCATCTCGATCTCCATGAAGACCTCCCGGACGTACGTCTGGGTCAGCCCCTGGAGATACACGTCGATCGTCGGCCGCACATTGCCCGGCAGCTTGCCGGGATATGTCGGGGCCGCGGCGAGGATGTGCGGCGTCTCACCGATCGCCGACAGCATGTTGCACGCCATCCCCATGTGGAACATCTCGTCGTAGACGACGCCCTTGATCAGTGCCTCGGCTTCGGAGCTCCTGGTCTTGATGGACCACATGCCGCACAGGTAGGGCGGCAGGGTCGACAACTCCAGGGCGATGGCGGACTGCAGACTATCCTTGATCCACTTCAGGTCGTGATCGGCCTTTGGGATCTCCATCAGTTCGGCGATCGGCATCGGCTTGGTGGCGAAGGTGGTCACGGCGGTTCCCGTTCGTTCGGCGGAAGCGGCGGGCAGGTCGGGTCAACGTGGACGAAGTCCAAGAAGAAGTTCTGGAGCCGATTGCGATAAATCAGAGCGACTCCGCACGCCGCTGAGTGCGCCCGTGATCGTTCCCGGGGTGGATCGCGGCAAAAGCGGTCAGACGGGTGAAGACTCCTTCGGCGTAGAGTCCCAAGAACGGTTGCCCTGAACAGAGAATTCACCGCTCCAAGATCACTCCATGGCGACTTTTGAGCTCACCTTGGAAGCGGCCGCAATTTCATCAGATGACCCCGATGACTTCCCCTGCCCCGACAAGCGGCTGCCCTGGGCTCTGGCCGAGCATGTGATGGCCCAGGTCGAACAGAGCGCCAACCTCGACCGCTGGCACACCCCCGACGGCCGGGTCCTGACCTTGATCCTCATGCGTTGCGGGCTGCGGGTCGGCGACGCCTGCCACCTGGCCTTCGACTGCATCATCCGGGACACCGACGGCGCCGCCTACCTGCGCTACCTCAACCGGAAGATGAAACGCGAAGCCCTGGTCCCCATCGACGAGGAGGTCGAGGGCGAGATCGCCGCCAAGCAGCAGCGCGTCCTTAAACGTTGGCCCGGCGGCCGCCGATGGCTGTTCCCGGCGCCCCGGATGAACCCGGACGGCACTCGGCCACTGACCACGCACTCCTATCGCGGCTAGGGCCTGTGTGATGTTGTGATCAATCAGTGGTCAGCAGGAGATCATCGATCCAGATCATCGAGGCGCGGAGGTGAAGGCCGGCGAGGTAGCTTTCCGGGCTCTTGTCATACCGGGTCGCGATGCCTCGCCAGGCCTTCAGTTTGTTGAAAAGACG
>NZ_JAHSQD010001290.1 GCF_020103755.1 Streptomyces sp. LS1784
GGCGGGCCCCCGGCGGGCGGGGTGGTCCCCGCGGCCGCCGGTGCCGGCGCCGCCGCCACCCGTGTCGTCATACCGGCCACCCCTCGTCGTGGGAGCCCGGCCGTCGCTCCCGGTCAGGCTCCGATGGTGCGCTCAGGGCCGGTACGGCGCAACGCGGCGACCGGGCACCGCCACCCGGTCCGCCCAGCCGGAGCGTCCCCTTTCGGGCCGTACGGCCCGTCCCCCAACGTCAACCGGGCACCGCCGTACGACCCGTCCGACCCGCCGCCACATTGGTCGATTCACCCGGATAGGTGAAGCCGGCCGCCCGCCCCGACCGCCCCGGAAACCCGTTGCCGCCCCGCACGGTACGCCCCCAGCCTGGACCCGTCCGTACCCGCACCACCCGGCCGAGGAGCCGCCACCGTGACCGTCCAGTTCAGCGCCCACCTCACCGCCCGCCCGCACCGCCGTCCGCGCAACGCCGGCGGCTGCGACCCGGCCGGTCGCCGGCCCCGCCACCCGCGCGCCG
>NZ_JAHSQD010001291.1 GCF_020103755.1 Streptomyces sp. LS1784
CCGGGCCGCCTCGGCGACGGCCCCCGCCCCGCCGCCCCGCTGGGCGGCCGCGTAGCCGATCAGGAAGGCGGTCAGCGGCGCGGCCGGCCGGGCCACTCCGTGCGCGACCACCCGGGCCACGTCGAGCAGACCACGGACGTCCACGTCCAGGTCGATGCCCAGGTCGGCCTTGACCTCGGCGATCCAGTCATCCAGCGTGCGCTCCATGCGCCCATGCTGCCCGATCGGCGGTTTCACCGAGGTGTTGGCCCCGTGTGCGGGGCACGTCGTTTCGCTCACACCCCGGTGCCGGCGTCGGTGAGGTTCAGCTCCGGTCGCGCTCGCGGGCCTGCTCCAGGTCCTCCCAGGTGTCGCAGTCGTAGGCGACGTTGTCGGTGTCGGCCACCCGTACCCCGCTCAGCCCGCCGAGGAAGCGCCGCAGCGACTGGCCGGCCGGGTCGCCGAGGGCGGCCAGCGCGTCGCGCAGCGCCGCGGTCCGGTAGGCGGCGGCGAGCGGCTGGTCGCGGCC
>NZ_JAHSQD010001292.1 GCF_020103755.1 Streptomyces sp. LS1784
CCCCGGCCGCCACCGCGGTCGCCGGGCCGGGTGGACCGGTCCCCGCGGCCCCGGCACCGAACCCGCTCACCCCGGCCGCGCTCGCCGGCATCCTGACCGGCGCGATGACCATCGTGGTCGCCACCTCGGTGATCGGCCTCGGGTACCACTACCGCGACTACGTCACCTGCGTCCAGGACTCGCTGACCACCGTCGGCGCCCAGAACTGCGACCGGTACGCGCCGCAGTGGTACGTGGACTTCACCGGGAGCGCCGAGTAGCCGGACCGCCGGATCCGCTCAGACGTCCGGGTCCCATTCGTCGGGGCCCGGCTCGTCGGCGGTGCGGACGCCCGGTCCGGAAAGCCGCGCCACGAGGGCGTTCGTACCGGCGCGCAGCTCCAGCACGCCCCGGCGGACCCGCCGCGTGAGCCGGGCGCACACGCCCCCGCCGTCCGCCGGGCCCAGCACGCGGTACCGCACCAGCAGCGCGCCGGGAACGGCGACCAGCGCGATCCAGCCCGCCGC
>NZ_JAHSQD010001293.1 GCF_020103755.1 Streptomyces sp. LS1784
GCTCGCCGGGCTCGCCGTCGGGGCCTCGCTGCTCACCCACCCGCCGCGCACCGCGGCCGCGGCGGCGCACCGGCTGGCCCTGGGGCTGTCGGCGGCCTTCCTGCTGGCGCCCGCCGGGCGGTTCGGCTACCTCGCGCTGCCGCTCGTCCTCGTCCTGCTCCCCGTTCCGAAAGCCTTCCCGCTCTCCGCTCCGAAAGGCCTGCCATGGGCACCACCCTCGTCGTCACCAACGACTTCCCGCCGCGCCAGGGCGGAATCGAGACCTTCGTCAAGGCCATGGCCGACCGCGTCCCCGGCCACGACGTCGTGGTCTACACCTCGGCCGAACCGGGCGCGGAGCGCCACGACGCCGCTCTCCCCTACCCGGTGATCCGCGACCGCGCGCGCACCCTGCTGCCGACCCCGCGGGCCACCCGCCAGGCCGCCGGGATAGCCCGGGCGCACGGCTGCGACCGGGTGTGGTTCGGCGCCGCCGCACCGCTCGCCGCGATGACGCCGGGGCTGC
>NZ_JAHSQD010001294.1 GCF_020103755.1 Streptomyces sp. LS1784
GACCCGGCTGCGGCTCCGCCCGCGGGCGCCGCGCCCCGGACGGCCGGCGGCCTGCCCCGGCGGGTCCGGCAGGCGAACCTGGCGCCGCAGCTCAGGGAGCAGCTCACCGAGCAGCTGAAGGAACGGTTCCGCAATGGGGCCGGGTCCGTCGAGACCGGGGGAGAACCGGCCGCAAACGCCCAGGACGGCCGGGGCTCCCGCGACGGCGGGGAGAACCGGGAGGCCCGGGAGCGCTCGCCCGAGGAAGCCCGGGCCACCTTCGCCTCGTTCCAGCGCGGCTTCACCCGGGGGCGCGGTGCCACGGTTCCGGCGGACCGTACGGGCGCGTCCTCGGACCGCATCGGTGCTCCGTTGACGGATCGTCCCGGCACGCCCGACGATCGTGTCGTGCGGGGGAACGGGCGGTCCACCGCCGTACCGGCCTGGCAGCCGCCGGACCGGTCCCGGCGGGCGATCGGCCCGGCGCCCGCCCCGGCGGCGCTGCCCGCGCCGCAGGACACCGG
>NZ_JAHSQD010001295.1 GCF_020103755.1 Streptomyces sp. LS1784
CGCGCCGGTGCGCGCGCCCGGGGCGGCGGAGCCGGGGCGCAGCCCGTCCAGGAAGCGGCTGGGCTTGCGGCCGGCCCGGCCGCCCGGGGAGCGGGAGAGCGACCAGGAGAGGGTGAGGTGCTTGCGGGCCCGGGTGACGCCGACGTAGAGGAGGCGGCGCTCCTCCTCGACCTGCTCGTCGGTCTTGGCGTAGATGATCGGCAGCGTGCCCTCGGTGAGGCCGACCAGGAAGACGGCGTCCCATTCGAGGCCCTTGGCGGCGTGCAGCGAGGCCAGCGTGACGCCCTCGACGGCCGGGGCGTGCTGGGCGGCGGCGCGGGCGTCCAGTTCGGCGACGTAGGCGGCGAGGTCGGCTCCCTGGCCGGCCGCGGTGCGGGTGCGCTCGAACTCCTCGGCCAGCCGGACCAGGGCGGCCAGGGACTCCCAGCGGTCCCGGACGGCGCCGGAGCCGGCCGGGGGCTCGGCGGTGAAGCCGCGGGCGGCCAGCACCGCGCGGACCTGG
>NZ_JAHSQD010000013.1 GCF_020103755.1 Streptomyces sp. LS1784
GGACCCGTCGCCGAACCCGGCCGCCGGCGACCCGGCGGCCCAGACGAACCCCCCGGCCCCGGACGCCGAGGCTGCCACCGGAGCTCCCGCGGTGGACCAGCCGGCCGCGCAGCCGCAGTAGCCGGGAGGGCTCGCGGACGACGGCCCCCTGTCGGGGGTCGGCGGTCGGTGTGCCGCCGCTCGGTGTGTGCCGGCAGGCGCCGGGAGTCGGTGAATACCCCAGGACGGTACTTCTCCGGCGGCGGCGCGGGGCCCGGTAGACTTGCCGTCATGGCTATCTTCTCCGGGCAATAGCGGGCGGCGGCGCCACGAGGGTCGCGCCGACCGCCGATGAAGCCCCCACACGCCAACCCGGCCCCGGGTCCGTCCCACCCGGCCGCCCGCTCACGTCCCAGGAGTAGTTCCCAGCCATGATTTCCACCAACGCCCTCGAACTGCGTGCCGGTGCCCGGATCCTGATCGAGTCCGCGAGCTTCAAGGTCGCCGCCGGCGACCGGATCGGTCTGGTCGGCCGCAACGGCGCCGGCAAGACCACTCTCACCAAGGTGCTGGCCGGCGAGGGCCTGCCGGCCGCCGGTACCGTCACCCGTTCGGGCGAGGTCGGCTACCTGCCGCAGGACCCGCGCACCGGTGACCTGGACGTCCTCGCCAAGGACCGCATCCTGTCCGCCCGCGGCCTCGACACCGTGCTGAAGAAGATGCGCGAGAACGAGGACCGGATGGCCAACGGCCAGGGCGCCACCCGGGACAACGCGATGAAGAAGTACGCCCGGCTGGAGACCGAGTTCCTCACCAAGGGCGGGTACGCCGCCGAGGCCGAGGCCGCCACCATCGCCGCCGCGCTGGGCCTGCCGGACCGCATCCTCGGCCAGCCGCTGCACACTCTCTCCGGCGGTCAGCGCCGCCGTGTCGAGCTGGCCCGGATCCTCTTCTCGGACTCCGACGTGCTGCTGCTCGACGAGCCCACCAACCACCTGGACGCGGACTCGATCGCCTGGCTGCGGGACTTCCTGAAGACCTACAAGGGCGGCTTCATCGTCATCTCGCACGACGTCGACCTGGTCGAGACGGTCGTCAACAAGGTCTTCTACCTGGACGCCAACCGCTCCTGCATCGACGTCTACAACATGGGCTGGAAGCAGTACCAGCAGCAGCGCGAGGACGACGAGAAGCGCCGCAAGCGCGAGCGGGCCAACGCGGAGAAGAAGGCCGCGACCCTCAACGCCCAGGCCGACAAGATGCGTGCCAAGGCGACCAAGACGGTGGCCGCGCAGAACATGGCCCGCCGGGCCGAGAAGCTGCTGTCCGGGCTGGAGCAGGTGCGCCAGAGCGACAAGGTCGCCAAGCTGCGCTTCCCCGAGCCCGCCCCCTGCGGCAAGACCCCGCTGACCGCGAGCGACCTGTCCAAGTCGTACGGCTCGCTGGAGATCTTCGCGGGCGTGGACCTGGCGATCGACCGCGGTTCGCGGGTCGTCGTCCTCGGTCTGAACGGCGCGGGCAAGACCACCCTGCTGCGGATGCTGGCCGGGGTGGAGCAGCCGGACACCGGCGAGGTGATCCCCGGTCACGGTCTGAAGATCGGCTACTACGCCCAGGAGCACGAGACCCTGGACCCGGACCGCAGCGTGCTGGAGAACATGCGCTCGGCCGCGCCGGACACCGACCTGGTGCAGATCCGCAAGATCCTGGGCTCCTTCCTGTTCTCCGGCGACGACGTCGACAAGCCGGCCGGGGTGCTCTCCGGCGGCGAGAAGACCCGTCTGGCGCTCGCCACCCTGGTGGTCTCCTCCGCCAACGTGCTGCTGCTCGACGAGCCCACCAACAACCTCGACCCGGCCAGCCGCGAGGAGATCCTGGGCGCGCTGCGCGAGTTCGCCGGGGCGGTCGTCCTGGTCACCCACGACGAGGGCGCGGTCGACGCGCTCCAGCCGGAGCGGATCATCCTGCTGCCGGACGGTGTGGAGGACCTCTGGAGCCCGGCCTACGCCGATCTGGTCTCCTTGGCCTGACCGGAAGTAGACGCGAGATCCGCTTTTCAGATGAGAATATCTAGTCCTTTCGGCGTGTCCGGGAATGAAGTAGACCCGGATTCCGTTTAAGGACTTTCCGTCGGCCCGCCACTCGATCGTGGTCGGGCCGACGCTGCTGATCAGCAGTTTCGCGGTGAGCGGCGGTATCAACCCAGGGGGCGTGCACTCTGTGTGAGCGCCCTGATGCGCTCGGATCACCACCGGCGGACCGCGCATTTCCGACACCGACCTTGTCGAATGGGTGGCCAGGACGCGGTGGATGGGTGATCATGGGAATCTGACCGAGCAACGCTACGAGGAGGCACGGGTGGCCGAGACTCTGAAAAAGGGCAGCCGGGTGACCGGTGCCGCGCGTGAGAAGCTCGCGGCCGATCTCAAGAAGAAGTACGACTCCGGGGCGAGCATTCGCGCTCTCGCGGAGGAGACCGGTCGTTCGTACGGCTTCGTGCACCGGATGCTGAGCGAGTCCGGAGTGATCCTCCGGGGTCGCGGCGGTGCCACGCGGGGCAAGAACAAGGCAACTGCCGGGGCCGGTTCCTGACGGTTCGTCAGCCATTGGCTGGATGACGCGGCGGCAGGGCGCCGACCGAGGAGACGACGGCTGGCCACCAGCTGGGCGTCCGCCCTCGGGTCGTGTGGACCGGCCGCCGATCGTCATGTCCGGGATGCCGCCCGTTCCTCATTCCTCGCCTCCGTTCGTTTTCCTTTCACTCCTCGATTTCGCCCCTCGGCCTCCCTCTTCGCCGAGCATCGTGGGCCCGTCGATCTTTCCGGGCCGGGGCACTGCCCTCGCGTGTCGAGTTTTGTTACTCTCCGGTAGCCAAGTCTCTCGCCACCGGAGGTCCCCGCATGACCGCTCCCGCCATCGACCCGCAGGCCCCGAGCTGGGAGCGGGACGGCGTCCGTCTGGAGATCGAAGGCGAACTCGCCGTCATCACCCTGTGTCAGCCGAAGCGGCGCAACGCCCAGTCGCCCGCCCTCTGGCGCGCCCTCACCGACGCGGGCCGCGAGCTGCCCGGCAGCGTCCGGGTGGTGCTGCTGCGTGCGGAGGGGCTCTCCTTCTCCGCCGGGCTGGACCGGGCCATGTTCACCCCTGAGGGCATCCCCGGCGAGCCCACCTTCCTCCAGCTCGCCGCCTCCGGCGACCGGGAGCTGGACGAGGCCATCGCCTCGTACCAGGAGGCCTTCACCTGGTGGCGCCGCCCGGACCTGATCTCCGTCGCGGCGGTCCAGGGCCACGCCGTCGGTGCGGGCTTCCAGCTGGCCCTCGGCTGTGACCTGCGAGTGGTCGCCGAGGACGTCCGGTTCGCGATGAAGGAGACCTCGCTGGGCCTCGTCCCGGACCTGGCCGGCACCAAGCCGCTCACCGATCTCGTCGGCTACGCGCGAGCCCTGGAGATCTGTGCGACCGGCCGCTGGGTGGGCGCCGAGGAGGCCGCCGCGATCGGGCTGGCCAACCTGGTGGTGCCGGGCGGGGAGCTGGACGCCGCCGCCCGCGACCTCGCGGCGGCCCTGCTGGCCGCCCCGCGCGGCGCGGTGATCGAGACCAAGGCCCTGCTGCAGGGGGCCGCCGGGCGCTCCTTCGACGAGCAGCGTTCGGCCGAACGGGCGGCGCAGGCCCGCCGGCTGCGGGAGCTCGCCGGGATCGGCGACTGACCGCACGGCAACGAGGCAGGGCCCGACCCCGAGGGATCTCCCCGGGGTCGGGCCCTGCGTCGTGCACGGGGTGGGGCGAGGTGGGCGTCGTCGCTCGGCGGGCGGGGATCGTGGCGAAATGCCAGAGTTAGGGGGGTTTGCGATACAGCTGGAGCCGCACGACGGGAGAAACACCCATGCCTGACACTCCGACGCCCGCGACCATGCACAAGCACACCGGCAGCGGCACTGGCAGCGCCGCGCCCGCCGGTCCGCCGCCGGGTGCCGGCGGTGCCAAGCCGGTGCGGGAGCGCGGCCACACCGCGCTGGCCGTCGGCGTGGTGGAGAAGATCGCCGGGATGGCGGCCCGCGAGGTCGTCGGGATTCACGCGCTCGGCTCCGGGCTCGCCCGTACCTTCGGCGCGATGCGGGACCGGGTGCCCGGCGGCAAGTCCAGCGTCGGGCGGGGCATCAAGGCCGAGGTCGGCGAGAAGCAGACCGCGATCGACATCGCCCTGGTGGTCGAGTACGGCGTGGTCATTCCCGAACTCGCCCACCAGGTGCGGGAGAACATCATCAACGCGGTCGAACGGATGACCGGCCTGGAAGTCGTCGAGGTCAACATCGCGGTCAACGACGTCCACCTCCCGGACGAAGTGGAGTTCGAGGAGGAAGAGGAGCCGGTGCCGGTGTCCGGGCAACGGCCGAAGCTCAAGTAACGGGGCCGGGTGCGGGCGGGCAGCGGCGGGCCGGGGTCGGCCGGGGTCCGGTCCGAGGACCAGTCGAGGCAGCGGGAGACAAGGGAGTAGCGGATGAACCTGGCCATCATCGGCCTGGTGGTTGGCATGGCCCTCGGCTTCGCCGGGTACTTCGGTGGGTTCGCGGCCTTCCTGTTGGTGGCCGCGCTCGGGCTGGTCGGTTTCGTGATCGGGCGCCTGCTGGAGAGTGACATCGATCTCGGCGACCTCGGTGACCTGCTCCGCGGCCGCGACCGGCGCCGTTGATGGCGGGCCCCGCGTCGGTTCCGGCCGTGGCTTCCGGTTCGGGGTCCGTGCCGGGGCGTCGGGGGCGGCTCAGGGTCGCCGACCGGGTGTACGCCCGGATCGCGGATCGGGCCACCCGGGAGGTGCTGTCCGAGGCCTGGCCCGCCGGACGGGCGAAGGGGGCGCCGCCGCATGTCTCGGTGACCGTACCGGGGAGCACGGTGAAGGTCCGGGTGGCACTTGAGCTGCCGTTCCCTTCGGACATCGCGGCGCTGGCCGGGGCGGTGCGGCAGCGGATCAGGGAGCGGGTGGCGGGGCTGACCGGGGTCAGGGTGTCGGAAGTGGTCGTCGTGGTCGAGAAGTTGGTGACGGGGGGTTCCTCGTGAACGCGGAGGTTTCCGGGGCGCAGGTTCCCGGGACCGAAGGCGTGCAGGCGCCGGCGCCGGGGGTTCGGCCGGGGAAGGTGAGGCGGCTGCGGGCGCCTCGTACGGCTGCGGCGGCCTTGGTGGCGACGGGGGTACTGGTGGTGGCGGGGGCGCTGCTGTACGACGTGGTCGCCGTGCGGTTGGGGCAGCCGGCGCGGCAGTGGCGGGCGCAGATCGCGGACGAGCTGGCGACACGGCACCTCGACGACCCGCGGGTGCTGGTGGGGGCCGGAGCGGCGACCCTGCTCGGCGGGTGGCTGCTGTGGCTGGCCGTCGCGCCCGGGCTGCGGCGGTGGCTCGTGCTGCGGCCGTACGGCGGGACGACCGCGGCCATCGACCGGGCCGGGGTCGGGCACCTGCTGGCGGACCGGGCGGCGGGGCTGGACGGGATCGACCACCTGCGGGTCCGGGTCGGGCGGCGGCGGGTCCGGGTGTCGATGGTGGGGGTGGCGGATCCGGCGCTGGTGCAGCGGCAGTTGCGGGACGAGCTGGGACGGGTGGGATTGGGGCGGCCGATGCGGCTGGACGTGCGGGCGGCGCGGGGGGCTGCGGGCGTGGTGGGGGAGGACCCGGGTGGGGGTGCCGGTGTTGGGACGGGGGCCGGGGCTGCCGGCGGTGAGGGGGTGACGGGGTGAGCAGAACGGTCGTCAACCGGGCGATGCTGGGGATGGTGGGGGCGGTCCTGCTGGTGGCCGGGGTGCTGGTGCTGGCAGGCGGGCTCGACCTGTACCGGCGGCTGGGCGTACATCCGCCGCAGTGGTGGCCGCTCACCTCGCCCGACCAGCCGGTGGTGAGCGCGAGTTCGCGGGTGCGGTGGGTGGCGTCGGCGTGGTGGTGGCCCACGGTGATCGGCGGGCTGACCGTGCTGGTCGCGGGGACGGTGTGGTGGCTGGTGGCACAGCTGAGGCGCAGTGGGCTGTCGAGCATCGCGGTGCCGACACCGGGGGTGAGCGGGCTTCGACTGCGGGTCGGTGCGCAGGCGCTGGAGGAGGCGCTGGAGAACCGGACGGCGGTGCTGCCGGAGGTCGAGCGGGCCAGGGTGCGGCTGGTGCGGGCGCCGAGACATCCGCGGTTGCGCGGGGCGGTGCGGTTGCGGCCGGGCGGGGACCCGGCCGCGCTGGTGGAGCACTTCGAGGACGGGCCTCGTTCGGATGCGTGCGGGAGCCTGCGGCTGGCGCAGTTGCCGGCCGATCTGCGGATCCGGGTTCTGCAGGGCGCCCCCGCCGAGCCGCGGCATGGGCGGGGTCGGCGGGGGCGCAGGCGGAGGCTGCCGAGGGTGGAATAGCCGGGACCGGCCGGTCAGGGCCGAGTGACCGAGAGCGGAGCGGGAGTGGGGGCAGGAGCCGAGAGGGGCGGGGCGGGGGTCAGAGGGTGCGGAGCGCGCCGCCGTCGACGGGGACCATGACGCCGGTCAGGTAGGAGGCGGCGGGGGAGAGCAGGAAGGCGGCGACCTTGCCGAACTCCTCGGGGGTGCCGTAGCGGCGGAGCGGGATGGTGGCGTTGGCCTGGGCGCGGGCGGCGTCGGGGTCGGGGGCGAGGCCGTCGAGCTCGCGGACCCGGTCGGTGTCGATCCTGCCCGGGAGCAGGCCGAGCACGCGGATGCCGCGGGGGCCGAGCTCGTCGGCGAGGGACTTGGCGGCCATGGCGAGACCCGGGCGCAGACCGTTGGAGATGCCCAGGCCGGGGATCGGCTGGCGGACCGAGCTGGAGAGCACGAAGGCGATCACACCACCGTCGGGGAGCGCGGCGGCGGTGGCGCGAGCGAGCCGGAGGGCACCGAGGAAGACGGACTCGAAGGCGTCGCGCCAGGCGTCCTCGGGGGTGGTCTCGACGGGGCCGGCCTGCGGGCCGCCGACGCTGATCAGGATGCCGTCGAGACGGCCGAAGTGCTGTCGGGCCTCGGCGATGAGGCGCTCGGGGGTGTCGGGGGAGGCGTTGTCGGCGACGAGGCCCCGGGCGGTGCCGAAGGTCTCGAGTTCGGCGACGGCGGTGTCGACGGCTTGCTGGGTGCGGCCGCTGATGAGCACGCGGGCGCCGTCGGCGGCGAGTTCGCGGGCGCCGGCGAGGCCGAGGCCCCGGGTGGCGCCGGTGACGATGTAGGCCTTGTCTTTCAGTCCGAGATCCATGGGGACATAGTGCCCGGTGGGGGTCGGGGTTTGCGGGCCGGGGCTCCCGGGAGGGTGGGGGAGTGGGTGGGTTTCCGCGCGGGCGCGCGCGGGCTTGGCCCTGCACGCCCGCCGGGGTGGGGCGGGTCGGGGCTGGCGTTGACGCCGGGGGGAAGGTTTACGGTCGTTGCCGGAAGTGCGGGAGGAGTGGTTCGGCGTGCGGATCGGGGAGTTGGCGGAGCGGGCGGGGACGACCACGCGGGCGTTGCGGTACTACGAGCAGTTGGGGTTGTTGCCGGCCCGGCGGGCGGGCAACGGGTACCGGGCGTACGACGAGGCGGATCTGCGGTTGCTGCGGGAGATCCGGATGTTGCAGGACTTCGGGTTCGGGCTGGAGGAGACCAGGCCGTTCGTGGAGTGTCTGCGGGCGGGGCACCCGGAGGGGGACTCGTGCCCGGCCTCTCTGGAGGTGTACCGCCGGAAGTTGGGGGAGCTGGACGAGTGCATCGCCCGGCTCCAGGACGTGCGGGCGCAGGTGGCGGGGCAGTTCGATCGGGCGGTGAGGGCCAGGGACGAGTTGGCCGCCGTTCAGGAACCGCCCCTTTGTGAACTGGTGAAGGAGTAGACGGTGGTGGAGATCACGGGTGTGCCGGCGGTGACGGACGAGACGTTCGCCGCGGAGGTGCTGGCGGCCGGGGGACCGGTGCTGGTGGACTTCACGGCGGACTGGTGCCCGCCGTGCCGGATGATGGCGCCGGTGCTGGCGGACATCGCGCGGGAGGAGGCGCATCGGCTGCGGGTGGTGAGCGTGGACGTGGACCACAACCCGCGGACGCAGTCGGCGTACGGGGTGCTGTCGATGCCGACGCTGATGGTGTTCCGGGACGGGCGGCCGGTGCGGTCGGTGGTGGGGGCGCGGGCGAAGGCGCGGTTGCTGAGGGAGTTGGACGACGTTCTCTAGGCGGGGACGGCGTCGAGCGGGACCTCGGCTTCGGCGGCCTGCTTGGCGCGGTCCTTGGCCTCGCGTCGGGCGAGGACCCAGACACCGACCGGGATCATGGCGGTGAACAGCCACCACTGGATGGCGTAGGCCATGTGCGGGCCGATGTCGGAGTGGTTGGGCTCGGGGATCAGCTCGGGCTGGTCGGCCGGGGCCGGGGTGGTGCCGGTGAGTTCGAGGTAGCCGCCGAGGAGGGGGGCGCCGGTTCGCTTGGCCTGCTCGTCGGTGTTGATCAGGTTGAACTGGCGGTCGGGCAGGCCCGTGCGGTCCTTGATGCCGCTGGCGCCGTAGGTCTCCTCGGCGCGCAGGCGGCCGGCGAGGGAGACCTCGCCGGTGGGGGCGGCCGGGACGGGCGGGTACTCGGTGGCTCCGGTGCCGGAGGCGACCCAGCCGCGGTTGACCAGGACGGTGCCCTTGCCGTCGGCGAGCTGGAAGGGGGTCACGACGAAGTAGCCGATGGTCCCGTTGGAGTCGGTCCGCTTGCGGACCACGAACTCGTGTGCCGGGTCGTACTGTCCGGTGGCGGTCACCGCGCGCCAGGTGAGGTCCTTGGGGACCGCGAAGCCGGGGGTCGGCGACAGGGTGTCGAAGGGGACCGGCGCGGCCGTGAGGGCCTGGCCGATCAGCTCGTTCCGGGCCACCCGTGCCTCGTGGCGGTGCAGCTGCCAGAAGCCCAACTTGATCGTCGCGGGGATCAGCAGCAGCGCGACCAGCATGGTGATCAGCCACTGTCGGGTCAGCAGAAAACGGTACACATGGGAACGGTACGCCGACCTCACAACCGGCTCACGCACCGGGGTGCGGGGCGACTTCGCGCAGCAACTGGAGGAAGGCGTCCTCGCCGACCACTGGGGTGCCGACGTCGCGGGCCTTGCGGGCCTTGCCGCTCCAGCTGTCCGGCTCGTTGGTGACCAGCAGGCTGGTGAGGCGGCTCACCGAGGTGGCGATGTGCAGGCCGGCCTCGACCGCGCGGTCCTCCAGGACCTCGCGGTCGGTGGCGGTGTCGCCGGTGATGGCCACCCGCATGCCCTGGACCAGCGGCTTGCCGTCCTCCCAGCGCCCCGGGTTGGGGTGCGGGCAGGGCGGGCGCTTCTTGGCCTGGCGGTACGTGGCACCGGACCAGGTGCTGCGGCCGGGTGTGGCGGGCTCCTCCTCGCCGAGGTCGGTGACCGCGACGCAGTTCTGGAGCGGTAGTGGCACGCCGCCGTCGCGGGCGAGGTGCAGGCTCGGGCGGAAGGCCTCGGCGAGCACCCGGGCGTCGTCAAGGGCGTTGTGGGCGTGGCGCTGCTGGACACCGAAATGGGCGGCGAGCGAGGACAGCTTGCCGTTGGGCAGCGGCAGGCGCAGGTCGCGGGAGAGGACCATGGTGCACAGCCGCTGTTCGACCGGGGCGCGCAGGCCGGCCCGGGAGAACTCGCGGGAGATCATGTTCCAGTCGAAGAGTGCGTTGTGCGCGACCAGGACGCGGTTCTCCAGGCGCGTGGCGAACTCGTCGGCGATCTGCGGGAAGGTCGGGGCGGTCGCGAGCAGTTCGGCGGTGAGGCCGTGGATCCAGACCGGGCCCGGGTCCCGCTCGGGGTTGACCAGGGTGTACCAGTGGTCGACGACGTCGCCGTCCGCGTCCAGCTGGTAGACACCCGCCGAGATGACGCGGTCCGAGCGGCCGAGACCGGTCGTCTCGACGTCGACGACCGCGAAGCCCCCGGTGGGGGCGGCGGAGCGCTGCGCGGGGACCGGTGCGGTCCGCGGCGCTCCGTACGTCTCGGGCTGGATCGGTTGCATGGTCCAACAGGATAAGGGGCCGGGCGGGGGGCTCCGGCCGGAATGTTCCGACCGGCCGGCCGGAATAGAGTGGTCGGCGGGGGTGTCGTACACCTGGTCGAGATCGTTCAGCTAAGGAACAGCGCATGCGTGCCACCGTGATTCACGGCCCCAACGACATCCGGATCGAAGAAGTACCGGACCCGGTGATCCAGCACCCGACGGACGTGGTGCTCCGCGTGGTGAACGCCTGCATCTGCGGCAGCGACCTGTGGGCCTACCGCGGGGTGGCGCAGCGGGTGGCCGGACAGCGGATCGGGCACGAGTTCCTGGGCGTGGTCGAGGAGGTCGGCGCCGAGGTGCGCGGCTTCGCCAAGGGCGACCTGGTGGTCGCGCCGTTCGTCTGGTCGGACGGGACGTGTGACTTCTGTCTCGAAGGCTTCCAGACGTCCTGCCCGCACGGCGGGTTCTGGGGGCAGGTCGGGTCGGACGGCGGCCAGGGCGAGGCGGTGCGGGTGCCGTTCGCGGACGGGACGCTGGTGAAGCTGCCGAAGGAGGCGGCGGGCGACGAGAAGCTGCTGCCCGGGCTGCTGGCGCTGTCCGACGTGATGTCGACCGGGCATCACGCGGCGGTCTCGGCGCGGGTGCGGCCCGGTGCGACGGTCGCGGTGGTCGGCGACGGCGCGGTGGGCCTGTGCGGCGTACTGGCGGCGCACCGGCTGGGCGCGGGCCGGATCATCGCGCTGGGTCGGCACGAGGCCCGCACCCGGCTGGCCCGTCGCTTCGGTGCGACGGACGTGGTGGCGGAGCGCGGCGAGGCCGCGGTCGAGGCGGTGAAGGAGCTGACCGGCGGTCAGGGCGCGCACGCGGTGCTGGAGGCGGTCGGCACCGAGGAGTCGATGCGGACGGCCATCTCGATCACCCGGGACGGTGGCGCGGTGGGCTACGTCGGGGTGCCGCACGGCGGCAGCGCGGGCGTCGACATCGGTCAGATGTTCGGCCGAAACGTCTCGTTGAACGGCGGCGTCGCCCCGGCCCGGGCGTACATCCCCGAACTGCTGCCGGACGTGCTCTCGGGCGCCATCGAGCCGGGTCTGGTCTTCGACCGCACCGTCGACCTGGACGGCGTTCCGGACGGCTACCGCGCGATGGACGACCGCTCCGCCCTGAAGGTGCGGATCGCGTTCTGAGGCGTCGGCCTCCCGGCACCGGCCCGTGCCGCCCCGTGTGGGCGCGGCACGGGCCGGTGCCGTTCTCCGGAGAGGGATCAGAGGGAGGCGGAGTCCGGAGCGATGACGGAGACCAGATGGATGTTCTGGTACTTGTCGACGTAGGCCAGACCGCCGCCGAAGCGGTCGGCGCTCCACTCGTAGTCGAAGGCTTGGTCGGCGGGGAGATGAGCGTTGAGGGGCTTGGTCACCGGGACGCCCGTGTGGAAGTCGACCACGGTGCTCATGCCCTCGTCACTGGGGGTGTACACGAGGAAGCCCCTGCCCATGCCCTGGGCGCGCGCCGGAACCTCGATGGGCAGGCTCGTGCCGTCGGGGCGCAGCAACCCGGCCGATCCGGTGGCACCGTCGAACCAGCAGTTCCAGTAGAGCCACCCGCCGGCGGACTTCAGCTGGGTGATCTTGCAGTCCCTGCCGGTCTGCAGCGTCCGGGACTGCTGGGTGGCCAGGTCCAGGACGACGACCTCTCCGGTCTTCGCGCCGGCGGTGATGAGCCGTCCGTCGTCGATCGTGCCGACGTTGCCGGAAGCCGTCGCCACGGTCGTGCCCGGGGTGGAGCCGTCGAGGTCCACCACGGCCAGCGTGCTCTGCGGCCAGTACGACGTGTCCAGCAGGACGTACCGGCCGGAGGCTCCGACGACCTCCCTGGGGCGAACGGCCCGGTCGAGGGCGATCTCCTGGTACTTGTCGCCCCGGCGTACGGACAAGCTGTTGATGCTGCTGTTGAGGTGGACGACCCGGCCGTCGCCGGTCCCGGCCATGTCCGTGCAGATGGCAGGGCCGCCACCGCAGGAGACGTGGGGTCTCAGGTAGCCGTCTCGGCCCAGGGGCGTCCGGGCCGAGACGGTCGGCGTGTCGCCGAGCGTGCCCTGACGGCCGTAGAAGCCTTCGCCGAGGTAGTTGCCGCCCTCGGCGCTGATCAGGGTGTTGGCGGACAGATCGAGGCTGTCCAGGTGGTACGCCTCCGGGGCCACCCGGTACTCGGTCGCCACGGCGGTGGGCGCTGTGCCACCCGTGGCCGTGACCTTGCGGACCGTCCAGTCGGCGGCGGTGTCGCCGCCCTCCACGAGCGCGGTGCCGTCGGGAGCCTGGGCGATGGTCTCGGAGGCGTGGGACAGCACCACGACGGGATCGCCGCCCCCGACCGGGGTGGCCACCAGCTCCCGCTGGACCGGGATGTCCGAGTCCCGCTGGTCGTAGCCGCTGCGGTTGACGGTCAGCACCCAGTCGCCGGACAGACCGAGCGCGCGGGGCTGGTCGTAGTAGTCGACCGGGACCGTCCGGTCGGGCGCGTTCAGGTCGGCCCGGGACAGGACGTGGATCTTGCAGTCGCCGCCGAGCCAGGCGAGCTGCGTGGTGTCCACGGCCATGAGCGGGTTGTCACATCCCCCGGTGGTCCGGGGCGAGGGGAGGAGCGGTGAGACCCGGAGCGCCCCGGTGTGGGTGTCGGCCAGGGCGATCCGGTAGCCGTCGTTGAAGTACAGCCCGAACGCCGCTTCGCGCGCGTCCCCGCCCAGAGGCTGGGTGGAGCCCGGCGTCAGGCCGGCGTTCGCCCAGCTGGTGACGGACACGACGGTGGTGCCGCCGTTGCCGTCGGGACGCAGGAAGCGCAGCGGCCCGGGGTACGTCGCGGACCCTTCGGTGAGCACGGCGTCACCGTAGACACCCCGGATCCATGCGGACTCCGGGCCGTCCACCGTGGCAGCCGCCCCGGTTGACATGTCCTGGAGCTTCCACGTCCTGCCGGTTTGACGCGGATCTGCGTCGACGGTGAAGTCCGAACCCGCGCCGTGCAGACCGGGATCGGGCCTGGTTTCGTCGTAGTGGCCGACCACCGTGGTGGCCCCGGTGTCGTACGCGGTCCAGGCGAAGGTGTCGTCCTGAGTGGTATGGAAGAACCCCTTGGCCCCGGCGGCGAGCAGCGTCTCGGTCCGGGGCTGGGGCAGGGGCTCGCCCGGGACCACGACCTCCGGCAGGGCAGCCGGGGTAGCGGTAGCGTCGGCCGGGGCGGCGGAGGCGCTGGGGAGCGGGCTGGTGAGGGCGAGCGCGGAGGCCAGGAATGGCAGCGCGAGGAGTCGGGTGGTCGCGGATCTGCGGGTCATGGCGTGTGGAGTTCCCCCCTGGCGGTGGTGTGCCCATCTCATCGATCATGGCCGTGAATTGACGAATAGCCAGAGTTGCGAAGAGGCTGCGTCAACGATGGGACTTTATGAAGATCAGATGAGTGGCTGGAGGCTACCATCGCGAACCGTTGGAGCCGACGGGATTTGATCGCATGCGGCACATTCGTCGAAATGAGCTGCTTTTCGGCCAATCAGATGGTGCGAAGGGGTGAACGGTCGACTGACCGCGGTCAACCCCTTCCGGGGCGGGCAGGACGCTTCTAGCATTGCGCGGCGCGCACCAGACATGTGGCGCCCCTCACGTTCGATCATTCCCGCCCCCGTGTGACAAATACGCCGAAGGAGTGAGGAGACAGCGTGGATTCGCCGCCGCTCACCACCGCCGCCACGGAAGCCCGACTCGTCGACGACAGCGAGGAGTTCCGTACCCTGCGGCGCTCGTTCCGCAGCTTCGCCTTCCCGGTCACCATCGGTTTCGTGCTCTGGTACCTGCTCTACGTCCTGCTCTCCTGCTATGCCCCGGGGCTGATGCGCACCAAGGTCCTCGGGCACGTCAACGTGGCCCTGGTGCTCGGGCTGCTGCAGTTCGCGACCACCTTCGCCATCGCCGCCTGGTACGCCCGCTACGCGGACCGGCGGATCGATCCGTCCGCCGCGGCGATCCGCGAGGCGCACGGCGCCGTCGTCCACGCCCCCCGGGAGTCTGCCGAATGATCCCGCTCGCCAGCTCCGCCACCGAGCACCGCGGCCTGACCATGGCCCTGTTCGGCGTCTTCGTCCTGGCCACTCTCGGCATCACCGTGTGGGCCGGACGGCAGACCAGGAGCGCCTCCGACTTCTACGCCGGCGGCCGCGGCTTCACCGGCTTCCAGAACGGTCTGGCCATCTCCGGCGACTACATGTCCGCCGCCTCCTTCCTCGGCATCGCCGGGACCATCGCGCTCAGCGGCTACGACGGCTTCCTCTACTCGATCGGCTTCCTGGTCGCCTGGCTGGTCGCGCTGCTGCTGATCGCCGAACCACTGCGCAACTCCGGCCGGTTCACCATGGCCGACGTGCTCGCCTTCCGGATGCGCCAGCGCCCGGTGCGCACCGCGGCGGGCGTCTCCACCATCGTGGTTTCGATCTTCTACCTGCTCGCCCAGATGGTCGGCGCCGGCACCCTGGTGGCGCTGTTGCTGGGGGCCGAGGGAAACGCCGCCAAGCGCTGGACCATCGTCGGGGTCGGCGCACTGATGATCATCTATGTGGTGATAGGAGGGATGAAGGGCACCACCTGGGTGCAGATCGTCAAGGCGGTGCTGCTGATTGCCGGCGCCGCGCTGATGACCGTCCTGGTGCTGGCCAAGTACCACTTCAACCCCTCCGAACTGCTCGGCGCGGCGGCGAGCGCGAGCGGCAAGGGCGAGGCCTTCCTCCAGCCAGGGCAGAAGTACGGCAGCAGCACCGCCAAGCTCGACTTCATCAGCCTGGGCATTGCGCTGGTGCTCGGCACCGCCGGCCTGCCGCACATCCTGGTCCGCTTCTACACCGTTCCCACCGCCAAGGCGGCCCGGAAATCGGTGCTCTGGGCGATCGGAATCATCGGCGTCTTCTACCTGATGACCCTGGCGCTCGGCTTCGGCGCGGCCGCACTGGTCGGCTCCAAGGCGATCAAGACGGCGAACGCGGCGGGCAACACCGCGGCCCCGCAACTGGCCGAGGCGCTCGGCGGAGGCGCCGGGACCACCGGTGGCGCGATCCTGCTCGCGGTGATCTCGGCGGTCGCCTTCGCCACCATCCTGGCCGTGGTCGCCGGGCTCACGCTCGCCTCCTCGGCCTCCTTCGCGCACGACCTCTATGCCAACGTGATTCGGCGCGGGAAGGCGAGCGAGAAGGAGGAGGTGCTGTCGGCGAAGTGGGCCGCGGTCGCGATCGGGGCGGTGGCGATCGTGCTCAGCCTCTTCGCGGACAAGCTCAACACCGCCGCCCTGGTCGCCCTGGCCTTCGCGGTCGCCGCCTCCGCCAACCTGCCCACCCTGCTCTACTCGCTGTTCTGGAAGCGCTTCACCACCGTCGGCGCGGTCAGTTCGGTCTACGCCGGTCTGATCACCTCGGTGGCGCTGGTGGTCTTCTCCCCGGTGGTCTCCGGCGCGAAGACCTCGCTCTTCCCGCACTCCGACTTCCACTGGTTCCCGCTGGAGAACCCCGGCCTGGTCTCCATCCCGGTCGGCTTCCTGGCCGGCTGGCTCGGCACGCTGCTGTCCAGGGAACGCGCCGACCCGGCGAAGTACGCTGAACTGGAGGTTCGCTCGCTGACCGGGCTGGGCGCCCATTGATCGTCCCGCGATGACTATGCTGGCCCGGCCCGCCGTGACGGTGGCCGGGCCGGCCGCATCTCGGGGAAGGACGTACGTGCTGCTCGACACCTTCGGACGACAGGCCGTCGACCTGCGGGTCTCCCTCACGGACCGGTGCAACCTGCGCTGCACCTACTGCATGCCGGAGGAGGGCCTGCAGTGGCTGGCCAAGCCGGACCTGCTGACCGACGAGGAGATCGTCCGGCTGGTCACCATCGCCGTGCGCGACCTGGGCGTGCGCGAGGTCCGCTTCACGGGCGGCGAGCCGCTGCTGCGCCCCGGATTGGTCGCCGTCGTCGCCGCCTGTTCGGAGCTGGAGCCGCGCCCGGAGCTCTCGCTGACCACCAACGGCATCGGGCTGGCCCGTACCGCGACGGCACTGCGCGAGGCCGGCCTCGACCGGGTCAACGTCTCGCTGGACACTCTCGACCCCGAGGTGTTCCGCACCCTCACCCGCCGCAACCGCCACCAGGACGTGCTGGACGGGCTGGCCGCCGCCGAGGCCGCCGGGCTGGCGCCGGTGAAGCTGAACGCGGTGCTGATGCGCGGGGTCAACGACCACGAGGCGGCCGACCTGCTGGCCTGGTGCCTGGAGAAGGGCTACGAGCTGCGCTTCATCGAGCAGATGCCGCTGGACGCCCAGCACGGCTGGGACCGCGCGTCGATGGTCACCGCGACGGAGATCCTGGACCTGCTCCAGGCCCGCTTCGCGCTGACCCCCGAGCCGTCCGCGCGTAGGGGCGCGGCACCCGCCGAACGCTGGCTGGTGGACGGCGGCCCCGGTCGGGTGGGGGTGATCGCCTCGGTCACCCGCCCGTTCTGCCGGGCCTGCGACCGCACCCGGCTGACCGCCGACGGCCAGGTGCGCAACTGCCTGTTCGCGACCGGCGAGACGGACCTGCGCACCGCGCTGCGCTCGGGTGCGGACGACGCCGAACTGGCCGGGCTGTGGCGGGCGGCGATGTGGGGCAAGAAGGCCGGGGCCGGGATCGACAACCCGGAGTTCCTCCAGCCCGAGCGGCCGATGTCCGCGATCGGAGGCTAGGCCGTTCTCTCCGAGGCCGATCGGCGGCTAGGACGGCTTGCCGGAGCCCTCGGCGGCCTCGGGGGTCCAGTCGGTGAAGGCGATGATCTCCTTGAGGAAGCCGCGGACCCCGAGGAACTGGGACAGGTGCTCGCGGTGCTCGTCACAGGCGAGCCAGGTCTTGCGGCGGTCCGGAGTGTGCAACTTGGGGTTGTTCCATACCAGCACCCAGCCGGCGTCCGCCCGGCAGCCCTTGGCGGAGCAGATCGGCGTCTGCGAGGTGTCCATCGGGCCGTCCTCAACGATTGGCGGGTACGTCTGCACCGCCAGTCTGTCACGCCCGCTCGGACCGTCCGGATCCGGGCATGACGACGCCGGGCAGCCACGGGGGGAGCCGCCCGGCGTCGGTCCGTCGCTCCGACGGGGGATGCGGAGCGCGTACGCAGTATGTCACGCCGAGACCCTCGGATGGGGAGGTCTTGCATGATTAATCTGAGCTTCTTTTGAGCTTTCGCTGAGCCGAACGAGGGCGAAACAGTATCAAACGGACGGTCAGTCCACGTCCTGTGAAGGATCGGTGGGAACGGCCTTTGCCTCTCCTGCGCCGGCTTTCGCACCAGCCCCACCCGTCCCACCGGGGCCGATCATCACCGGGGTGTCGAGCGGAATGTCGAAGGTGCTCGGCAGACCCGGGGCCCGTTCCCGGCCCGCGTTGGCGATCAGCACCGCGAAGTAGGGCAGCAGCACAGCGCCCGCCAGCGCGGCCAGCGCCAGCACCCGCTGGACGTCCCACAGCACCACGGCGAGCAGCACGCAGGCCGTGCGGACCAGCATCGAGATGACGTAGCGGCGCTGGCGCCCCCGGACATCCTCGGTGAGGCTGCTGCGCGCTCCCGTGATCCGGAAGACCTGCCCGCCGCCGGCGCTCTTGCCCATGTGTCCTACCGCCCTCGTCACGCACCCGCGCGCCTGGCCGCGCGGAATCCTCACGGTACGCCCGGACCCGGGCGGCGACGAGACCGGGTGGACCGGAGCCACCCGGCCGGGTACGCGAAGGGCCTGACCGGCGGAGCGGACAGGCCCTTCGGCAGCGGGCACCGGCGCGGTGGTGCGGCCCGGCGGGCTACGAGCGCCGGGAGAGGTACTGCGGGGGCACGGCGTCGGTGAGCCAGACGCCGTTCTCACTGAGCCGGAACTCGTGGCCGGCCGCCGTCATCGCCGTGGCGTTCACGGTCAGCACCACCGGACGGCCGTGCCGGGCGCCGACCCTGGTCGCCGTCTCGGTGTCCGCCGAGAGGTGGACGTCCTGGCGGGCCATCGGGCGCAGGCCCTCGCGGAAGATCGCCGCCAGGTGCCGGTCGGCGGTGCCGTGGTAGAGCACGGGCGGCGGCACGGCGGCGGCCAGACCGAGGTCGACCGCCACCGTGTGGCCCTGGTTGGCGCGGATCGAGAGACCGTCCGGTGAGTAGCCGAAGCGGCGCTTGTTGTTGGTCGCCACGACGTGGTCCAGCTCGGCCCGGGTGAGTGGCCGGCCCCGGGCGGCGAGCGCGGCGAGCAGCTCGTCGACCCGGACCCAGCCGGCCCCGTCCAGCGTGACCCCCACCAGCCCGGGCTCGTGCCGCAGGATGCGTGACAGCATCTTGCTCGACCTGACCAGGCGCTTCTCGTCCATCATGTCTCTCGTATCCCCCGTTGGTCAGTGGCTAAGAGGCCTGGCTGACCGAACTCATGTTGAAGTCCGTGACACGCACGGGTGGCATCGCGGTGCGGGTGACGTTGTCGCTCCACTCGCGGGGCAGGCAGCGTTCGGTGCGGCCCACCTCGGTGATCCGGTTGAGCAGGTCCACCGGGGACTCGTTGAACCGGAAGTTGTTGACCTCGCCGACGACCTCGCCGTTCTCCACCAGGTACACGCCGTCCCGGGTGAGTCCGGTGAGCAGCAGCGTCGCCGGGTCGACCTCGCGGATGTACCAGAGGCAGGTGAGCAGCAGACCGCGTTCGGTGCGGGCGATCATCTCGTCCAGGGTCGGCGCCGACTCCTGGTCCGCCGTCTCCAGCACGAGGTTGTCGATCGCCGGGCGCAGCGGCAGGCCGGTGAGGGCGGCCGCGTGGCGGCTGGTGATCAGGTCGTTCAGCACGCCCTCGCGGATCCACTCGGTGGCGGCGATCGGCTGGCCGTTGTCGAAGACCGAGTAGTCCCCGCCGGTGGAGTGGGCGAGCACGAACGGCACGGCCTCCAGGCCGGGCTCGTGCGGGTCGGAGCGCAGCGTCAGCGGCAGGCCGCTGAGCTTGTCGCCGAGCCGGGTGCCTCCGCCGGGCTTGGAGAAGACCGTCCGGCCCTCCTGGGCGTCCCGGCCGCCGGAGGACCAGTTGAGGACGATCAGCAGGTCGGCGACGGCCGAGGGCGGCAGCAGCGCCTCGTACCGTCCGGCCGGCAGGTCCACCTTGCGGGCGCCCCAGCCGAGCCGCCTGGTCAGCTCGGCGTGCAGGGCCGCGACGTCGATGTCGGCGAAGTCCCGGGTGGCGGCGCCCACCCAGGCCGAGCCGGACAGGTCGGCGGTCTTGGCGTTGATCTCGACCATGCCGGTGGGCTGGTCGTGGCGCAGCCGCAGGCCGGTGGAGCTGCCCAGGTAGCTGGAGGTCATCTCGTGCCGGGCGAAGCCGTAGAGCAGTTCGCCCTGGGCGGCGGCGCGGGCGAAGGCCTCGCCGAGGGCCGGGCCGAAGGCGTCGAACACCTCGATGGACGTCACCGCGGGCGGCTCGGTGAAGTCCGGCGAGGAGGGCTGGTCGGCGATCAGCGGCTGGGCGTCCTCGGCTGGTCCGGCCGCGCGGGCGGCCTCCTCGGCGGCCCGCACCAGGTCCTCCACCTCCTCCGCGGTGACGGCTTCGCGGGAGACCACGCCGGAGGCGGTGCCCTCGGCGCCGGCCACGGTGGCGATCACGGTGAGACGGCGGCTGCGGGTGACGCCGTTGGTGGTCAGCGCGTTGCCGGCCCAGCGCAGGTTGGCGGTGGACTCCTCGTCGGCGATCACCACACAGCCGTCGGCGCGGGAGAGGCCGAGCGCCAGCTCGACGAGTTCGTGGGGCTGCTTCGCGGTCATCAGTGACCCGCCTCCTGCTGGGTGTTGAGCACGTTGACGTTGCGGAACAGCGCCGACGGGCAGCCGTGGCTGACCGCCGCGATCTGACCGGGCTGCGCCTTGCCGCAGTTGAAGGCGCCGCCGAGGCGGTAGGTCTGCGGGCCGCCGACCGCCGCCATCGAGCCCCAGAAGTCGGTGGTGGTGGCCTGGTAGGCGAAGTCCTTGACCTGGCCGGCGAGTTCGCCGTCCTTGATGGCGTAGGCGCGTTGCCCCGTGAACTGGAAGTTGTACCTCTGCATGTCGATCGACCAGGAGCGGTCGCCGACGATGTAGAGGCCGCTCTCGACCTGGGCGAACAGGCCCTCGGTGTCCGGGCCGTCGGCGGCCGGTTGCAGCGAGACGTTGGCCATCCGCTGCACCGGGACGTGTGCGGGGGAGTCGGCGAAGGCGCAGCCGTTGGAGCGCTCGAACCCCTTCAACCCGGCCATGCCGCGGTCGAGCTGGTAGCCGACCAGGATGCCGTCCTTGACCAGGTCCCAGGACTGGGTGGCCACGCCCTCGTCGTCGTAGCCGATGGTGGACAGGCCGTGCTCGGCGGTGCGGTCGCCGGTGACGTGCATCAGCTCGGAGCCGTACTTGAGCGAGCCGAGCCGGTCGAAGGTGGCGAAGGAGGTGCCGGCGTAGGCGGCCTCGTAGCCGAGCGCGCGGTCCAGCTCGGTGGCGTGGCCGATCGACTCGTGGATGGTCAGCCAGAGGTTGGTCGGGTCGATGACCAGGTCGTAGCGGCCGGCCTCGACGCTCGGGGCCTTCATCTTCTCGGCCAGCAGGACGGGCAGCTCGGCGAGTTCGGCGTCCCAGTCCCAGCCGGCGCCGGTGAGGTACTCGTAGCCGCGGCCGACCGGCGGGGCCAGGGTCTGCATCGAGTCGAAGGCGCCGGTGCGCTCGTCGACCGAGGTGGCCTCCAGGTCGGAGTACACCCGGATCCGCTGCTGGGTGGTCACCGTGCCGGCGGTGTCCGCGTAGAACTTGTTCTCCTGGACGGTCCGCAGGGCCGCCCGGACGTGGGAGACGCCCTCGGCGGCCAGCAGCCGGGAGCTGCGCTCGGCGAGCAGCGCGGTCTTCTCGGCGTCCGGCACCTCGAAGGGGTTGATCTCGTACGCGGAGACCCAGGTGACGTCCCGGTACACCGGCTCGTCGGCCAGCTCGACCCGCTCGGTGGAACCGGCCGCCCGGCTGATCCCGCCGGAGAGGCGGGCCACCGCGACGGCCTGCTCGGCGACCCGGGCCGCCGCGTCGGGGGTGAGGTCGACACCGGCGGCGAAGCCCCAGGCGCCGTCCAGCAGCACCCTGACGGCGAAACCGAGCTGCACGCTGTCGGAGGTGCCGGCCGGACGCGCGTCGCGCAGCCGCCAGGAGGCGCCGCGGATCCGCTCCAGGCGGAAGTCGGCGTGGCTCACGCCCAGCTCGCGGGCCCGGGTGAGCGCGGCGTCGGCGAGGGGGCGCAGCGGCAGGGCGAGGAACAGCGGGTCGACGGCGCGCCCGTGCGGGGCGCCGGAGCGATCGGCCGGAGGGATCGGAGGCAATCGGGCTCCCAGGTCGCGGGGGTGGCGGTGCGGCGCCACAGGGGCGCCCACACCGCATCATTTCCCGTCCACCGGGTTTCCGGCCAGTGCATTTCGACCGGTGCGCTGCGGTTTCGGCCAGTACGGTTCGGCCGCCGATTCCCGCTTCCGGTCCCCGCTGCCCGGGGGTGTCGGCACGGGCCGTCAGGCGACGGTCTCCCACCAGCCGTCCAGCTCCGGCGGGTTGTCGACGTCGACCCGCTCGCCGGGGCGCGGGACGGCCAGCGGGACGGCCTGCCTCTTGGCCGCCGTCACCAGCCGCTCGATCGGCTCGGCCCACGGGTGCAGGCCCAGGTTGAAGGTGCACCAGTGGACGGGCACCAGCAGGCCGGCGGTCAGGTCCTTGTGCGCGAGGACGGCGTCCTCGGGGGTCATGTGGATGTCCGCCCAGGCCGCGTCGTAGGCGCCGATCTGGACCAGCGCGGCGTCGAACGGGCCGTGCTGCTCGCCGATCCGGGCGTAGCCCTCGAAGTAGCCGGAGTCGCCGGTGTAGAAGACCTTGCGGCTCGGGCCGGCGATCACCCAGGAACCCCACAGCGTGGTGTTGCGGGTCAGCCCGCGGCCGGAGAAGTGGTGCGCCGCGGTGAGGGTGAGCACCAGGTCGCCCAGGGTGCAGGTCTCGTCCCAGTCCAGCTCGATGATCCGGTGCTCGGGGACGCCCCAGCGGCGCAGGTGGGCGCCGATGCCGAGCGGCACCGCGAAGGGCGCGGACTGGCTGCGCACCAGGCGCTTGACCGTCACCATGTCCAGGTGGTCGTAGTGGTCGTGCGAGATCAGCACCGCGTCGACCTGCGGCAGCTCCTCCAGCTCGACCGGCACCGGGTGCAGCCGCTTGGGGCCGACGTGCGCGGCGGGGGAGCAGCGGTCGCTCCAGACCGGGTCGAGCAGCACCCGGAAGCCCTCGATCTCCACCAGCGCGGAGGCGTGGCCGTACCAGGTGACCTCCACGCCCTCGGCGGCCGGTCCGGGCGGGGTCGCGGGGCGGACGGTCGGCACCGGGTGGGCGGGGACGCGGCCGGCCCGCTCGAACAGCATCCGGCGGGCGGTGGCGCCGTCGAAGCCGGGGGCGTCGGCGGCGCGGGCGAGCGCGGAGGGCGCGTTGTGGAAGACACCGTCGCGGTACTGCGGGGAGTTGCGCACCCGCTCCTCGCGCTCGCCGTCCGGCCGTCGCCCGAACGCCGCAGGCAGGTCGCGCAGCGACCAGACGGTCGCGCCCAGGCCGGCCGCCAGCGCGGTGAGGGCCAGCAGTCGTCCGCCTCGGTGGGTGCTCCCGGGCCGTGCCTTGGTCATCCGCTCTGCCTTCGTCGCTCGCCGGGATGGTCGGGAATCGGTACGGCAGGTCCCGGGCCGGCCCGCACCACGGGGGCAACGGGTGTGCCCGCCCGTGTTGTTCCCGTACAGTCGCCCCGATCCGGGCAGCGCCCGGGCCTGGGCGATGTCCGCCGCCGGGACGGAACGGGCGGGCACGGATTGTCGGATTGCGACAGATCCGCCGGGAAGGCGCTGTGGGAGCCCGATGCGCCGCCGCCGCCGACCGCCCGATAGCGTCACAGTGCGTACGCATTCCGACGTACGCGCTCACACACGGAGAGAGGTGGATCGTTGAGCCGCTCGGTTCTCGTCACCGGAGGAAACCGGGGCATCGGCCTCGCGATCGCCCAGGCCTTCGCCGAAGCGGGCGACAAGGTGGCCGTCACCAGCCGCTCGGGCGAGGTGCCGGAGGCGCTGGCCAAGTACGACGTCCTCGCGGTCCGCTGCGACATCACGGACTCCGCGCAGGTCGACGCCGCCTTCACCGAGATCGAGCAGAAGCACGGTGCGGTCGAGGTTCTGGTCGCCAACGCGGGCATCACCAACGACACCCTGCTGCTGCGCATGTCCGAGGAGGACTTCACCTCCGTCGTGGACACCAACCTGACCGGCACCTTCCGGGTGGTCAAGCGCGCCTCCAAGCTGATGATGCGTGCCAAGAAGGGCCGCGTCGTGCTGATCTCGTCCGTGGTGGGCCTGTCCGGCTCCCCGGGCCAGGCCAACTACGCCGCCTCCAAGGCCGGCCTGGTCGGCTTCGCCCGGTCGCTGGCGCGCGAGCTCGGCCCGCGCAACATCACCGTCAACGTGGTCGCCCCCGGCTTCGTCGACACCGACATGACCGCCGTGCTCAGTGACGAGCGCCGCGCGGAGATCGTCGCGGGCGTGCCGCTGGGCCGCTACGCGGCGCCCGCCGAGGTCGCCTCCACCGTGCGGTTCCTCGCTTCGGACGAGGCCGCGTACATCACTGGAGCCGTCATTCCCGTCGACGGCGGATTGGGCATGGGTCACTGATCATGAGCGGAATCCTCGAAGGCAAGCGGATCCTGATCACCGGTGTGCTGATGGAGTCCTCCATCGCCTTCCACACCGCCAAGCTCGCGCAGGAGCAGGGTGCGGAGATCATCCTCACCGCCTTCCCGCGTCCGAGCCTGACCGAGCGGATCGCCAAGAAGCTGCCGCACCCGGTCAAGGTGCTGGAGCTGGACGTCTCCAACGCGGAGCAGCTGGCCGGCATCGCCGACCAGGTCCGCGAGCACCTGCCGACCCTGGACGGCATCGTCCACTCGATCGGCTTCGCTCCGCAGGACGCTCTGGGCGGCAGCTTCCTGGACACCCCGTGGGAGTCCGTGGCCACCGCGATGCACGTCTCGGCGTACTCGCTGAAGTCGCTGACCACGGCGCTGCTGCCGCTGATGCAGGACGGCGGTTCGGTGGTCGGTCTGACCTTCGACGCCCAGTTCGCCTGGCCGCAGTACGACTGGATGGGCCCGGCCAAGGCCGCCCTGGAGTCGACCAACCGCTACCTGGCGCGTTACCTGGGCGAGCGGGACATCCGCTGCAACCTGATCTCGGCCGGTCCGATCGGCTCGATGGCCGCCAAGTCCATCCCGGGCTTCGGCGAGCTGGCCGACACCTGGAACCACCGCTCCCCGCTGAAGTGGGACCTGAGCGACCCGGAGCCGGCCGGCCGCGGCATCGTCGCGCTGCTGTCGGACTGGTTCCCGAAGACCACCGGCGAGATCATCCACGTCGACGGCGGTCTGCACGCCATCGGCGCCTGACGCTCCGCCCGTACGCCGCTGCCCGGCCCTCCCTCGTGGGGGTGCCGGGCAGCGGCGTTTCGTTCTCGTCTCGGCCGGGGATCCAGGGCGGGCCTGGGCTCCCGGCCGGGATCCCCGGCCGGGGTTGGGGTCGGGATCGGGGCCGGGCGCGTCGGGCTTGAGGGCGGGCCTGGTGTCGGCGCGCGGGCGGTCAGACCTCAGCGGTGGCGCAGACGCCGATGGCGCGGCCCGCCTCGACCGAGGCACGCTGGGCGTCGCCGGCCCGGATGGCCTCCAGGATGCCGTGGTGGCCGATGTAGCGCTCGGCGATCAGCTCGGGGCCGACGTCGTGCCGCAGGTGCTCGCGGGTGACCTCACCGAGGTCGGCGTACACGGCGAGCAGGACGTCGTTGTGGGCGGCGGCCACCACGGCCTGGTGGAAGGCAGCGTCGGCCTGGATGAAGTCCTCGGCCTCGCCGGAGTGCCAGGCGGCCTCCCGGCGGGCCAGCGCGCCGTCCAGCAGCTCCAGGTCGCGCGCGGTGCGGCGCTGGGCGGCGAGGCCCGCCGCCGAGGTCTCCAGCGCCGCCCGCAGCTCGGCGATCTGGGCCTGCTCGGCGTCGGCGAAGCGGCGGTGCATCACTCCGGCCAGCTCGCTGGTGGCCAGCACGTACGTGCCGGAGCCCTGCCTGATGTCGAGCAGGCCGTTGTGGGCGAGGGCGCGGACGGCCTCGCGGACGGTGTTGCGGGCGACGCCGAGCTGTTCGACCAGGGCGGCCTCGGTGGGGATGCGCGAGCCGACCGGCCACTCCCCGGAAGTGATCTGGGCACGCAGCTGTGCGATCACCTGGTCGGACAGCGGGGTGCGCCTCGGCGAGGACAGCGCCACGGGGACTCCTTGCGACTACGGCTCGGGTGGGGCCTGGTGGGAGGTGGCCGGTGGATGAACGGTCGGCACATCATGCCAAGTACAAGGTGCATCAATTCATCCCATCATTCTATGATGTCGCTCATGCCCGCAGCAGACACCACCGCTTCCACCCCGACCGACACCCGGCGGCCGCCGGCCGAGCGGCCCGCCGCCTCAGGCTCCGCCAAGTACCTGGGCTGGCTGTTCGCCGTCGCGATCGCCGCCGCAGCCTTCAACCTGCGCCCCGTGGTCACCAGCCTCGGGCCGCTGCTCGACCAGGTCCGCGCCGACCTGGGAATGAACCCGACCCTCGCCGGGCTGCTCACCGCCGTCCCGTCGCTGTGCTTCGCGCTGTTCGGCTTCGCCGCGCCGGCCGCGGCCCGCCGGATCGGCCCCATCGCGGTGATCACGGCTGGCATGGGCGCGATCGCCGCGGGCGTGCTGGCCCGCTCCTTCGCGGGTGGCACCGCGGTCTTCCTGCTGCTGACCGCGCTCGCGCTGGCCGGCGTCGCGGTCTCCAACGTGCTGCTCCCGGTCGTGATCAAGCGCTACTTCCCGGAGAAGGTCGGTCCGATGATCGGCCTGTACTCCATGGCGCTGTCCGCCGGCACCGCGCTGGCCGCGGCCGTCACCGTGCCGCTGACCAGCGCGTTCGGCGGCGACTGGCGCTACGGCCTGGGCGTCTGGGCAGCGCTCGCCGCGCTCGCGCTGCTGCTCTGGCTGCCGGTGCTGATCGCCAAGCGCGAGCGCGGCGAGCGGGCGGGCGGCAACGCCGTCCCGGCCAAGCTGCCGATCACCCGCAGCCGTACGGCCTGGGCGCTGGCCGGCTTCTTCGGCCTCCAGGCCAGCGGTGCGTACATGGTGATGGGCTGGCTGCCGAAGATCTTCCAGGACGCCGGCATCGACAAGGGCACCTCCGGGGTGCTGCTCGCGGTCACCATGGTGATCGGCGTGCCGGTCTCCTATGTCCTGCCCAACCTCGCCGCCCGCCGCGGTGACCAGCGGCCGTTCGTGGTCGTGCTGGCCTCGTGCGGCATCGCCGGCTACGCCGGGCTGGCGCTCGCCCCGGCCGGCGCGCCGTGGGTCTGGGCGGTCCTGGTGGGCCTGTCCAACTGCGCCTTCCCGCTGGTGCTGACGATGATCGGACTGCGCGCCCGGACGGCCGGCGGCGTCGCACAGCTGTCCGCCTTCGCGCAGGGGATCGGCTACCTGATCTCCGTTCCCGGCCTGATCCTGATCGGCCGGATCTACGACGTCACCGGCCAGTGGTACTGGCCGCTGGGCTTCCTGGCCCTGCTGCTGGTGCCGCAGATGCTGTTCGGCCTGCGCGCGGCGCTGGCGCGGTACATCGAGGACGAGGCGGTGCACCCGGGGGAGCAGACCAGGGCGTGACGTCCGACGGGGGTGTGTGACGCCGGGGACCGCACGCGGCGGTGAAGGGCGAGGACCGACGGGGAAGGTCAAGGCCTGGCCAAGGCGGTGGGGCCAGCGGACGGCGGGCGCGTTCGGGATGGGAGAATTCCGGACATGCCCGTTCTCGATCCTGATCCCACCGACGGCCGCAAGCAGCTCGGCCGCATCGCCCTCGCCTTCGGTGCCATCGTGGTGCTGGTGGCGATCATCGCCACCGTCGCGGCCACGATGGGCTGAGGGATTCCGTACGCCACCTGATGCCCTGGTGAACGGGGCTTGGTGAGACTCCTCGTCCCTCGGAGTGGTGGCATCCGGGAGCATCGCGCCGCCGGGCCGCTTTTCTGCCAAGCTTGCTGGGTATGAGCGCCGACACGCCCCGCAGGATCATCGTTCTCCGCCATGCCAAGGCCGACTGGCCGAACGGTGTGGACGACCACGAGCGGCCGCTGGCCGACCGGGGCCGACACCAGGCTCCGGACGCCGGCCGCTGGCTGGTCGACTCCGGCATCAACCCCGACTACGTGCTCTGCTCCACCGCGCTGCGCACCCGCGAGACCTGGAAGCTGGCGGCGCACGAGCTGCCCAAGCGGGCCCGCAAGACGGTGTACGAGGACCGGGTCTACGAGGCCAGCCCCGGTGAGATCATCGCCGTGCTCCAGGAGACTCCGGAGGAGTTCTCGGACCTGGTTCTGGTCGGCCACAACCCGGGTGTGCTGGGTCTGACCCAGGTGTTGGCCGGGGACGCGGGCGACCGGGACGCGCTGGAGCGGCTTCGGCTCGGGGGCTTCCCGACGGCGGCGATCGCCGTGCTCAGCTTCAGCGGCTCCTGGAAGGGCGTCGAGCCGGGCGTGGCCCAGCTGGTCTCGTACTACACGCCGCAGGACTGATCCCGGGAACGTACGTGAGGGGCGCGCGGACTTGATCCGCGCGCCCCTCGTGTACGTCCGAAGGCCCTCTTCGAGCGGGCCTCACTCCATCGGCCGTGGCCGGGCCGGCCCTTACTCGGTCGGGGTGCCGTGCAGCGCGTCGGCCGCCTCGACCTCCTCGCGGGTGATGCCCAGCAGGTACAGCACGGTGTCCAGGAACGGCACGTTCACCGCGGTGTCGGCGGCCTCGCGCACCACCGGCTTGGCGTTGAACGCCACCCCGAGGCCGGCCGCGTTCAGCATGTCCAGGTCGTTGGCGCCGTCGCCGATCGCCACCGTCTGCTCCAGCGGCACCTTCGCCTGCTCGGCGAAGCGGGCCAGCCAGCGTGCCTTGCCCGCCCGGTCCACGATCTCGCCGACCACCCGGCCGGTGAACCTGCCGTCCACCACCTCCAGGGTGTTCGCGGCCGCGAAGTCCAGCCCCAGCTGCTCCACCAGGTGGTCGGTGACCTGGGTGAAGCCGCCGGACACCACCGCGACCTGGTAGCCGAGGCGCTGGAGGGTGCGGATCAGGGTGCGCGCGCCCGGCGTGAAGCGGACCTCGGCGCGGACCTTCTCCGTCACCGAGGCGTCCAGCCCGGCCAGCAGCGCCACCCGGGCCCGCAGCGACTCGGCGAAGTCCAGCTCGCCGCGCATCGCCGCCGCCGTCACCTCGGCGACCTTCTCCTCGCAGCCCGCGTGGGCGGCGAACAGCTCGATCACCTCGTCCTGGATGAGCGTGGAGTCGACGTCCATGACCACCAGGCGCTTGGCCCGGCGCTCCAGCCCGGCCGCGACCACCGCGACGTCCACCCGCTGGGTGGCCGCCTCCTGGGCCAGCGCGGCCCGCAGCTCGTCGGTGGCGACACCGGAGACGGCCAGCTCGACCGCCGTCACCGGGTACTTGGCGAGCCTGAAGACACGGTCGATGTTGCCGCCCGAGGCGGTGATCCGGGAGGTGAGCGCGGAGACGGCGGCGGCCGTCAGCGGGTTGCCGAGCACCGTGACGTGCGAGCGGCCCTCACGGCGCGGCCGGTTGTCACCGATGCCGGAGAGGATCTCGGCCTGGAGCTTCTGCTCGTCGGCCCAGCGGTGGACGGTGGCCCGCAGCCCGCCCTCGGCGCCGGGTGTGGGGGGCTGGGTGACCAGGGCGCACAGCGTGATGCGGCCACGGGTGACGACCTGCTCGATGTCGATGACGTCGACGCCGAAGCCGGCCAGTGTCGCGAAGAGGCCGGCGGTGATGCCGGGGCGGTCCTTGCCGAACACCTTGACGAGCAGGGTGCGCTCGTCCGCGGTCCGGTGCTGGGCGGCGGGGAGGGGCTCAGCGGCCAGGGGCGATGCGTTCATGGTGCCTCCCACGCTACCGGGCGCTCGACGGCCCGGGGGCACCCGTCCCACCTCGCGGGACGCCACGGGTCCGGCTCGGTAGCAGCCTGGTCACAGTCACCCGGGCCGACTTTCATCGGCGGTCGGCGGGCTGGAATGATTCCCCCCGTCAATCACAGGAACATCGCACCCCTGGCCGGGGGCAACAATTCGGGGGAACCGAGAGAGCGGGGCAGGCGCGCAGTGCCGCAACTCGTCATTGAGATCAACGGACAGCAGCGGACTCTGGAGCCGGGGCGGTCCTACACCATCGGGCGCAACCCGCAGTCCGACTTCCCGTTCGACGACGCCAGGGTGTCCTGGCAGCACGGGACCATCAGCTTCAACGGCAGCGGTTGGCAACTGGACGACCACGGCAGCACCAACGGAACGTACGTGGCCGGCGCCCGCACCATGCAGGCCCAGCTGTTCCCCGGTGCCGTGGTCAACCTGGGCAACCCGGAGAACGGCCCCCGGCTCGGCTTCTCCGCACCCGCGCACGCCGCTGCTCCGCAGACCGCCCCGATGCACGAGGCCACCACCAGCCGTGGTCCGGTGCCCACGCCCCAGCAGCCCGCTCCGCAGCAGGGCTGGCCGCAGCACGAGCCGTACCAGCAGCCGCAGCAGGCCTGGCCGGGTCAGCCGCAGGCCCAGCCGCCGTTCCCGCAGCAGCAGTACGCGCCGCCGCAGGCCCAGCCGGCCCCGCAGCCGCAGCCCCAGCACGGTGGCTTCCCGCAGCAGCAGGGCTTCCAGGGCCCGCCGCAGCAGGGTGGCGACGGGCCGCAGCCGACCATCATCCGCAACCTGACGTCGGCGATGCGCACCGTCCGGATCGGTCGTGCGCTCGACAACGACATCGTGGTGTCCGACCTCCAGGTCTCCCGCCACCACGCCGAGCTGCGTCAGCTCCCGGACGGCCGCTACGAGATCGTCGACCTCGGCAGCCACAACGGCATCTTCCTCAACGGTCAGCGGGTACAGCGTCAGCTGATGGGCCCGCAGGACCGGCTGACCGTCGGCCACTCCGGCTTCGTCCTGGTCGGCGACCAGCTCCAGGAGTTCGTCGACACCGGCGCGGTCTCCTTCTCCGCCCGCCACCTGACCGTCGAGGTCGAACACAAGGGCGGCAAGAAGATCCTGCTCAACGACGTCAGCTTCGGCGTCCCGGAGAAGTCCCTGGTCGCGGTCATCGGCCCGTCCGGCTCCGGCAAGTCCACGCTGCTGCGCGCCCTCACCGGGTACCGCCCGGCCGACCGCGGCGAGGTCCTGTACGACGGCCGCAACCTCTACAAGCAGTTCGCCGAGCTCCGCTCGCGCATCGGCCTGGTGCCGCAGTCCGAGATCCTGCACCGCGAGCTCACCGTCCGAAAGGGCCTCAAGTACGCGGCCCGACTGCGCTTCCCCGGCGACACCGAGGCGCGCGAGCGCGAGGCCCGGATCGACGAGGTGCTGTACGAGCTGCGCCTGGACAAGCGTGCCGACAACAAGATCACCGCGCTCTCCGGCGGCCAGCAGAAGCGTGTCTCGGTCGCCCTGGAGTTGCTCACCAAGCCCTCGCTGATCTTCCTGGACGAGCCCACCTCGGGCCTCGACCCGGGCATGGACCGTGAGGTCATGCAGATGCTGCGAGGCCTCGCCGACGACGGCCGCACCATCCTGGTCGTCACCCACTCGGTGGCCGAACTCGCACTGTGCGACCGGCTGCTCGTGATGGCGCCGGGCGGTTCGGTGGCCTACTTCGGCCCGCCGGACGAGGCACTGCACTTCTTCGGGTACGAGACCTGGGCGGACGTCTTCCAGGCCTTCGAGAACTACCCGGACCACGACTGGGCCGGTCGCTACCGGGGCTCGGTGCACTACCAGCAGTACTCCGCACCCACCGTGGAGGCGGGCGAGGTGCAGCACGTCCAGGTCGCGCAGGAGGCCGTCAAGCCGCCGAAGCCGCAGAGCTGGGGCTCGCAGCTGTGGACCCTGATGCGCCGCTACATGTCGGTGCTCGCCTCGGACCGGGGCTTCCTGGCACTGTCGGTGCTGCTGCCTGCGGTCATCGGCGCGGTCAGCGTGCTGATCCCCAATGAACCGGGGCTCGCACCCAACCCGAAGACGCAGCTCCACCTCAACAGCGGGGCCGCGACGATCATGCTGATCCTGGCGATCGGCGCCTGCTTCTCCGGTGCGGCCAACTCGGTCCGTGAGTTGATCAAGGAACGGGCGATCTACGAACGGGAACGGGCCACCGGCCTGTCTCGCTCGGCGTACATGATGTCCAAGATCATTGTGCTGGGTATCTTCAGCGTGATCCAGGGCGCGATCATCTCCGCCGTCGGCTTCCTGCCGCGCAAGCTCCCCGAGCACGGCCTGATCGTCAGGAACCTGCCGATCATCGAGATGACCATCGGCATGATCCTGCTCAGCTTCGCTGCGATGATGTTCGGTCTGATGATCTCCGCGCTGGTGAAGACCGCCGAGAAGACCATGCCGCTGCTGGTCATGTTCGCCATCGTCCAGGTCGTCTTCACCGGCTGCCTCTTCCAGATCTTCAGCAAGCCCGGTCTGGAGCAGATCGCCTGGCTGATGCCGGCCCGTTGGGGCACCGGCATCGTGTCCACCACGCTCGACCTGTCCACGCTCATGGGCCCCTGGAACAAGGACTTCCAGAACCCCAACTACGACCCGCTCTGGAAGCACAGCGTCGCCCAGTGGGCGATCGACGCGGGCGTGCTGATCGCCATCTCGATCGTCATCGGCGTCCTCGTGACCCGGCTCCAGCGCCGGCACGAGCCCGAGGTCATGCAGAAGGGCTGACCCCTTCTCCGACAGCAGGCCGAGGGGCGGCTCTCCCACTGGGGAGGGCCGCCCCTCGGCGTTCCGGGCGGTCTCCCGAGGCTCCGGGTGGGCCCTGCGGCCTAGGTCCCCGGACCTGGGCCCGGGGCGGCCGCGGACGGACGCGGCGGTCGTGACGGCGGCGGTAGGTTGGCGGTATGCCCAGCACCACCGGAGACCACCGTGCCCACCGGGGCCCGCTGTCCGCCTGCGAACCGTGTCTGTCCGGGATCGAGGCCGTCAGCCAGGCGCTGCTCGCCATGAGCCGGCACCTGGAGGTCCGCGAGGTGCTGCGCCGCATCACCGCCTCGGCCCGGGGTCTGCTCGGCGCCGAGTACGCGGCCCTGGGCGTGCCCGACGACCACGGAGGCTTCGCCCAGTTCGTGGTCGACGGTGTCACCGACGAGCAGTGGCGGGCGATCGGCCCGCTGCCCCGGCAACACGGCGTGCTCGCGGCCATGCTGCACGAGACCGGCCCTACCCGGCTCGTGGACGTCCGCAAAGCACCCGCCTTCGAAGGGTGGCCCGCGGCCCACCCCGATATGGACGCCTTTCTCGGTATGCCGATCCTGGACACCGACGCGGCCGAAGACGAGCCGCAGGTGATGGGCGTCATCTTCCTCGCCAACAAGCGAGGCGGGGGCCTCTTCACCGACCACGACGAGGAACTGCTGCGGATCCTTGCCGCGCACGCCGCCCTCGCCCTCTCCAACGCCCGGCTGTACGAACGCAGCCGCGAGCTCACACTGGCCGGCGAGCGTGCCCGGATCGCCCATGACCTGCACGATGCCGTCTCGCAGAAGCTCTTCTCGCTCCGGCTCACCGCCAAGGCGGCCGCCAAGCTCGTCGACCGTGACCCGGCCCGGGCGCGCGCCGAGCTTGCCGAGGTCGCCCGGCTGGCCGCCGAGGCCGCCGACGAACTGCGCGCCGTCGTCGTGGAACTGCGTCCCGCCGCCCTGGAGGAGGACGGGCTGAGCGCCACTCTCGCCTCCCAGGTACAGGTCCTCGACCGGGCGCACACCGCCGATGTCGTCTTCGCCGCCGACGGCGTCCGGGCGCTGCCGCCCGCTCAGGAGGCTGCGCTGCTGAGAGTCGCCCAGGAAGCGCTGCACAATGCGCTGCGCCACTCCGGCGCCCGCCGGGTCACCGTCACCCTGGCCGGGACGCCTGTGCGCGGTGCGGTGCTGCGCGTGCACGACGACGGGCGCGGCTTCGATCCAGAGTCCGTCCGTCGGGCCGGCCGCCACCTCGGCCTGGCCTCGATGCGCGACCGCGCGGCCGCCGTCGGCGGCACGCTCACCCTGGAGTCGGCCCCCGGCCGGGGGACGCTCGTCGAGATGGAGGTCCCCGGTGCCTGAGAGCACACCGTCGATCCGTGTCCTGCTGGTCGACGACCACCAGGTGGTTCGACGAGGGCTACGCACCTTCCTGGAAGTTCAGGACGACATCGACGTGGTCGGGGAGGCCGCCGATGGGGCGGAGGGCGTCGAGCGGGCCCGTGAACTCGACCCTGACGTCGTCCTGATGGACCTCAAGATGCCCGGCGTCGACGGCATCGAGGCGCTGCGCACGCTCAAGGGGGAGGGCAGCCGCGCCCGGATCCTGATCGTCACCAGCTTCACCGAGCACCGCACGATGGTTCCCGCGCTGCGGGCCGGTGCGGCCGGGTACGTCTACAAGGACGTGGACCCGGAGGCGCTGGCCGGGGCGATCCGTTCGGTGCACGCCGGCCACGTTCTGCTCCAGCCTGAACTGGCCGAGGCTCTACTTTCCGACGATGGCCCGCGCGCTCCACAGGGCCGCGGCGGCACGCTCACAGAGCGCGAGCGCGAAGTGCTCGGTCACATCGCCGATGGCCGCTCCAACCGGGAGATCGCCCGCAGCCTGCACCTCTCGGAGAAGACGGTGAAGACCCATGTGTCCAACATCCTCATGAAGTTGGACCTGGCCGACCGCACCCAGGCAGCACTCTGGGCCGTTCGCCACGGCGAGACCCGCGAGGGGTAGTGCGCTGGGGGCGCGGGGAGTTGGTGCGGACGCCGTGCCGATCGGCAGGTTTTCGGCCAGGACAGGCGTCAAACGGGGGTCCTGCATGTGCTGTTCGGCAGGGATCGCCGGAATTGGGGCGATGTGTAGTCAGTCGGCTGTGCCAGGCTGATCGCCGACACCGATCCCGAGGGAGGGCCGGATGAACGCGATGTGCAGTGAGTGCGGGCCTGTCGTACCGGCCCATGAACTTGAGTTGACGTGCCGCATGTTCGATGAGCCTCCGATGTCCGGGCCTGGGTCGCAACCGATTGCCGAGGGCGGAAATCGAGGACGGGAGCCAGGTGGACGCTCGTCCGGGTGCCAGGCGGCGAGAGTAGATGTCCGCGCAGCCGAGGCCATCGAGCGTGGAGCGAGCTTGGTTCGGGAGGCAGTCCGAGAGCGGGACGCCTACGGGCCGGAGCTGCTGAGGCGCCGGCTCCGGATGCGGCGTTGGCAGTTCAACCTGGCACGGGAACGTGAACTGATCCCAGAGCCGGACCTCGAAAACGGCACCTGGTCGGCCCTCGTCGAGGCGCAGCTGAAGGCCCGTGCCGAGGAGATCATCCTCGCGCTGGGCGCTGTGCCTCCAGTGGGGGTGGCCAAAGCAGCCACGGTTCTGGGCCATACCACCGGCCTGTTGGTGATCGCCGAAGACATCAGGCGGCTTGCCGCCGCAGGGGAGCTGCGCCCCTGCGGCGGATATCGAGGCTGGCCGACATACAGCCGGGAGGCCTTGGCCGCCGTCCCACGTGCCGCGGTGGAGCAGGTCGTCAGGAAACGTATGCACAAGGCTGCGGCCACGGCGCGGGCCGCCTCCGAGGCGGCGGAGCAACGGCTTGCGGAGAGCTACTCGGTGGAGGAGGCAGCCGAAGTCCTGGGGTGGTCCCGGTGTCGGCTGTCAGCAGCTACGGCGCAGGGAAGCCTGGCCGCCGGGCCCGACGGCAGGTACGAGCGCGCCGAGGTAATCGCGCTCGCCGCCGACCCCGGGAGCCGGCACCTCTCAGCGGTCGTCTCGCTCGTCGACGAGGGCGTTGTAGGCGGCCACCTGGGCACGTCGGGCCGTGCGCCGCAGCGGGGCCAGGAGGGACTGGCGGGCCGCCATCTCGGAGGCGCTGACGGCAGCGCCGTGGCTGCCGGAGGCGATGGCGAGCAAGGCGGATACCTGGCGGGCCGACTCCAGCACACGGACGGCCCGGGGTGGGTAGCCGGGGGCGAGCAGCTTGCTGTGTCCTCGACGGCGGTAGGCATCGAGGGCGCGCAGGGCCTCGGGCCCGGCGCCAGCCACGTTGAGGCGGGTGAGCATGACGGTCGCCTCGCGCAGCCCGTCCGCCAGCTCACGTTCCGCCTCGTTCAGAGAGGGCACGTCCGCCGGCGGTGTGTCGTTGACCTCGGAACAGCGCCACAGCACGGTTGCCGAGCGGTCTCCAACCGGGCCGTACACCTCCACCTCCGGCACCAGGCCGAGCGGTGCGCCCACGGCCAGGACGGCCTCACCCGCACTCATGGCCTGCTCGTTGAAGGCCTTCGGGCCGGTCAATCCGAGCGGGTGCCCGGCTGAGGGCAGAGCGAGACGCAGGCCCTTCACGCCGAGCACCCGCAGCCGCCCCAGCGCCCAGGTCAGCCCGTGCTGTTCGCCAGGCTCGTCACCGGGCAGATCGGTAACCCGGTGGATCTCGTCCGCACCCAGGACAGCCGCAGCGGCGTCGTCCGGCGGCACCAGGCCGGCCAGCAGGGCGTTGCCCCATGCGGTGAGCCGCCCCGAACGGGGCTCTTCGTACGGATTGTCGGCAGGAGTCGCGAGCATCCGGCCAGCCTACGGAATCGGCGGTCATCCGCGTGGCGTAGGTTTGCCCATGCGTGTGCGGCGCACCCACCCCGTGCCCACCGGCTGCCGGAGTAGGCCCGCCGCCCGCACCGACGGCCGAGAATCTTGTTTTTGGGGAAGGCATAGGCATGAGCGACGTGCTGGAGCTGGTGGACGTATCCGTGGTCCGGGAGGGGCGCGCGCTGGTCGACCAGGTCTCGTGGTCCATCTCCGAGGGCGAGCGTTGGGTCATTCTGGGCCCGAACGGCGCCGGCAAGACCACGCTGTTGCAGATCGCCTCCTCGTACCTGTTCCCGACCTCGGGCAAGGTCACAGTGCTGGGTGAGAAGCTCGGTGAGATCGACGTCTTCGAGCTGCGTTCCCGGATCGGCCTGGCCGGCGCCGCCATGTTCGACAAGCTGCCGGCCGAGCAGACCGTGCTCCAGACCGTGCTCACCGCCGCGTACGGCATGACTGTCAGCTGGCAGGAGACCTACGAGCAGTCGGACGAGGCCCGTGCCCTCGCCCTGCTCGACCGCCTCGGCATGGCCAACCTCACCGACCGCAAGTTCGGCACCCTCTCCGAGGGCGAACGCAAGCGCACCCTGATCGCCCGCGCCCTGATGACCGACCCCGAGCTGCTGCTGCTTGACGAGCCCGCCGCCGGCCTGGACCTCGGCGGCCGTGAGGACCTGGTCCGCCGACTCGGCGCGCTCGCCCAGGACGAGTTCGCTCCGGCAATGGCGATGGTCACCCACCACGTCGAGGAGATCGCGCCGGGCTTCACCCATGTCATGATGATCCGTCAGGGGAAGGTGCTCACTGCCGGCCCGATCGACACCGAGCTGACCGCCCGCAACCTCTCCAAGTGCTTCGGCCTGCCGCTCACCCTGGAGCGGCACGGAGACCGCTGGTCGGCCCAGGGTCTGCCGCTGGGCTGAGGCCCCGTCCGTTGGTTCATCCGGAACGCCGTCGGAACCGGTCGCACACGCGACCGGTTTCCGCCCCTCGACCTGCGGGAACTGTCCGCTTCGAAGGCCTTCGCTCCCTAGGATGGATGTGTGGACAGCTGGATCTGGTGGCTTCTGGCCGCCGCAGGGCTCGGCATACCGCTGGTGCTCACCGCGATGCCGGAGTTCGCCATGTTCGCGGTCGGGGCGCTGGCCGCCGCCGGTGTGGCCGCGCTGGGCGGGGGAGTGGTCCTGGAGACCGTGACCTTCGTCGTCGTCTCGGTCGCACTGGTGGTCTTCGTCCGCCCGATCGCCTATCGGCAGCTTCAGAAGGGCCCGCAGGTCAAGATGGGCATCGAGGCGCTCCAGGGCGCCACCGCGGTCGTCGCGGAAACCGTCGACGGGGAGGGCGGGCGGATCAAGCTGAACGGTGAGATCTGGTCGGCCCGTGCGCTCCATCCGGGCCAGGTGTACCAGCCCGGGCAGCAGGTCGACGTCGTCGAAATCCAGGGCGCGACCGCCCTGGTCGTCTAGGGGAGAGTCCGTGGAACCCGTCCTTATCGTTTTGGTCGTCCTGGTCGTGGTGGCCTTCATCGCGCTGATCAAGACGATCCAGGTCATCCCGCAGGCCAGCGCCGCGATCGTGGAGCGCTTCGGCCGCTACACCCGGACGCTCAACGCAGGGCTGAACATCGTCGTCCCGTTCATCGACCGGGTCCGCAACCGGATCGACCTGCGCGAGCAGGTCGTGCCGTTCCCCCCGCAGCCGGTGATCACCCAGGACAACCTGGTCGTCAACATCGACACCGTCATCTACTACCAGGTGACCGACCCCCGCGCCGCGACGTACGAGGTCGCCAGCTACATCCAGGCGATCGAGCAGCTGACCGTCACCACGCTGCGCAACATCATCGGCTCGATGGACCTGGAGTCCACCCTGACCTCGCGCGAGGTCATCAATGCCGGCCTGCGTGGCGTCCTGGACGAGGCCACCGGCAAGTGGGGCATCCGGGTCAACCGCGTCGAGCTGAAGGCGATCGAGCCGCCGACCTCCATCCAGGACTCGATGGAGAAGCAGATGCGCGCCGACCGGGACAAGCGCGCTGCGATCCTCACCGCCGAAGGCCAGCGCCAAGCCCAGATCCTCAAGGCCGAGGGTGAGAAGCAGGCCGAGGTGCTCAAGGCCGAGGGTGAGGCGCAGGCCGCGGTCCTGCGCGCGGACGGTGAGGCGGCCGCGATCCGGACGGTCTTCGAGGCCATCCACGACGGCGACGCCGACCAGAAGCTGCTCGCCTACCAGTACCTCCAGACTCTGCCCGAGCTGGCCAAGGGCGACTCCAACAAGCTCTGGATCATCCCCAGCGAGGTGGGCGACGCGCTCAAGGGCCTCGGCGGCGCCTTCACCGGCCTGACCGGCGGGGTGAACGGCGGCGCGGTCGCGGCGCCCAGCGTTCCGCAGGCTGCCCCCGCGGCCACCCAGGTGCCGCTGGACCCGGCGTCCGGCCCGCGGCCGGTGGACACCGAGAAGGGCGCCGCCCGTCCCCGGGTGGACCCGGCGCGGGAGTACCCGAAGATCGACCCGGAGTGATCGGTCGAACCTGCTTCGCCGCGGGCCTGCTGCCAAGAGGTGGCGGGCCCTCGGCCTTTCGCGGTGCCGAATCGTGCCTACCGGGCGCTGTGGCGTGCGTCCCGAATCGTGGGCGGGTCTGGTCGGCCCGCAAGGCCGTCCGGCATGATCCCCTCGGACAGGACCGAGAGGAGAGGTGACCCATGACGCTCTGGGAGTCGATCGCCGTCCTGGTGGCCGGCGTCGGCGCCGGGATGATCAATGTGATCGTCGGCTCCGGCACCCTGATCACCTTCCCGGTTCTGCTCGCCGTGGGTATCCCTCCGGTCACCGCCAACGTCTCCAACTCCTTCGGCCTGGTCCCCGGCTCGCTCAGCGGCGTGATCGGGTACCGCCGCGAACTGGTCGGCCAGGGCCGCCGCGTGCTGCGCATGGGCATCGCGTCACTGCTCGGCGGGCTGGTCGGCGCGATGCTGTTGATCAAGCTGCCGAGCGGGGCCTTCGACGCGATCGTCCCGGCGCTGATCCTGCTCGCGCTCGTCCTGGTGGTGATCCAGCCCCGGGTGGCCAAGGCCGTCGCCGCCCGTCGCCGCCCCGGCGGCGATCCGGACGGCAGCCAGGTGCTGCTGGCCGGGGTGTTCCTGACCGGCATCTACGGCGGCTACTTCGGCGCCGCGCAGGGCGTGCTGCTGATGGCGCTGATGGGCATGCTGCTCCAGGACGACCTCCAGCGGATCAACGCGGTGAAGAACGCCCTGGCGATGATCGTCAACGCAGTCGCCGCGCTCTTCTTCCTCTTCACCTCGACCGTGAACTGGGCCGCCGCCGGTCTGATCGCGGCGGGCTCGCTGGTCGGAGGCCTGCTCGGCGCCAAGGTCGGCCGCCGCCTCCCGCCGACCGCGCTGCGCGGGGTCATCGTGGTGGTCGGCCTCGTGGCCGTCACCAAGCTGTTGCTGAGTTGAACGAACGTCAGACCGTACGCAGGTCGGAGGAGTACGCCATGGCCCTGGAGATGCGTGAGAGCTGCGAGCGCTGCGCGGTGTCGCTGAGCGCGGACGGCCGCGCCTCGATATGTTCCTACGAGTGCACCTTCTGCACGGACTGCACAGAGGCCATGGCCGCCGCCTGCCCCAACTGCGGCGGCGAGCTCGTGGCCCGTCCGCGTCGGAAGGCCGCCTGACACCGGAACCCCGGACATCCCGGAACCCCGGACATCCCGGAACCCCGGACATCCCGGAATCCCGGCACCCCCGACCCACCAGGAGCGCGGCGATGACCAGCAGGGCACGGCTGAACGAGGACGAGATCACAGCGGCCCTGGCGGCGCTGCCCCAGTGGACGCGGGAGGGCGACAGCATCGCCCGCAGCGCCGACGCCCCGGACTTCCCGGCGGCGATCCGGGTGGTCGTTGCCGTCGCCGAGCAGGCCGAGGCGCTCGACCACCACCCTGACATCGACATCCGCTGGCGCACTCTGCGTTTCGTCCTGTCCACCCACAGCGCCGGCGGCCTCACCGGGCTGGACTTCACCCTCGCCGCCCGGATCGACGGGGCCCTGCGCGCCGAGTCGGCAGCCTGACGCGACGCCACCGAGGAGCCCGGGACCGTACGACCGAGGGCCCGGGCCGCGTCACCGGGCGGGCGTGAGATGCTGACTGCCGCATCGGCAGACAGGCGGCTCGGGAGGGACGGAACGGATGGCGCAGGAGCCCTTCGGAGACGCCCACTCCCCGCAGCCGTGGTCGCCCTCGGGCCACTCGGACTGGCAGAACGGCGGGTACACCGAGCAGCAGCAGACACCGCAGCAGCCGTCGCAGTGGCAGCCGCAGCCGGGCTACGCCTCGGCCGAGTACGGGCAGCAGCAGCCGCAGTTCGGCCAGGGCGCCCACGGGCACACCGGCTACGACCAGACCGGCTATGACCAGAGTGGGTACCACCAGGGCGGGTACGGCCAGGTCGGCTATGGCGAGGGCGGCTACGCCCAGGACCAGTACGGCGGACAGGAGCAGTACCAGCCGTATCCGCAGTACCCGGACCACGCGCAGCAGCACCAGGCGTACGCGACGTACGCCACCATGCAGCAGCCCGCCGAGGAGGGGCTGTACGTCCCGGCGGGGGCGGGGTACTCGGCGGACGGCTACGTGCACGTCGAGGAGGCCGAGCCGGCGCCGGCGCTCGTCCCCGAGAAACCTGCGGAGACTTCTCCGGAGCAGGCTCCCGTGCCGCAGGCCGGGACCGCCGCGCCGTCGCGGGCCGCTGCCCGTCGAGGTGCCGGCGGCGGTGCCGGTGCCGGTGCTGGGGAGGGCTCCGGCTCCTCGCTTTCCGCCAAGGCCCGGAAGGCCGCCGACGCGGTGCTGACAGGGGAACACGTGCCCAGCCGCAAGGCCCTGCTGGTGCGGACCGGCGCCGGGGTGGTCGCGCTGGGAGTGCTGGTGGCGGCCGGGCTGATGGTCGGCACCGAGGGCGGTGGCAGCGCGGCGGCGAGCAGCAGTGGTGAGCCGGGCTTCGCGGTGGCGCACACCCGGGCGTGGGCCGCGCAGCCCGCCGCGGCCGGTTCCTCCGCGGGCGACGACACTCTGATCGGCAGCTGGCTGCTGGCCGACGTGGTGGTCCGGGCCGACGGCTCCGGGGTGCACGCGTACGACCGGGCGGGTGGCAAGCCGACCTGGTCGGTGGAGCCGCCGGCCGCAGGGGCCGTCCCGTGCGGGCTGTCGGCGGGGGTGAACCAGGCGGGCCTGGGCGCGGCGCTGTTCCGTCCGCAGCCCGATCCGAAGAGCCCCTGCACGCTGGTGGCCGCGGTGGACAGCAAGACCGGCAAGACCGCGTGGACCAAGACCCTCTCGGACACCAAGGGCGGCTACTCGGCCCGGGTCGGCGTCACCGAGGACAAGGTGGTCGCCGTCGGCGACGACCGCGTGCTGGCCTGGGAATCGGCCGACGGGAAGGACGTCTGGCAGTACACCGGGCAGGGCAAGTTCTGCACCCTGTCCGGCGGCGTCAGCGGCAAGACCGTGCTTGTCGCCTCCTCCTGCGCCGACTCGACCCCCGCCGACCAGGCCGTGGCGCTGAACATCCTGGACGGCAAGGTCGGCTGGTGGCGGGGCCTGAACAACCAGCCGAAGACGGTGACCGTGTTGTCCGCCGAGCCGTCCGTGGTCCTCACCACCGGGGAGAAGCCCGAGGCCGACCGGGTGTTCGCCTGGGGCGCGGGCGGCGACCCAGCCGCCGAGATCCCGGTGGCCGTCGACGGCGGTCGGCTGGACGTCGCGCACGGTGCGTTTTCGGCCACTCCCGGCGTGTACTTCGAGGGCCGCACGATGGTCACCACCCTGGCACCGCCGAACGGCGGCGGGCCGGTGGCCGCGGTCGGCTACGACCTGGACACCGGCAAGCAGCGCTGGAAGGTGCCGACCGCCGCCAAGGGCGCCGTCCGGGCGGTCGGCATCGACGGCGGGTCGCTCGTGCTGGCCGCCGACGAACGCCGCGACCAGCCCGCCCGCCTCAGCCGGTTCCCGCTGGCGGGCGGCCGGGAGGCGATCGGCGGCAACTTCCCGCCCGGCACCGGCTCGCTGCTGATCTCCGGACGGGTGCTGATCGGCGGCGGGCAGGTGGTCGTGGTACCCGAGCACTCGACCAACTACGGCACGGCGGCGGGGTACAAGGCGAAGGACTGAGGCCTTCCGCCCTGGTCCACGCCCATGCCGCCCCCACCCGCCGCCGTCCTGACAATGAGAGTTTCCTCAGGTTGAGAGCGTCCTCGCTCCCGGGAACCGCCTCACGCGGCGGAGACGGGCCGGCCCGGTACGGTCGGCAGCCAGTCGGCGAGGTCCCGGACCTCCGAGCTGCGCAGACCGAGCGCCAGCATCAGGCTGGCCTGCGGCGTCGGCACGAACGGGCGGCGCAGTAGCTTCATCCCGGCCTGCTCCGGCGTGCGGTCCGCCTTTCGCTGGTTGTCCTCCGGGCACGCAGCTACGGTGTTCATCCAGCTGTCGGCACCACCGCGCGACTTGGGCTGGAGGTGGTCCACCGTGGTGGCCCGCCGGCCGCAGTACGCGCACAGGTGCTGGTCCCGGGCCAGGACGCCCCGCCGCGACCACGGAGCCTGTTGTCGGAATGGCACCCTTACGTACCGTTGCAGTCTGATCACCCGAGGCACCGGGACGGCCACGCCCGTTCCCCGGATCGAGCGCAGCGGATGCGCCTGCTCCACCACCGCCTTGTCCTGGAGCACCAGGACGACGGCGCGCTGGAGCGACACCGTCGTCAGGGGCTCGTAGCTCGCGTTCAGAACCAGCGTGTTGCGCACTCGGCACACCCTTCCCGCGGGCGTGCCACGGCGGCACGACCGTCTCCACACACGTCACTGCCGCCGCACGGCGGTGGAACCACTCTGAATGGGCCCGCAGCCGTCGAACAACGGAATTTCCGGTATCGGGGAGGGACCCGCGAGGGCGGGCCACCCGACCCGGGGGTGCCTCGGGGAAAACTCGCTGGCCGGAACCGCGTAGGCTCTAACAGGCTGGAGTCGTATCGACCCGGGGCCCGACCGAATCGGGCCGGCACCGGGCGGACGCCCGATCGAAGGAGAAGCGTGACCGTGACGGACATCGTCGACGAGCTGCGGTGGCGAGGGCTGATCGCCCTGTCCACTGACGAGGACGCACTGCGCAAGGCGTTCGCGGACGGCCCGGTCACGTTCTATTGCGGCTTCGACCCGACGGCCCCCAGCCTGCACCTGGGCAACCTGGTGCAGATCCTCACCATGCGCCGCATCCAGCAGGCGGGGAACCTCCCGCTCGGCCTGGTCGGCGGTGCCACGGGCCTGATCGGCGACCCGAAGCCCACTGCCGAGCGGGTGCTCAACGATCCCGAGACGGTGGCCGGCTGGGTCGAGCGCCTGCGCGGCCAGATCTCGCGCTTCCTCGACTTCGAGGGCCCGTACGCGGCGCGGATGGTCAACAACCTGGACTGGACGTCCGGGATGTCGGCCATCAGCCTGCTGCGTGACGTGGGCAAGTACTTCCGGGTCAACAACATGATCGCCAAGGAGGCTGTCGCTCGACGGCTCAACTCCGACGCAGGCATCAGCTACACCGAGTTCAGCTACCAGATCCTCCAGGGCATGGACTACCTGGAGCTGAACCGCCGCTACGGCTGCGCCCTGCAGACCGGTGGCAGTGACCAGTGGGGCAACCTGACCGCCGGCACGGACCTGATCCGCAAGGCCGACGGCAAGTCCGTCCACGCGCTGGCCACGCCGTTGATCGTCAAGGCCGACGGCACCAAGTTCGGCAAGACCGAGTCCGGCACGGTCTGGCTCGACCCCGAGCTGACCACCCCGTACGCGTTCTACCAGTTCTGGCTGAACGCGGACGACCGGGACATCCCCAACTTCCTGCGGATCTTCAGCTTCCGCTCGAAGGAGGAGATCGAGGAGCTGGAGCGCGAGACCACCGAGCGCCCCGCTGCCCGCCTTGCCCAGCGTGCCCTTGCCGAGGAGCTCACCACCCTGGTGCACGGCGCGGAGCAGTACGAGCGCGCGGTCGCCGCGTCCAAGGCGCTGTTCGGCCAGGGCGACCTCGCCGACCTCGAGGCCGCGACTCTGGCCGCCGCCCTGGCCGAGGTCCCGAAGGCTGAGGTGTCCGAACTCCAGACGGTGGTCGACCTGCTGGTCGCCGTCGGCCTGTCGCCGAGCCGCTCGGCTGCCCGCCGGACGATCAAGGAGGGCGGTGCGTACCTCAACAACGTCAAGGTGACGGACGAGGAGGCGGTGCCGACCGAGGCCGACCTGCTGCATGGCCGCTGGCTCGTGCTGCGGCGCGGCAAGCGGAACCTGGCGGCGGCGGAGCTGGTTGCCGCCGGCTGACGGGTCTACGGACCGGCCGGCCTGAGGCCAGGCTGAAAGTGCACCCGCTCTGAGCTGCGGCTTTGAGCAACGAGGGCCGGATCTGGACAGATCCGGCCCTCGACGTTTGACGATGTCGGCCGGGTGGCCTAGTGTTGAACGAGTCGCTGGAGCGGCCACCTCACTCAGCACAACCCACTCTCACTCTGATCCCCATGAAAATTGGGCACTTCGGCGTTCCCGCCAATCAGGTGAGTGTGAATTCCGAGTAACACTCGGAATGCGCTAGTGTGGTGGATGTCGCAAAAAGCGGGCCCGACCAGTTCGGGAAGTTGGGTGAATGAAACTCCGGAAAACGGAGCGGAAAACGTCTGATAAGCTGGAAACGCGAAAGAACGAAGCCCGGAGGGCCTGCTGGAAGGCGGTCCGAAGGAAGCGTCCGTTCCTTGAGAACTCAACAGCGTGCCAAAAGTCAACGCCAGATATGTTGACATCCCCGGCCTCGGTCGTTTGATCGGGGTTGGAGATTCCTTTTGAAATAACACTAGCGAGGACGCAGTGCGCGGGGCCGCCTTATTCCGGTGGTTGCCGTGCCGCTCAACGCGGGTGTGAACCGGCCCTGCTTTATGTCGGGGCCGAGTAAACATTCACGGAGAGTTTGATCCTGGCTCAGGACGAACGCTGGCGGCGTGCTTAACACATGCAAGTCGAACGGTGAAGCCCTTCGGGGTGGATCAGTGGCGA
>NZ_JAHSQD010000130.1 GCF_020103755.1 Streptomyces sp. LS1784
CGGCGGGCGACGGCGCCGCGGGGCCGTCGGACGGCTGCGCCGACGGACCGGCGGGCGCCCCGTCCTCCCGCAGGGCCGCCGTCTCGGACTTCAGGATGCGCATCGACTTCCCCAGTCCGCGCGCCATCTCGGGCAGCTTCCTGGAGCCGAACAGCAGCACCAGGACGGCCACCGTCACCAGTACGTGCCAGGGCTCCAGACCATTGCGCAGCATCGCCGCCTCACCCGGCCTTTCATCGTCGTGACCGGGGCCGCACGCGGCGGCGGTCCGGTCGTCTCGGGGTGGTTTGGGCGCCTCCACCGTAAAGCTTGACTGATTTTTCAGTCAATGCGAGAGTTCAGTTCCGGCGATGCCGGACGACCTCGTCCCCCGGGACGGCCTCTTCGTCCGCCGCCCACCGGCGCCACGCGGGCCGCTCCCCAGGAGCCTGGCCCGCCCGCCGGGCCGGAACCACCCCCAGCCCCACCGGAGTCCAGCGTGTCCCAGTCCCCCCTCGCCCGCCGCACGGTGCTGCGCTCCCTCGCCGGAGCCGGTGTGATCGCCCTCGGCGCGAGCGCCTGCGCCGCCTCCGGCGACGACCCCGCCGACCCCGCGGCCCCGACCTCCGGCGCTCCCGGGCAGCCGTCCCCGGACGCGCCCGTTCCACCCCCCGCGCCCTCCCCCGCCCGCGGACGCCGGCTCGGCGGCGAATGGGAGAAGCACGAACGGACCTTCATGGCCTGGCCCGCCTCCGAGAACGTCTGGGGCGACCAGCTCGGGGCCGTCCGCAGGGACATCGCCTCGGTGGCCACGGCCATCGGTGAGCGCGAACCGGTGGTCCTGCTCGTCCGCCCCGGCCAGGAGACCTCGGCCCGCAACGCCTGCGGTCCGGGCGTCGAGCTGCTCTCCGTCCCGGTGGACGACCTGTGGGCCCGCGACACCCTCCCGGTCTTCGTGGAGGAGGGCGGCAAGGTCCAGGGCGTGGACTTCAACTTCAGCGGCTGGGGCGGCAAGCAGGAGCACACCAACGACGCCCGGATCGCCCGCACGGTCCTGGAGAAGTACGGGATCGAACGGATCGAGACCCCGATCACCGCCGAGGGCGGCTCCTTCGAGACCGACGGCCAGGGCACCCTGCTGGTCACCGAGAGCTCCGTGGTCAACGAGAACCGCAACCCCGGCCGCACCCGCGACGAGGTCGAGGCGGAACTCAAGCGGGTGCTGGGCCTCACCAAGGTGATCTGGCTCGCGGGCGTCAAGGGCAAGGACATCACCGACGCCCACGTCGACTGCCTCGCCCGTTTCGCCGCACCCGGGGTCGTCCTCCTCGACCGGGCCTTCCCCGGCACCCCGCCGGACGTCTGGTCCCGCTCCGCCGACCAGGCCCGCGCCGTCCTCGCCGAGGCCACCGACGCCGCCGGACGGAAGCTCAAGGTGATCGAGATCAGCCAGCCCGACCCGGACCGGATCACCGGCCGCGGCGACGCCTTCGTCTCCTCGTACATGAACTTCTACATCGGCAACAAGGGCGTCTACCTGCCGAAGTTCGGCGACGCCAAGGCCGACGGCCACGCCCAGGAGATCTTCCGGGACCAGTACCCGGACCGCGAGATCGTCCCCCTCCAGATCGACACCATCGCCGGCGGCGGGGGCGGCATCCACTGCGCCACCCACGACCAGCCCGCCGGCTGACCCCCGCCGTCCCGCACCGAGGGAGAAGGGAACCCTTGTGCAGCTGACCCCCACCGAACGCGACCGGCTACTGATCTTCACGGCCGCCGAACTCGCCCGCGCCCGCCGCGCCCGCGGCCTGCGGCTCAACGTCCCCGAGGCCATCGCCCTCGTCTCGGACACCGTCTGCGAGGCCGCCCGCGACGGCCTCCGGCTGGCCGAGGCCGTCCGACGGGGGCGCTCCGTCCTCTCCTCCGCCGATGTCCTGCCCGGCGTCCCCGACCTCGTCACCGAGATCCAGGTCGAGGCCGTGTTCGAGGACGGAACCCGGCTCGCCGTCATCGCCGACCCGTTCGGCGGCGGCACCCTCGGCGAGGCCGCGCCCGGCGCCGTGCTCCCCACCGGCCACCTCGGCGACCGCACCGAGCCCGTGCACACCCTCGCCGTGCACAACACCGCGGACGTGCCGATCTCGGTCACCTCGCACTTCCACTTCTTCGAGGCCAATCCGCGCCTGGCCTTCGACCGTGCCGCCGCCTACGGCACCCACCTGGCCGTCCCGGCCGGCTCCTCGGTGCGCTTCGACCCGGGCACCACCGTCGAGGTCGGCCTGGTGCCGATCGGCGGCGAGCGGGTCGCGATCGGCTTCGCGGGGCTCGTGGACGGCCCGCTGGACGCACCGCGGACACGGCAGGAGGCCCTGCGCCGGGCGGCCGAGCAGGGCTACCTCGGAGCAGTCGACGACGAGCAGGAGAACCAGCCGTGAGCAGCAGCACCGAAGCGTCCGAGTACACCGCCGTGCACGGCCCGCGCGCCGGGGACCGGGTCCGGCTCGGCGACAGCGGTCTGGTCGTCCGGGTCGAATCCGACTCCCAGCGGCCAGGTGACGAGTTCCTGGTCGGCTTCGGCAAGACCGCCCGCGACGGCCTGCACCTCAAGGCCGCCGCCGTCCGGGACACCTGCGACCTCGTCATCAGCAACGTCCTGGTGATCGACGCGATCCAGGGCATCCGCAAGACCTCGATCGGCATCCGGGAGGGCCGGATCGCCGCCATCGGGCGGGCCGGCAACCCGGACACCCTGGACGGTGTCGACGTGGTCGTCGGCACCGGGACGGCCATCGTCTCCGGCGAGGGCCTGATCGCCACCGCCGGCGCCATCGACACCCACGTCCACCTGATGTCCCCGCGGATCATGGAGGCCTCGCTGGCCTCCGGCGTCACCACCATCATCGGCCAGGAGTTCGGCCCGGTCTGGGGCGTCGGCGTCAACTCGCCCTGGGCGCTGCGCCACGCCTTCAACTCCTTCGACGCCTGGCCCGTCAACATCGGCTTCCTGGGCCGCGGTTCCTCCTCCCACCCCTCCCCGCTCGTCGAAGCCCTGGCCGAGGGCGGGGCCTGCGGCTTCAAGGTGCACGAGGACATGGGCGCGCACACCCGCGCACTGGACACCGCACTGTCCGTCGCCGAGGAGTACGACGTCCAGGTGGCCCTGCACACCGACGGCCTGAACGAGTGCCTCTCCGTCGAGGACACCCTGCGCGTCCTCGACGGCCGCACCATCCACGCCTTCCACATCGAGGGCTGCGGCGGCGGACACGTCCCCAACGTGCTGAAGATGGCGGGCGTGCCGAACGTCATCGGCTCCTCCACCAACCCCACCCTGCCGTTCGGCCGGGACGCGGTCGCCGAGCACTACGGCATGATCGTCTCCGTCCACGGCCTCAAGACCGATCTGCCCGGCGACGCCGCGATGGCCCGCGACCGCATCCGGGCCGGCACGATGGGCGCCGAGGACGTGCTGCACGACCTCGGGGCCATCGGCATCACCTCCTCCGACGCCCAGGGCATGGGCCGGGCCGGCGAGACGGTGCGCCGCACCTTCGCCGTGGCCGGCAAGATGAAGGCCGAACGCGGCCCGCTGGAGGGCGACGGCCCGGACGACGACAACGAGCGCGTACTGCGCTACATCGCCAAGCTCACCGTCAACCCGGCCATCGCGCACGGCCTCTCCCACGAGGTCGGCTCGATCGAGGTCGGCAAGCTCGCCGACATCGTCCTGTGGCAACCCGCCTCCTTCGGTGCCAAGCCCCAGCTGGTCCTCAAGGCCGGCTTCCCCGCCTACGGCGTCACCGGCGACCCCAACGCCGCCACCGAAACCTGCCAACCCCTCGTCATGGGCCCCCTGTTCGGCGCCCACGGTGCCACCCCGGCCGACCTCTCCGTCGCCTTCACCAGCCGCGCCGCCGCCGAGTCCGGCACCCACGCCCGCCCGTACGACACCATGACCACCCGGCGCCGTCGCGTCGCCGTCCGCGACACCCGTGGCATCGGCCCGCGCGACATGGTCCGCAACACCCGCCTCGGCGAGGTCCTCGTGGACCCGCGCCAGGGCCTCGTCACCCTCGACGGCACCCCGCTGCAGTCCTCCCCGGCCGAGGAAGTCCCGCTGAACCGCCTCTACTTCCTCTGACCCGTCGGCCGGGCAGCCGGGCAACCGGCTGTCGACGGTCGTCCCTGCACCGCCGCCCCGGGCACCCACGTGCCCGGGGCGGCGGTGCAGGTGTGCCGTCAGTAGGTGACGATGCCCGGGTCGGAGAGGCCGGGGGCGCCGGTCTCGATGTGGCCGGCGAGGCGGCGCACGAAGTCGGCGGTCGCGCCTGCGGTGACGGTCACGTCGTACCACCTGCGGCAGGCACTCAGGTCGACGGTGCACGTGACGGTCGCACCCCGGCGGACGGTGAGCGTCTGCGGCGTGCCGCCGTAGGCGTTGGTCAGGGTGATCACGGCGTCCGCGCCGGCCGGGTTGGCGATGGTCAGGTCGAGGTTGCCGGTGGTCGGGTTGTGGCGGGCGGTGACCTCGGGCCCGGCGACCGTGCCGGGGTTGCGGAAGCGGCGGAGGAAGCCGTTCGGGCCGTGGACGGTCAGGTCCGTGACGCCCTTGGAGTACGTGGTGTTCCAGGCGTCCGCGATCGTCTTGCCCGCCTCCGTGGTGTACGTCCACGGACCGTCGGTGCGGTTGGCCGAGGTCACCAGGAACTGGGCGCCCGCCGCCGCGCCCGCGCTGAAGGTGAGGCGGTACTTGCCCGTGGCGGTGTCGGCCGAACCGTCCACGTACGGCGCGTACGTCAGCGGGCGGGTGGGCCTCGCGCCCGGCTCCTGCTTCGGCATGGTGCCGCCGGCGGGCGGGGTGGGCACGTAGTCCGGGTGCCGGGTGCGGTCCGGCGGGAGGTAGGCGGCCGTGGAGGGGAGCGCCGCCGGGGTCGCGTTCGACGTGGTGAAGTCGAAGGCGGAGGTCAGGTCGCCGCAGATCGCACGCCGCCAGGGCGAGATGTTGGGTTCCCGGACGCCGAAGCGGCGCTCCATGAAGCGGATGATCGAGGTGTGGTCGAAGGTCTCCGAGCAGGTGTAGCCGCCGGTGCTCCAGGGCGAGACGACCAGCATCGGCACCCGCTGGCCGAGACCGTACGGTCCGGCCGAGTAGCCGATGCTGCCGGCGTGGTAGTCGGCGGTGGTCGCGACGGTCGACAGGCCCTGCGAGGCGGAGGAGGGCGGAAACGGCGGCACGACGTGGTCGAAGAAGCCGTCGTTCTCGTCGTAGGTGATGAACAGCGCGGTCCTGGCCCACACATCGGGGTTGGACGTCAGCGCGTCCAACACCTGCGAGACGTACCAGGCACCGTAGTTGGCGGGCCAGTTGGGGTGCTCGGTGAAGGCCTCGGGTGCGGCGATCCAGGAGATCCGCGGCAGCGTGCCCGCCTGCACGTCGCGCCGCAGGATGTCGAACAGGCCGTCGCCCGCCTTGGCGTTGGTGCCGGTGCGGGCCTTGTCGTGCAGCGGGTCGCCCGGCTTGGCGTTGCGGTAGTTGTCGAAGTAGAGCAGCGAGTTGTCGCCGTAGTTCCCGCGGTACGCGTCGCCGATCCAGCCCCAGGAACCGGCCGCGTCCAGTCCGTCACCGATGTCCTGGTAGATCTTCCAGGAGATCCCGGCCTTCTCCAGCCGCTCGGGGTAGGTCGTCCAGCTGTAGCCGGCCTCCTGGTTGCCGAGGACCGGACCGTTGCCGGTGACGCCGTTGCCGGTGCAGCCCGTCCACATGTAGTAGCGGTTCGGGTCCGTGGAACCGATGAACGAGCAGTGGTAGGCGTCGCAGATGGTGAACGCGTCGGCGAGCGCGTAGTGGAACGGGATGTCATCGCGGGTCAGGTAGGCCATTGTGGTGGCCGTCTTCGCGGGTACCCACTGATCGTACTTGCCGTTGTTGAACGCCTTGTGACCACCGGCCCAGTCGTGGTTGAGGTCCTGGATGAACTGCATCCCGAGATCGCTGGCCTGAGGCCGGAACGGCAGCACCTCCCGCTTGAGGCCGTCCGTCTGGTGCCACACCGGCTTGCCGCTCGGCAGGGTCACCGGGCGGGGGTCGCCGAAGCCGCGGACACCCTTCAGCGACCCGAAGTAGTGGTCGAACGAACGGTTCTCCTGCATCAGCACGACGATGTGCTCGACGTCCTGGAGGGTGCCGGTGCTCCCCAGCGGGGCGATGGACGAGGCTCGGGCGATGCTCTGCGACAGCGACGAGAACGCGGCGGTCGCGCCCGCGAGTTGGAGGAATCGGCGGCGGTTCAGCTCTGCCATGGGTGGGTTGACCTCTGCATGTCAGGAAGTGGAGGACGGCGCCCCCAAGGACAGCGTGTCCGGGGGACCGTCCGGCGGCCCATTCATGACTGCCCGCCATACGGCAGACGAACGCATCGAGTTGTACGGACAAGATGCGCCACCCATGGCGACGGGTCGGCCGACGGCTCCGCTCAGGAGTCGTCGGCGAGATCGGATTCGAGGGAGTCGGTCGTGCGGTCCCGGACCGGCCGGTCGGCGCAGCGCTCGCCGGTCCGGGCAACGTACGGGCCGGCCTCGCCGGAGCGGGAGCGGGCGAGGGCAAGGGCAAGGGCCGCCTGAGCCGGGAAGTCGGCACCGGCCGGCGGGTTGGCCCTGTCCGAGCACATCACCGCGCGCGCCTGGTCCGGGGACTGGTGGACCACCGGCGGCAGCGGTGTGGCGGGTCCCGGTACGACAATGCCGGGCGTGGGGGTCACCGCAGCCGGCAGCGCGGCTATCCCCACGCCCGCACCCGGGCGCCACCCGGCCGCAGGAGGGCGTCCTGCGGCCCGGGAGGCCCCTACTCCTCGGGCATGGCGCTCAGGTCTCAGTGCAGAACGTCGAGTTCGTTGTCGGCGTTGTTGACGAAGTAGACCGCGTCGCCGTCCAGGTCCACCGCGAGGCCGAAGAGCGCACCGGCACCGGGCGGATTGCCCTCGGAGTTGATCTGCTTGACCGCCACCTGCCGGCCGCGCTCGGTGGTCTCGACGATGTTCCCGTCCCCGCCGTTGACCGTCAGGATGTCGCCCCCGGGCGCGAGGGCCATCCCGAGCGGGCCGTTGAGACTGCCGCCCTCGCTGATGACCTTCCCGATACCGTCACTGTCGTGGCGGGTCAGAGCGCGGGGGATGGCGGTGATCCGACTGCGGACGGTGTCGGCCACGAAGAGCGTTCCGTCCTTGTCCAGGGCCACGCCGGTCGGTCCGACCACCAGGGCGTCCGGGTCCGTCCGCTCGGGGAAGCCGCACGCGATCTCGGTGGTGGCCACCCGCTTCGGCGGCCCGTCCCCCTCGGAGCTCAGGGTGATCCGCAGCACGGTGCCCTCGTCGACCTCCGCACCTCCGGCGGCCACCGTGCCGTTGAGCACGTTGGTCACGAACAGCTCGCTCCGCCGCTCGGAGCCGCCGCGCCGCTCGGAGCTGACCGCGGTCATGTCCCACGGGCCGTTGATGCCGTCACCCGCGATCGTCTCGCGCACCGTCCCGTGGCTGTCCAGCACCAACAGGCAGCCGGCCTGGGCCGTGGCCGAGGTGCCGTCCGCGGTCGGAAGGCTGCCGACCACGACCCAGCCGCCGGGCAGGACGGTCAGCGCCGTGGTCAGTCCGACCCCACCCGGGCAGGGGCCCGGCAGGTTGTTCGGATCGATCGTGGCGAACGTGGTCGTCTGGCCGCCCGGGGTGAGCTGGACGAGCGTGGTGCCCCTGCCCTGTTCGCCGGACGGGGGCACCGAGTTGTTGAAGTTGCTGACCAGGATGTTGCCCCGGTGCAGGTCACCGACGCTTTCTCGGATCACGAACGTGCCGTACGGGTTCAGGTCGCCGTTCGCCGGAACGGTGGACCCGACCCTGGACACCGTGTGCAGGCGGTCGAGGAACGGCGTATGGTCCGCCGCCCCAGCCGGGGTCGCGGCGCCGGTCAGGCCGACGGTGAGCACGGCGGTCGCCAGCGCGCTCGAACATACCTGGAATCTCATGCACTGCCTCCTGAAGGGCGGCCCGGGGCCCCGAGGCTCGACGACCTCGACCCGCGATAGTCACACAGAGTTCTCCCCCGCTACGCAACGTTAGCTCCCCCCTGGTCCAGGCGCGCGGTGGGTTCCGCCAAGGGTGGGCCTGGGGACGGTTCCCCGTTCGTCCGGGCGCCCGGACGCCCGGTCACAGGAACTGCTCGGCCCAGATGATCTTGCCCTCGGGGGTGTAGCGGACTCCCCAGCGTTCGGTGAGCTGGGCGACGAGGAACAGGCCGCGGCCGCCTTCGTCCTCCGCGACCGCGTAGCGCAGGTGCGGGGCGGTGCTGCTGGTGTCGGAGACCTCGCAGATCAGCGTGCGCTCGTACAGCAGCCGTACCCCGATCGGTCCGGTCCCGTAGCGGATGGCATTGGTCACCAGTTCGCTGAGCACCAGCTCGGTGACGAAGGCGGCCTCGTCAAGACCCCACTCGGCGAGCCGTCGGGTGGCCTCGGCACGGGCCTGGGCCACGGCCTCCGGAGTCGAGGCCACCTCCCACTCCGCGATCCGATCGGGCTCCAGCACGCGGGTCCGAGCGACGAGGAGGGCGATGTCGTCGGTCTGCCGGTCGGGCAGCAGGACGTCGAGCACGGCTTCGCAGACCTCCTGAGGCGATCGGTCGGGGCGGGCCAGGACGGCCGTGAGGGTGTCCAGGCCGACGCCGATGTCGCGGGTGCGGTCCTCGACGAGGCCGTCGGTGTAGAGGATCAGGCTGCTTCCCGGCGACAGTCGCACCTGCGTGGCTTCGAAGGGCATCCCGCCCACGCCGAGCGGCGGACCGGCGGGGAGGACGAGGAGTTCCACGGCGCCGTCCGGGTGGACGAGGGCGGGCGGGGGATGGCCCGCCCGGGCCAGCGCACAGGTGGCGGTGGTGGGGTCGTAGATCGCGTAGAGGCACGTGGCACCGGTGATCGAGAGCTCACCCACGGCTGCGGCCGCCTCCTGGTCGATGTGGGCGACCAGTTCGTCCAGGTGTCCGAGGAGCTCGTCCGGCGGCAGGTCGAGCGTGGAGAAGTTCTGGACGGCGGTGCGCAGGCGGCCCATGGTCGCGGCCGCGTGCATGCCGTGGCCGACCACGTCGCCGACGACGAGCGCGACCCGGGCACCCGGCAGCGGGATGACGTCGAACCAGTCGCCGCCGACCCCGGCCTGGGCGGGCAGGTAGCGGTAGGCGACCTCGACGGCGCTCTGCTCGGGCAACGCGCGCGGCAACAGGCTGTGCTGCAGGGTGACGGCCATCGTGTGCTCACGCGTGAAGCGGCGGGCGTTGTCGACGGACACGGCGGCCCGGGCGGCCAGCTCCTCGGCCACGGACAGGTCCTCGTCCTCGAACGGGCCCCTGTTCCGGCCGCGCCAGAAGCAGGCGATGCCCATCAGCACGCCCCGCGCCGTCAGCGGAACGGTGATCAGCGACGCCAGGCCGAATTCCAGCACCGCCTGCGTGCGCTCGACATCCTGCGTGCGCCACCCGACGTCGGTCGCCAGCTCGGGGACCAGCGCGGACCGCCCGCTGACGAAGCCCGCCGCCTGCGGGGTCGTCCCCGCCCACCGGACCAGCTTGCCCTCGGGGTACAGCGGCGAATCGTCCCGGATGCCCGTGAGTGCCACCCGCCGCAGCTCCACCCCGGCACCGACCGCCAGGGGCTGCGGTTCCTCGCCGCGCAGGACCTCTTCGGCGAGGTCGACGGTGGCGTAGTCGCAGAAGTCCCGGGAGGCCACGTCGGCGAGTTCCTTCACGGTGCGCTGGACGTCCAGCGTGGTGCCGATGGCCATGCTCGCGTCGTAGAGCAGCCTGAGCCGACCGCGGGCGACCTCGGCCTTCCCCGCGAGGGCGCGCAGCTCGGTGGAGTCGCGCAGGGTGGTGACGCTGCCGGGCGGGCCTCCCCCGCTGCCGGTGGGACGGTTGTTGACGGCCAGCAGGCGGTCGCCGACGGGGAGCACCTGGTCGGTGACCGCGCTGTCGGAGAGCAGCAGCTCGGTCGTACGGGGGTCGAGGCCGAGGTCGGTGACAGCGCGCCCCTCCGCGTCGGGAGGAAGGTCCAGCAGCCGGCGCGCCTCGTCGTTGGCGAGCAGGACCCGGCCGTCGCCGCCGACGATGGCCACGCCCTCGCGCACCGCGTGCAGCACCGCGTCGTGGTGCTCGTACATCCTGGTCATCTCCTCCGGCCCCAAGCCGCGGGTCTGCCGCAGGAGACGCCTGCCCACCAGCGCCGTTCCGGCCGTGGCCAGGCCGAGCGCGACGGCGCCGGCGCCCAGGACGACCGGCAGCTGGCGGTTGATCGCGCTGCTCACGTTGGCGACCTTCATCCCGGCGGACACGATGCCAACGACCCCGCCGTGGGTGTCCTCCACCGGAACCACCACCTGGTACTCCGGGCCGAGCGGGCCGTGCACCCGCTCGACGGTGACCAGCCCGTGCAGCGACGGCTCGATGGTGCCGACGAACTTCTTGCCGATCTGCTCCGGCTCGGGGTGGGTGTACCGGATGCCGTTCCGGTCGGCCACCACGATGAAGTCGACCTGGGCGCCCTTCCGGGCCGCTTCGGTCAGCGGCTGGAGCACCGCGCTGGGATCGGGGCCCTGCATCGTCGCCACCAGGCCGGGGCCGTGGGCGAACGCCTCGGCCGCGGCGAGCGATCGGTCGCGCGCGGCCGCGTACCGGTCACTGCGGGACTGGACCAGCAGCGCGACGACCGCCGCCACCACGAGCAGCAGCACGATGAACACCTGCATGAGGAACATCTGGCCGGCGACGCTGCGGATGCTCGTCACCGACCGCAGACGCCGCACCGACGGCTCCCGCGGCATCGGGCGTGGATGCCGCTGCCCACTGCGACCAGCCGCTCTGCCCGGAGCCCGGGGAGGGGGGCCCGTGTCTTTCGCCATACACCTATGGTCCCGCCCCGGGCACGAGCGGGACACAGCACACGGGGGACCCCTCTCTGGCACGCTCTGCGACATACCCGCGTGCGCCATGCCCGTCGGCCCTCGGAAGCGGCCCCGCCCCGTCCCGGCTCACCGGGGGACGGACCGGATCAGCAGCAGCGCGACATCGTCGGTGCGGTACTCTCCGTGCCCGGCCCGATCGACGAGCGCATCGGCCAGCCGGTCGAGCGGTTCGCCGCCGTGGCGGGCCAGCGTGGCGGTGAGATCGGCCAGCGCCTGGTCGGGGTCCGCACCGGGGGTGTCGACGAGGCCGTCGGTGTACAGGACCAGAGTGGTGCCGACCGGCAGGTCGACGCGGATCTGCGGATAGTCGGCGGCGGGGTCGACGTTCAACACCATGCCGACGAGCGGCTCCAGTGCGTCCGCCCTGCCGTCCGGGCCGTACCGCAGGGGCACCGGGTGGCCGGCATCGGCCAGCCAGGCCTCGCGCCGGGCGAGGTCGACGCGCAGGTAGACGCAGCTGGCCAGCAAGGCCGTGTCCAGGTCGGCCACCAGGCGGTTGGTGCGGGACAGCACGGTGCTCGGATCGGCATCGGCCGCGGCGAAAGCACGGACGGCGGTGCGGACCTGGCCCATCAGCGCGGCGGCGTTGACGTTGTGGCCCTGGACGTCGCCGATCACGACGGCCACCGTGTCGGGCCCGACCCGGATGAGGTCGTAGAAGTCGCCTCCGACGTCCATTCCCTCGGTACACGGCAGGTAGCGGGCGCTGACCTCCAGGCTCGGGACGTCCGGCAGCGCACGGGGCAGCAGGCTTTCCTGGAGGCCGTGGGCGAGGCCGAGCTTGGTGTCGTACAGCCGGGCACGGTCCAGGGCCTGGGCGATCAGTCCGCCGAGCGAGGTGAGGACGGCCCGTTCCTCGAGATCGAAGTGGTGCGGCTCGGCGAAGGCCAGGACGCAGGTGCCGATCAGCCTGCCCGAGGTCACCAGCGGCAGATAGGCCCAGGCGGCCATCCCGTCCTGCGTCTCGGGTCGGCCCGGGTAGAGCCGCTCCAACTCCGCACGGCTCTCGAAGTACGTCGGCACAGGGTTGGTGGACGCCCGGACACCGGGCGTGGGCGCGGTCAGCGGGGTGCCGTCGAACTGGTCGACCAGGCCGGGTGGGTAGCCGCGATGGCCCACGATGCGCAGTCGGCCCCCTTCGGCCATCAGCACCGCCACGGCTTGACCGCCGAACGCCGGCACGATCTGGTCGGAGACCATGCTCACCACGTCCTGCACGCTGACGGCCTCGGTCAGCGCGCCGGCCAAGTGGAGGAGGTGGTACAGCGCTCCGGGCCGCGTGTGCGCCGCCCGGTCGGACGGCGTTCCGGTGGGCCCGTCGCGGCGGGCGGCGTCGGCGGAGACGATTCGCGCGGTCAGTCCGGACGGGTCCGGGAAGAACTCGAACGACAGCCACCGGTTCGGCGGCCGCAACGCGACGAAGGAAATGGACTGCCCGCTGATCACCGCGGTCCGGTAGTGGTACTCGAACACCGGATCCCGCAGCCACGACAGGGCCGCCCACGGCCGTACGCCCAGCAGCCGCTCGACCGGCTCGCCCAGCAGCTCGGCGGCGGCCGGTGTGACCACGGCCAGCCTGCCGTCCAGATCGATGCCGCAGATGCCCTCCGGAAGCCGTTCCGCCATCGCGGCGAGGGGGGCGGCGGAACCGCGCTCCGCCACCTCGGGGCGCGGGCCGGCCCGGACCGGACGGCCTGCCCGGGCCGCCTCCGCCAGCACCTCGGCCAGGCTCGCGGCGAAGGCGTCGAACCGGTCCCGTTCGCCGTGCGACATTTCGGGGGGATGCGCGGCGGGCCAGAACACGAAGACGACCCCGTACGTGGTCCCTCGCGCAACGAGCGGAGCGGCCGCGAGGCAGAACGCGTACGGCATGGCGAGCGCGACCCTCGGGTACCTGCGCGCCATGTCGTCCGAGCCGGCCACCCAGACGACCCGGCCACTGCGCGCCGCTTCGGCCACCGGTACCGGTGCGGTCATGCCGACGCGCTGCCACGGCCTGGTGAACTGCCGGGCGGCCCCCAGTGTCACGGCCAGTTCGAGCACCTGCCGGTCCTCCGACAGCAGGTAGAGGCCGCCGAGGTACGCGTCGAGCCGGGCCGGCGCCGATCGCAGGATCCGCGCCGCCTCGTCCAGACCGCGCCCGGCCGGCGCCTCGGCGGCCTCGAGTCCGGGCCTCGGCGACGGATGCCACAGCACGCCCATCACAAGCACCCCATTCGACCCGACCAGTGAGCCCGTGAGCCTCCTCCCATAGTGGCTCGGCCGGCACCGAACGTCCCGTCGCGTCCGCCGACGTCGCGGGCACCGAGCTCGGCGCGCCGCCGCTCGGCCCCGGCTGCTCCGCGCGAACGCAGCGAGCCGGCCCTGCCCGGTGTGATCGGTGCCGAACTTCAGGTCGAGGCGTCCGCGACCTGCTGCACGGTCCTGAATCGCAGCCTCCAGCGCGCCGCCCCCGAGGCGCCCCTCGGTCACGTCCCCGGGACCCGGGGCTTCCGAACGGTCCGCTGCTCGTCCCCCCCACCCACGGCTCCCTACCTCGGCTCGGCCACCCGACGCCTCTCCAGGCCCCCACATGAGGCCGGCTGCACCCGACGTGTCGGGTGCAGCCGGCTCCTGGTCCCGGCGCCCTGGCACCGCGCGGACGGTCAGAGGTCGTGCGCCACGAACTCGGCCACCTGCGTGCCGAGTTGCTGGCCGGCCCGGTTGTCGATGGAGGTGTGCTGACCGGACCAGACCCTGCTGAGCCAGGCTTCGGTGGCGGCGTCCTGGAAGCCGTCGAAGGCTCGGGTGACGCCCTTCGAGGTCACCGTGAACCGGTGCTGCGCACCGTAGAGTCCGGCGAGCGTCGTCGCCGCCGCCTGGCTGAGAGCGCCGTGAGCGCCGGGGTAGGACGGGTCCGGGGCGGTCGGCAGCAGCGGGGTCCAGCCGGGATCGCCCACGATGCCCGGGTTGTCGTGCGAGTCGCCGAGCCGGATCGCGGTCACGGGCCGCCACACGTGGTAGGCGTACTTGGCGTCGTACATCGCGATCGCGGTGTCGGCGAGGGACAGGTCGAGCCGGGCGAAGACCTTCACCGCCTGTTCCAGGCTCGCGTTCTCGGAGGTGACAAGACCCTGCGCGACCTGGTTCCACACGTTCCAGACGGGCGCCGCCGCCCAGAACCTCGCGGCCGCGGTCTGATCGGGAGTGCGGGTGGTACTGGTCTTGCTCCCCAGGCCCTTGACCTCGTTCAAGGCGGCGGCGTACTCGGCGGAGCCCACGGCCGGCGGCGCTGCCGGGCGGAACTGGCTTCCGCTCGTCAGCACGAACGGCTTGACCGAGCCCCAGTTGGTGAAAGCCGGCGTGGGGAAGTCGGGCGGCGTGCGCCGGTAGTCGCCGGGCAGGCCGCCGGGAGTGAACTGCGGCGACTTGGTCGAGGACCCGTCATCGGAGCGCAGACTGATCAGTTGGCGCGCGACCGCTGCTCCCACGCCGATGCCCGCCTGCTTACCCGCGCCGTCGGCGATCGCGGACAACTGGCTGCTCAGCTGCCGGTCCGTGCCTGCCCGCTTGGTGGGGTACAGGGCGACCAGCACATCGTGCGCCGCCTGGTCCGCTGCGACGTCCGCACGTGCGCCCTGAGGTGCCGACACCGAGAACACGTACGGGGGGTCCGCCCGGGTGATCGACACCACCGCGTCGTACTCGGCGGCCTGGAGGAGCGCGAAGCTGCGCGTGGGCTGGACGGTGGGTGGTTGGGCTTTCGGGTCGCCCAGGATGGTGATGAGCGCGCGGTTCCATGCCACGACCGACGTCCCGGACGCGTTGGCGGCGGTGCTCGTGGTCGGTGACAGGGCGTCGATGGTGGTGGAACCGAAGGCCGGGCTGGTGAGTCCGGCCGCCAGCACGGTCCCGGTCAGGACGGCGAGTGTCTTCTGCTTTCCACACATTTCGGTGGCTCCTTCTCGCTGGTGGCGGGCCGTGGCAACAGGTGGCCGTAACGCTTGGACCACTCGGGTGCATCACGTGGGCCGCTGCGGACCCGGACCAGGGAGTACAGGTACATGGGTGTGGGTGTGTGCTCTTTGCTTGTCAGCCCGCGGTGGACGCGGGTGTGGGCCGGTCATTCGCTTGGTGTGTTCGCCGGTAGCTGCCCGCGGGCAGCGCCGGTTGCGACGGCGCAGTCGCTGTTCGTGACGGAGGAACGTACCCCGAGGGGCGGTGGAACCATCCCGGTCATCTCGGCTCACTCCTTGCGGGATGGGGGGAAGGAGGGGATTCCGAGGATCGGCGTTCGTCAGGTTCCACGGGTGCGGAGGGCCGTACGGTTCGGTGCGTAAGCACCTTTTGCGAGATTTCATGGATTAGCGGCATATGCGATGATCGATTTATGCCGTGGAGTCTTCGGAATCGCGGTCCATCGAGTGAGCCGGATCGCTCCGGGAACCGTGTCTCTGGTACGGGGACCATCTCCCGCGCGGACGAGGAACTACTCCGCACGCTGTACGCGGAGCACGCCGGGCCGCTGCTTCACTTCGTCCTGCGACTGACCTCAGGAGACTGGCAATGGGCCGAGGATGTCGTGCAGGAAACACTGCTGCGGGCCTGGCAGCACCCGGCGGCGTTCGACCCCGAGCGCGGACCGGCCCGGGCGTGGCTGTGCACGGTCGCCCGGAACCTGGTCATCGACGCCCAGCGGGCCCGCCGGGCCAGACCGACCGAGGTCGACGGGGAGGCGCTGGAACGGCACGCGGAACGGACGCCCGGAGAGGACGAAATCGAGCAGACGCTGCAAAGCTGGGCGGTGGCCGAGGCCATCCGGACCCTCTCCCCGGAACACCGGGCCGTGCTTCTGGAGACGTACTACAGAGGCCGGACGATGGTCGAGGCCGCGGAGGTGCTCGGCATTCCGGTGGGCACCGTGAAGTCGCGCACGTACTACGCCTTGAAGGCGCTGCGGCTGGCGCTGCAGGAACGAGGCATCGAGCCGTGACAGCGTCGTGGAGGAGGTGCGGACCATGAACGGCGACCATGACGCCATCCGGTGGTCCCTGGGCGGATACGTGCTGGGAACGCTGTCCCCGGCAGAGACGGAACAGGTCCGCGCCCACCTCACAGAATGCGCCGAGTGCCAGGCCGAGCATGCCGAACTGGCGGGACTGCCCTCGCTACTCGCGAGGGTCAGCGAGGCCGAGGCCGCAGGCGAGGCACTGCCCGTGCCCAGCGAGGAACTGGCCGACCGGTTGGTACAGCGGGCCGCCGCACGCGAGCGAGCGCAGCCGGAGCCTGCGGCCGCTGCCGCGCCGGGCGTACCGCAGCGAACCGAGCCGAGCCGGCTCGACCGGCTGCTCCAGCAGGCCGCGTTCCGACGTCGCACCGCCGTGCGGAGGCAACTGGTCGGGGTCGCAGCCGCCGCGACGCTCATCGCTGCGGCAGCGTCGGGCGGTACGTGGCTGGCTACCGTCGCGTCCACGAGCAGCCAGGTGGCACAGCCCGCACCGACGTCACCGGCCCCGGTCCGCACTTTCTCCGGAACCGACCCCACCACCGGCGTGTCCGCCTCGGTTGAGGTCTCGCCCGCTGCCTGGGGCAGCGCCCTGCAGGTCTCGGCGAAGGGAGCGCCCGCCGGGGTCACATGCAGCCTGCAAGCGGTCGGGATCACGGGCACCACAGCGACCGCCGCCACCTGGCAGGCCGGCGAGTACCCAGGCGGCGCCAAGATTTCCGGGACCGTACCCATGTCCCCAGGAATGATCAGTCACTTCGACATCTACGCCGGCAACGGCCAGAGGCTGCTCACCGTCCCGGCGTGACGCCCCGACCCGGTCGGCACCTCATGGCAGGCCTGTCCCGTAATCGGGTGATGTAGCGGTGGAATAGAGACTCATGCTCGACTCCACAACCGACCGGTAAACGCGAAGAACCCCCATCCGGGTCCCGGATGGGGGTTCTTTCTGAAGAATTGTTCGGCGGCGTCCTACTCTCCCACAGGGTCCCCCCTGCAGTACCATCGGCGCTGTAAGGCTTAGCTTCCGGGTTCGGAATGTAACCGGGCGTTTCCCTCACGCTATGACCACCGAAACACTA
>NZ_JAHSQD010000131.1 GCF_020103755.1 Streptomyces sp. LS1784
CGGCCCCGACCAAGCCGCCGGTGCGGATCGCCCCCGGCGCCCCCGTCGCGGCCCCGGCCGTCGCGGCCGCTGCGGCCCCGGCCCCCACCGTCTCCGCCGAGATCACCTCCTCGGAGGCGACCACCGTCCTCTCCGAGGTGAAGGCGGCTCCCGCGAAGAAGGCTGCCCCGGCCAAGAAGGCCGCGGCCAAGAAGACCGCAGCGCCGGCCAAGAAGGCCGCCGCCAAGAAGACCGCCGCAGGCAAGACCGCCAAGGGCGACGAGGAGCTGCTCGGCGAGGAGGAGCTGCTCGAGGACGTCGCGCTGCCCGGCGACAAGGCCGAGGCCGAGGGCACCGGCCCGGAGGAGGAGTCGGAGGGCTTCGTCCTCTCCGACGACGACGAGGACGACGCGCCGGCCCAGCAGGTCGCCGTCGCCGGTGCCACCGCCGACCCGGTCAAGGACTACCTGAAGCAGATCGGCAAGGTCCCGCTGCTCAACGCCGAGCAGGAGGTCGAGCTCGCCAAGCGCATCGAGGCCGGCCTGTTCGCCGAGGACAAGCTCTCGGCCGCCGACAAGCTCGCCCCGAAGCTCAAGCGCGAGCTGGAGATCATCGCCGAGGACGGCCGCCGGGCCAAGAACCACCTGCTGGAGGCCAACCTCCGTCTGGTGGTCTCGCTGGCCAAGCGCTACACCGGTCGCGGCATGCTCTTCCTGGACCTGATCCAGGAGGGCAACCTCGGTCTGATCCGTGCGGTCGAGAAGTTCGACTACACCAAGGGCTACAAGTTCTCGACCTACGCCACCTGGTGGATCCGTCAGGCGATCACCCGCGCCATGGCCGACCAGGCCCGCACCATCCGCATCCCGGTGCACATGGTCGAGGTCATCAACAAGCTGGCCCGCGTCCAGCGCCAGATGCTCCAGGACCTGGGCCGCGAGCCCACCCCGGAGGAGCTGGCCAAGGAACTCGACATGACCCCCGAGAAGGTCATCGAGGTCCAGAAGTACGGCCGCGAGCCGATCTCGCTGCACACCCCGCTGGGCGAGGACGGCGACAGCGAGTTCGGTGACCTCATCGAGGACTCCGAGGCGGTCGTCCCGGCCGACGCGGTCTCCTTCACCCTGCTCCAGGAGCAGCTCCACTCGGTTCTGGACACCCTGTCCGAGCGCGAGGCGGGCGTGGTCTCGATGCGTTTCGGCCTGACCGACGGCCAGCCGAAGACGCTGGACGAGATCGGCAAGGTGTACGGGGTCACCCGTGAGCGCATCCGCCAGATCGAGTCGAAGACCATGTCGAAGCTGCGCCACCCGTCGCGCTCCCAGGTGCTGCGCGACTACCTGGACTGATCGACGGCAGTCGTTCCACGCGAAGGCCCGGAGCCGCACGGCTCCGGGCCTTCGTGGCTGTCCGGGCCCGGGCGCGTCAGCGTCCGGGTGGTGGTTGTCCCTCGTCCGGGTGGCGGCGCGGCGGGAAGCGGTCGCATCGTGTAGCCGGTCACCTACGCTGTGCCGGTTGCCTGCTTCCGAGCCTCCTGGAGTCACGGTGCCGACCGAGCCGGACCGCACTGACCTGCCGACGACCGCCCCGTTCCCGGCAGACCTCGCCGACCCGGCCGATCCGGCCGCCGTCCGGGTGGGCCGCCGCCGCAGGGCCGCCGTGCTGGCACTGCTCGCCGCCGTGCCCGTCCCACTGGTCGCCCTCGGCACCGCGGCGCCGGCCGAGGCGCAGCGCCGGGTGGTCGGCGGCACCGCGGTGAGCACCGCGGACCACCCGTGGATCGTGGCGCTGTCCAGTCGCCAGCAGTTCGGCGGCGCCCGTTCAGGCCAGTTCTGCGGCGGTGCGCTGGTCACCCCGACCAAGGTGGTGACGGCCGCGCACTGCTTCTACGACGAGGCCAAGGGCCGGGTGGACCGGCCGGGTCTCAGGGTGATCGTCGGCCGGGACGACATGCGCGGCACGGCCGGGCGCGAGGTGGCGGTGCGGTCGGTCTGGATCCACCCCGACTACTCCTTCGCCGCCAACATGAACGACGTCGCGGTGCTCACCCTCGCCGAGTCCCAGGGCACCCGGCCGGTGGTCGAGCTGGTCGGCCAGGGCGAGACCGCGCCGTACGCGGCCGGGACCACGACGCAGGTGTTCGGCTGGGGCGACACCACCGGGCGGGGCGACTACTCGCCCGCGCTGCGCGGGGTGGCCGTACCGATCGTGCCGGACCGGACCTGTGCGCAGGCCTATCCGGGCGGGCGGGACGGCAAGTTCGACGCCCGGGGCATGGTCTGCGCGGGCGAGGAGAGGGGCGGCAAGGACGCCTGCCAGGGCGACAGCGGCGGCCCGATGACCGTCGGGGGCCGGCTGGTCGGTCTGGTGTCCTGGGGGACGGGCTGTGCCGACGGGGCCCACCCCGGGGTCTACACCAGGGTGTCCTCGGTCGCGGACGCGGTGCGCTCGGTGCTGTGAACGCCGGCGGACGCGGTGTGCCCGGCGCTTCGGACATCGCGGTGGGTGAGCAGCTGGTCACGTTCTGACGCCGGGTTCTGACACCGGGTTCTGACGTCGCGTCGGACGCGTCGGCCGGGCCCGGGCCGAGAGGGTGACCGGGGGTACAGCAGAGCCGGGCGACCGGACCCCGAAGGGGTCGGTCGCCCGGCTCACCGGTCGCGCACGGTGCACGGCCGGACACAGCTCGACGCCGACTGCTGGTTTTGGCGCCCGGGATCAGCGCTCGTCGTCGGCGGCCGTGGCCGTAGTCGTGGTGAGACGGCCGCTCTCGTCCTGTATCTCCACGGCGATCTTCTTGAGCTCGGGCTCGAACTTCCGGCCGTGGTGGGCGCAGAAGAGCAGCTCTCCGCCGCTGGCGAGTACGACGCGCAGGTAGGCCTGGGCGCCGCAGCGGTCGCAGCGGTCAGCCGCGGTGAGCGGGCTCGCAGGGGTCAGAACAGTAGTCACGTCGCCTCTTCTCTAGCTCGACGAGCTGTCGTACCAGGGTCAACATCCAACCAGGCCGAAAACGTTCCCGCTCGTGGCTTTTCTTCTCTGAGGATTCTGCTGTGTTGATGAGGACGTGCCCCGGGCGTCGGTGGTTCATGCGTGCCGAATCCCGGGATCCGCCCATCGCTCGAACGCCCGATCGGGATCGGGTGCGAGGTCCGCGTAGCATAATCCTCTGCCGGGTTGGAGCATAAGCCCCGTCCCGGGCCCCGGTAGCCTGCATAACGGCAGTTCCGGAGCCTGTGCCGGGCCCCACGATCCGCCAGGACCGGTGGTACCGGGAGGAGATGGCGCCCCCGGGCCCGTACCCGCGTGCGGTGCTTGTTCGCGCAGCGCGTACAAGCTGCGCGGGGCCGGCCCGTCGTGCTGTGCACCCCGCGCAGGTGCTCGGGCACGCAGGGCGACGGATGTCGGTGCGGCGTGCTGCACTGGCGTTTGGTCCGGATGCGTCCGGATGTGACCGATGAGACAGAACTTCACCGAGGAGAGTGCCGCGTGAGTGCCGAAACGACCGTGCCGTCCGCGCTGCTGGCCGGCGACGACGGTTCCAACTACACCGCGCGGCACCTGCTCGTCCTGGAGGGCCTGGAGGCGGTCCGCAAGCGCCCCGGCATGTACATCGGCTCGACCGACAGCCGCGGTCTGATGCACTGCCTCTGGGAGATCATCGACAACTCCGTCGACGAGGCGCTGGGCGGTTACTGCGACCGCATCGAGGTCCTGCTGCACCCCGACTCCTCGGTCGAGGTCCGGGACAACGGGCGCGGCATCCCGGTCGACGTCGAGCCCAAGACCGGGCTGTCCGGCGTCGAGGTCGTGATGACCAAGCTGCACGCGGGCGGCAAGTTCGGCGGCGGCTCCTACGCGGCCTCCGGCGGTCTGCACGGCGTCGGCGCCTCGGTCGTCAACGCGCTCTCCGCCCGCCTCGACGTCGAGGTCGACCGCGGCGGGCACACCCACGCGATCAGTTTCCGCCGCGGCACCCCCGGCATCTTCACCGAGACCAGCCCGGACGCGCCCTTCGAGCCGGGCAACGGCCTGACCAGGGCCCGCAAGGTGCCGAAGACCCGCACCGGCACCCGCATCCGCTACTGGGCCGACCGGCAGATCTTCCTCAAGGACGCCAAGCTCTCCCTGGAGACGCTGCACAGCCGCGCCCGGCAGACCGCCTTCCTGGTCCCCGGCCTGACCATCGTGGTGCGTGACGAGCGTCTCACCGAGAGCGAGCAGGTCGAGGAGTCGGTCTTCCACTACGACGGCGGCATCGCCGAGTTCTGCGAGTTCCTGGCCCCCGACAAGCCGGTCTGCGACGTGCTGCGGCTGCATGGCGAGGGCACCTTCAAGGAGACCGTGCCGGTCCTGGACGACCTCGGCCACATGACCCCCACCGAGGTCACCCGCCACCTCGGCGTGGACATCGCGCTGCGCTGGGGCACCGGCTACGACACCACCCTGCGCTCCTTCGTCAACATCATCGCCACCCCCAAGGGAGGCACCCACGTCACCGGCTTCGAGCGCTCGCTGGCCAAGACGGTCAACGAGGCGCTGCGGGCGAGCAAGCTGCTGCGCGTCGCCGAGGACGACATCACCAAGGACGACGCCACCGAGGGCCTCACCGCGGTGGTCACCGTCCGGCTCGCCGAGCCGCAGTTCGAGGGTCAGACCAAGGAGGTGCTCGGCACCTCGGCGGCCAACCGGATCGTCGCCGCCGTCGTCGCGAAGGAGCTCAAGGCCTTCCTCACCTCGGCCAAGAAGGACCAGAAGCTCCAGGCCCGGGCCGTGTTGGAGAAGGTCGTCGCGGCCGCCCGCACCCGGGTCGCCGCCCGGCAGCACAAGGAGGCCCAGCGCCGCAAGACCGCGCTGGAGACCAGCTCGCTGCCCGCCAAGCTGGCCGACTGCCGCAGTGACGACGTCGACCGCAGCGAACTGTTCATCGTCGAGGGCGACTCCGCGCTCGGCACCGCCAAGCTCGCCCGCAACTCCGAGTTCCAGGCACTGCTGCCGATCCGCGGCAAGATCCTGAACGTGCAGAAGGCCTCGGTGAGCGACATGCTCAAGAACGCCGAGTGCGCCGCGATCATCCAGGTGATAGGGGCCGGCTCCGGCCGCACCTTCGACATCGACCAGGCCCGCTACGGCCGGGTCATCTTCATGGCCGACGCCGACGTCGACGGCTCGCACATCCGCACCCTGCTGCTCACCCTCTTCCACCGCTACATGCGGCCGATGGTCGAGCAGGGCCGGGTCTTCGCCGCCGTGCCGCCGCTGCACCGGATCGAGCTCACCAACCCCAAGCGCGGCCAGGAGAAGTACCACTACACCTACTCCGACGCCGAACTGCGCTCCACCCTGCTGGAGTTCCAGCGCAAGAACATGCGCTGGAAGGAGCCGGTGCAGCGCTACAAGGGTCTGGGCGAGATGGACGCCGACCAGCTGGCCGAGACCACCATGGACCCGCGCCACCGCACGCTGCGCCGGATCAACCTGGGCGACCTGGAGCAGGCCGAGAAGATCTTCGACCTGCTGATGGGCAACGACGTCGCCCCGCGCAAGGAGTTCATCGTCGACTCGGCGGCCACCCTGGACCGCTCGCGCATCGACGCCTGACGCACTCCCGTTCGCCGCGTCCTCCACCCACGGGTGGAGGACGCGGCGTTTCCGTTCCACCCGAGGTCCACCCCGGCTCCGATCAGCGGGAAGCGGTGCGTCCGTAGCGTCGGAGAGGTCAGCAACACGCCTCTCGTCGGGACGGAGAAGTCCGATGACCGCCCTCGCCAACCTGCTCGTGATCGCCGTTGTGGTGGTCCTGGTGGTCCAGCGCCAGATGCGGGCCCAGCGCCTGGACACCGAGCGCCGCTTCTGGCTGCTGCCGCTGGTCCTGGGCGCGCTCGCGCTGCGGGACCCGCAGATCATCGACCGTCAGCACACCGTGCTGTCGACGGTCCTGCTGGCCGCCGGGCTGGTCGCGGTGCTCGGGATGGGCTCGGTCTGGGGCTGGACGGTACGGCTCTGGCGGTCCCCGGACGGCTCGGTCATGGCCAGGGGGACCAAGGCCACGGTGGCCGCCTGGATCGGGATGATCGCCGTCCGGCTCGGCCTGTACGGGATCGGCACGGCGCTGCACGTCCACCAGTCCGGCAGCTCCCTGATGCTCGGCATGGCGGTCCTGCTGCTGGTCCGCTCGCTCGTGGTGAACTGGAGGGCCGGGAGGCTGGAGCCCGCGCCGCCCACCGCCGTACTGCACTGACCTGCACGGATCCGCCGCCGTACCGCCCCGACCCACCGCCCTGACCCACCGCTGTGAGCACCGAGGAGGCACCCGTGGCCGGGTGGTACTGGACCCGCTGGCCGTCCCGCGAGGGGATGGACCGCGAGGCCGAGAGCCGGCCGCGGCGGGTCCTCACCCTGCTCGGCCGGACCGTGCTGCTGGTCACCGTCGTCTGGGGGACCCTCGCCGCCGGCAGGTTCGCCGGCTGGGCGGCGGTGGCCGCCGCGGCCGGACTGGCCGCCGCCGTCGGGCTCTGCGCGGCCTTTCTGCGCGCCACCCGGGAGCAGCGCCCGCTGCCCGCGTACCTGCTGGCCTGCGCGGTGCTCGGCGCCGCCTGGCTGGCCGACACGGGCCAGGCGACCCTGCTCGCCGACGTGCTCTGGTACGGCCTGGCGGTGATGGCCCTGGTCCGGATGCCGCTCGCGCCCGGGCTGATCACGGCGGCGGCCGCGCTGGCCTCGTACGCGGCGGTCACCACGTCGAGCTGGCTCAGCATCGCGGCCACCGTCGGCGGGATCACCCTGCTCGGCTACCTGCTGCGGCTGGACGTCGAGGCACGCGCCACCTCCCGCCGGCTGCTCGCCCAGGAACGGGCGGCCCGGGCCGCCGAGGCGGAGAGCGCCGCGCTCGCCGAACGGGCCAGGATCGCCCGGGAGATCCACGACGTGCTCGCCCACAGCCTCTCCGCGCAGCTCGTCCACCTGGAGGCGGCCCGGCTGATGCTGGACGCAGGGACGGACCGCGAGCAGATCCGTGAACGGGTCGTCGCCGCTCGGCGGATGGCGCAGGACGGGCTGGCCGAGACCCGGCAGGCGCTGTCCGCGCTGCGCGGGGAGCTCACCCCGGTCGGGGAGTTCCTGGTCGAGCTGACCGGGCGGGAGCGGGCCGCCCTCACCGTCGTCGGAACACCCCGGCCGCTCGCCGCCGAGGCCGCCCTCGCGGTACGGCGCACCGCGCAGGAGGCGGTGACCAACGTCCGCAAGCACGCGGCCGGCGCCCGCTGCTCCGTCGAGCTGCGTTACCTGGACGGAGCGGTGGAGCTGGAGGTGCGCAACACCCGGCCGCCGCGCGGCCGATCCGCAGGTGAGCTGGCGCCGGGGGCACTGGCCGCCAGCGGCAGCGGGTACGGTCTGCTGGGAATGCGCGAACGTGCGGAACTGCTCGGCGGCACGCTGGTGGCGGGCCCGGAGGACGGAGGGTGGCGCGTGCTGCTGCGGGTGCCGGCATGAGTGAGCGCGGCGAGGTCATCATCGGAGGGTGTGCGTTTCGCGAAGCGGCTTTCGAGCGCAGCGAGGTGGGCGCATGAGCGGTCCGGAGGTGACCAGGGTGCTGGTCGCGGACGACCAGACGGTGGTGCGCGAGGGCATCGTGATGCTGCTGGGGCTGCTGCCCGGCATCGAGGTGGTCGGTGCGGCGGGGGACGGGGAGGAGGCCGTCGCCCTGGTGGAGCGTCATCACCCGGACGTGGTGCTGATGGATCTGCGGATGCCGCGTTGCGACGGCGTCGAGGCGACCAGGCGGATCCGTGCGGCGCACCCGGAGACCGAGGTCGTGGTGCTCACCACCTACGCCGACGACGACTCGCTGTTCCCGGCGCTCCAGGCCGGCGCGCGCGGCTACCTCACCAAGGACGCCGGCGCCGAGGAGATCGCCAGGGCCGTCGCGGACGTCCGCTCGGGCGCCGCCGGGCTCTCCCCGCAGGTCCAACTCCGCTTGCTGGAAAGGCTTTCGGAGCAGAACGGCCGCTCTGGACCGGCCGCCGATCGGCCCGCCGCCCGGCCGGGGGAGCTGCCCGACGGGCTGACCGCCCGGGAGGCCGAGGTGCTGGCGCTGATCGCCGAGGGGCTGTCCAACGCCGAGATCGCCCAGCGGCTGTTCGTCAGCCAGGCCACCGTGAAGACCCACATCAACAATCTGTTCGCCAAGACCGCGGTGCGGGACCGGGCGCAGGCGGTCGCGTACGCCTTCCGATACGGAATCACTGGGACGCAGCAGTAGTCCGATGAGTGTCTGTCGGATGATCGATCACCTCATCGAGTGAACGTATCTGCGATGGTCAGGGGGGCTGTCCTGGGGCCGCCATCATGGTTCGGGTCAGAACATCCGGCCGTCCAGGAGCAGCAGTGCCACAGCAGCAGACGAGCAGTCCCGGTCCGGGACAGCAATTCGACTGGTGGGCCGCTCCGGCCGCCGGCATCCCCGTTGAGTCCGCCGAGCCATCGGCTGCGCACCGCCGAACGGCGGTACCGGCGCAGTCGGGCCCCGTCCGTACGGACCACGCCCGTACGGACCGGCCGACAGAGGCCGTCGTCGGGCCAGTGGCCGTCGGCGAACCGGTCCACGGGGCCGCCGTCGAGCCGTTCGCCCAGACCACCCCAGCCGACCCCGAGGCCCCGGCCGCACCAGGCGCGCCACTGGACGAGGAGCCGGTCGCCGACCGCACCGAGGTCTACCGGGCGGTCCAGGCGAGCGCGACGTTCCGTCAGATCCGCCGCAGCTACCGGACATTCGTCTTCCCGATCACCGGCGCCTTCCTCGCCTGGTACCTGCTGTTCGTCGCCGCCCAGGCCGGTGCCCCCGACCTGATGCGCAGGACGGTGGCCGGTCCGCTCAACGTGGCCTGGCTGCTGGGGCTGCTGCAGTTCGCCTCGACCTTCCTGCTCACCTGGCTCTACGCCCGCAACTCCCGGACCAAGCGCGACCGCGCCGCCCTGGGTCTGCGCTGGGACACCCAGGACCAACTGCGATGACAACCTTGATGCTCACCCTGCCCACCGACGTGGCGAAGGCCGCGGTGCAGACCGTGGGGACGACCGCCACCCCGCCGCCCGTCGCCCCCGCCGGCGACCACCACTCGCTCGCCATCGCGCTGTTCGCCGTCGTCGTCCTGGTCACCCTCGGGGTCACCCTCTGGGTCGGCCGCCAGGGCAACGCCGCCGAGGACTTCTTCGCCGGCGGCCGCGACTTCACCCCGCTGCAGAACGGCTTCGCGCTCTCCGGTGACTACCTCTCCGCCGCCTCCTTCCTGGGTGTCGCCGGGCTGATCGCGCTGTACGGATACGACGGCGTGCTCTACAGCATCGGCTTCCTGGTCGCCTGGCTGGTGGTGCTGATGCTGGTCGCCGAACTCGTCCGCAACGCCGGCCGGTACACCCTCGCCGACGTGCTCGCGCTGCGGCTGCGCCGCCGCAAGGTGCGCGCCGCGGCCGGCGGCGCCAGCGTCGTGGTCACCCTGCTCTACCTGGTCGCCCAGATGGTCGGCGCCGGTTCGCTGGTCGCCCTGCTGCTCGGCACCGGCAGCCCGCACGCCCGCACCTGGACCATCATCGCGGTCGGCGCCCTGATGATCGTCTACGTCACCATCGGCGGGATGCGGGCCACCACCTGGATCCAGATCATCAAGGCCTTCCTGCTGACCGGCGGTTCGGTGCTGCTCACCGTGCTGCTGGTGGTCCGCTTCCACGGGGACCTCGGCGAGCTGATGCGCCAGGCCGCCCAGCACAGCGGCGCCGGGCACCGCTACCTGGAGCCCGGGCTCAAGTACGGCGGCAGCATCACCAGCCGGCTGGACTTCGTCAGCCTCGGCCTCGGCCTGGTGCTCGGCACCGCGGGCCTGCCGCACATCCTGTCCCGCTTCTACACCGTGCCCACCGCGCGGGCCGCCCGCCGCTCCACGATGTGGGCGATCGGCCTGGTCGGCAGCTTCTACCTGATGGCCATCGTGCTCGGCCTCGGCGCCACCGCGCTGATCGGCTCGGCCGAGGTGCGGCACGCCAACTCGGCCGGGAACACCGCCGTTCCGCTGCTCGCCCTGATGCTCGGCGGCGGCAACGGCAGCACCGGCGGGGTGGTGCTGTTCGCACTGATCTCGGCGATCGCCTTCGCGACCATCCTCGCCGTGGTCGCCGGGCTGACCCTGGCCTCCTCGGCGGCCTTCGCCCACGACATCTGGGCCGGCGCCTGGCGCGCCCGGCCGGGGCAGGTGCAGACGAAGCAGGGCCGCGGTCGGCGCCGTCGGGGCGAGGCCGTCCCGGCCTCCCGGTCGGAGGAGTCGACGTCCGAGGTCAGCGAGCAGCAGGAGGTGGTGGTCGCCCGGATCGCCGCCGCCGGGATCGGGGCGACGGCGATCGTGATCAGCCTCTTCGCCCAGCACCTGAACGTCGCCTTCCTGGTCGGCCTGGCCTTCGCCGTCGCCGCCTCCTCCAACCTGCCGGTGCTGCTGTACAGCCTGTTCTGGTCGCGGTTCACCGTCCGTGGCGCGGTCTGGGCGGTGTACGGCGGGCTGATCCCGGCGATCGTGCTGGTGTTCTTCTCTCCGGTGGTGTCCGGCTCCGCCGAGGCGCTCTTCCCCGGCCTCGACTTCCACTGGTTCCCGCTGGAGAACCCGGGCATCGTCTCCATCCCGCTCGGCTTCCTGGCGGGCTGGGTCGGGACGGTCACCTCGGCCGAGCCGACCGATCCGGACCGGTTCGCCGAGCTGGAGGTGCGTTCCCTCACCGGTGCGGGCGCGGCCTGAGCCGTCGCGCCCGGGGAACCCCGGCGGGCCTGGGGCCGCCGGGGTTCCCCCATGTCCGGCCACTGGCCGGCGGCGCGCGGCTACGCCCTGGCCGACAGTCCGTAGCGGTGCTCGGGGCGGCCGGTGTCGCCGTACCGCAGGGTCAGCCGCAGCCGGCTGTCCCGTTCCAGCTGCTTGAGGTAGCGCTGCGCGGTGGAGCGGCTCAGCCCGGTGGCGTCGGCGACCTCCTGGGCGGACAGCGGCCGGCCGGCCCGGCGCAACACGCCCATCACCAGGTCGGTGGTGGGCGCGGAGTGGCCCTTGGGGAGCGCCCCGGCCGGGGCGGCGGCGCTGCGGAGGGTCGCGAACAGCCGGTCCACCTCGTCCTGGCCGGCCTCCCGGGCCGGGGCGGCGAGCGCGTGCCGCAGCTGTGCGTACGCCACCAGCTTCTCCCGCAGCCCGGCGAAGGTGAACGGCTTGACCAGGTACTGGAGCGCGCCGTGCTGCATCGCGGCGTGCACCGTCGAAACGTCCCGGGCGGCCGTCACCATCATCACGTCGCAGGCCACCTGGCGTTCCCGCAGCCGGCGCACCAGGGCCAGGCCGGTCTCGTCGGGCAGATGGTGGTCGAGCAGCAGCAGGTCCACCGGTCGGCGCTCCAGGGCGGCCAGCGCCTCCCCGGCCGAGTGCGCGGTGCCGGTCACCCGGAAGCCCGGGACCTTGGCCACGTACGCGGCGTGCACGTCCGCGACCCGGAAGTCGTCGTCCACCACGAGTACGTCGATCATCACGCCTCCGCGAGCTGAGTGGTGAGCAGGGCCTCGGGCAGCTCGACGGTGAACCGGGCGCCGCCGAGCGGCCCCGTGTCGAGCACGATCCGGCCGCCGGTCCGCTCGACCAGCCGCCGCACCATCGCCAGCCCCAGCCCGCGCGGACGGTGCGCGGGCGCGTCCTTGCTGGTCCACCCCTCTTCGAAGACCTGTTCGCGCAGGTCCTCCGGCACGCCCGGGCCGCTGTCCGCGACCTGCAGCAGCAGGGTCGGGCCGGCCGCCGCCAGGCTCACCTCCACCCGGCCCCCGCCGCCCGCGGCCAGCGCGTCCACCGCGTTGTCGATCAGGTTGCCGAGCACCGTCACCAGCGCCCGGGCGTCCACCACCGCGTCGGGCAGGTGCGCCGCCGGGGCCAGCGCCAGCCGGACCCCGCGCTCGCCCGCCACCGAGGTCTTGCCCGCCAGCAGCGCCGCCACGTGCGGGTCCTGCACCTGCTCGGCGATCCGCGCGGCGACCACGGCGTGCGAGCCGGACTGCTCCGAGATGAACGCGACCGCGTGCTCGTGACGGCCCAGCTCCAGCAGGCCCAGCAGGGTGTGCATCCGGTTGGCGTGCTCGTGGTCCTGGGCCCGCAGCGCCTCGGTGAGGCTGCGGGTGGTGTCCAGTTCGCGGACCAGTGACTCCAGCTCGGTGCGGTCCCGCAGGGTCACCACCGCGCCGCCCTCGGGCGTGGCCATCCGGTTCACCACCAGCACCCGGTCGTCCCGTACGGCGGGCAGGTCGGCGCCCGCGATCCGCCCGGCGAGCACGTCCGCCAGCCGGCCCGGCGGCAGCACCGCGCCGATCGGGCGGCCGGTGCAGTCCTCGGGCAGGCCGAGCAGCCGCAGGGCCTCGTCGTTGGCCAGCCGGATCCGGCCGCGCTCGTCCAGCGCCACCATGCCCTCGCGGATGCCGTGCAGCATCGCCTCCCGTTCCACCAGCAGCGCCGAGATGTCGGCCAGCGCGATGTTGTGGGTGCGGCGCTTGAGGCGGCGGGCCATGAGGAGGGTGGCGAGCGTCCCGGCGGCCAGTCCGGCGCCCGCGCACAGCAGGATGCCGGTGAGCATCTTCAGCAGCCGGCGGCGGATCGAGTCGTCGCTGATGCCGACCGAGACCTCGCCGACGATCCGGCCGTCCGCCATCCGCAGCGGCACCTTGCCGCGGGCGGTGCGGCCCAGGGTGCCCTCCTGGATGGCGGTGACGCTGCGGCCGCTGAGCGCGGGCTCCGGGTCGGTGCTGACCCGCTGGCCGATCCGGCCCGGGTCGGTGTGCGAGAGCCGGATGCCGTCCAGGTCGGTGACCACGACGAAGCTGGCGCCGGTGGCCAGCCGGATCTGCTCGGCGTTGCGCTGCGCGGCCACCACGTCGCGGTCGGCGGCGGCCCGGGCGATGCTCTCGTCGGCGGCGGTGGCATGGGCGATCGACAGCGCCCGCTGCATCGCGTCGTGGTCCAGCTCGCTGCTGACCGGGGCCAGGAACAGCCCGGCGGTCACGGCGGTGACACCGACGGTGACGACGGTCTGGCTCAGCAGCAGCTGGGCGAAGACCCGGCGGGGCCGACGGGAGAGCTTCATCCGGGCCTCCTCTCGACGGCTGCGGGGGATCGGGCGTCCTCGGGGCGGTCGGGGCGCCTGCGGGTGGGGTCGGGACACCCTATGTTTCCGGGGTGTTTCTGTCAGCCGCGTCCCCGCAGTTGTAGCGGAAGCAAAACGAGCAGAACACCCCCTATGCGCAGAAGTCGCACTACGCGAAGAAGGCTCCCGCCGGGGCCGGGCCCGCTCCTACCTTTCCGGGGCAGCCACACGGACCCTGGAGGATCGAATGCGTGAGCGAGCACGGCGAGTGAAGCATCGAGAGGTGCCACTCGTGCGAAGCACCGGCCGAGCGAAGCGAGGTGGGGCATGAGCACCCCGGCGATCGAGCTGACCGGCGCGACCAAACGGTTCCGCACCCCCTCCGGGGCGCTGCACACCGCGGTCCGCGATCTCGATCTGATCGTCGCCCAGGGCGAGTTCGTCGCCGTCGTCGGCCCCACCGGCTGCGGCAAGTCCACCACGCTGACCCTGGTCAGCGGTCTGGAGGAGCCCAGCGAGGGCGAGGTCCGGGTGTACGGCGAGCCCGTGCGCGGGATCGACCCCAAGGTCGGGTTCGTCTTCCAGCAGGACGCCGTCTTCCCGTGGCGCACCGTTCTGTCCAACGTGATGGCGGGCCCGCGCTTCCGCGGCGTGCCCGCCGCCGAGGCCAGGGAGCGGGCCCGGGACTGGCTCGGCCGGGTAGGCCTGGCCGCCTTCGAGGACCGCTACCCGCACCAGCTGTCCGGCGGCATGCGCAAGCGCGTCGCGCTCGCCCAGACCTTCGTCAACGACCCGGCGATCCTGCTGATGGACGAGCCGTTCTCGGCGCTGGACGTGCAGACCCGGGCCCTGATGTCGGACCAGCTGCTGGAGCTGTGGGCGGGGACCGGCTCGTCGGTGGTGTTCGTCACCCACGACCTGGACGAGGCCATCGCGCTCGCCGACCGGGTCGTCGTCATGACGGCCGGACCGGCCACCGTCAAGGAGGTCTTCACCGTCGACCTGCCGCGCCCGCGCACCGTGGAGGCCGTCCGGCTGGAACCGAGGTTCGTCGAGCTGTACCGCGAGATCTGGGCCTCGCTCGGCGAAGAGGTCCGCATCACCCGGGAGAGAGGAGCGGGTCGTGCCGCTTGAGACCACGTCCGCGTCCGTGCCCGAGTCCGCGCCGGGCGTCGCCGGGAAGCCCCCGGCCGTCACGACGAGAACCGAGGCGCGCGAACGGGCCGCCCGCAACCGGAGGTTGGGTGTCTACGGCGCCCGGGTCGCGGTGCTGCTCGCCTTCCTCGGGCTGTGGGAGGTCTGCGCCCGTACGGACGTCATCGACCCGTTCAACTTCTCCCAGCCGTCCAGGATCTGGGACCAGATCTGGCAGTGGATCACCCACGGCACCGCGCAGGGCTCGCTCGGCGAACAGATCGGCTACACCCTCTACGAGGCCCTCACCGGCTGGGTGATCGGCGTCATCGGCGGTGTGCTGCTGGGCATCGCGCTCGGCCGGATCCGCTTCCTGGCCGACGTGTTCGGGCCGTACATCAAGGTGCTCAACGCCATCCCGCGGATCGTGCTCGCGCCGATCTTCCTGATCTGGTTCGGTCTGGGACCGGCCTCCAAGGTCGCCTCCGCGGTGGTGCTGGTGTTCTTCCCGGTGTTCTTCAACGCCTTCCAGGGCGCCCGCGAGGTGGACCGCAACCTCGTCGCCAACGCCCGCATCCTGGGCGCCGACAACCGCAAGGTCACCCTCCAGGTGGTCATCCCCGCCGCCACCACCTGGATCTTCACCAGCCTGCACGTCAGCTTCGGCTTCGCGCTGATCGGCGCCATCGTCGGCGAGTACATCGGCGCCACCAAGGGACTCGGCCTGCTCGTCGCGGCCGCCCAGGGCACCTTCAACGCGGCCGGCGTGTACGCGGCCATGACCATCCTCGCCGTCGTCGCACTGCTCACCGAGGGGCTGCTGACCTTCGCCGAGAAGAAGCTGTTCCGCTGGAAGCCCGCCGACGCGGGCGACGGGCGCTGACCCCGGCGCCGCCGTCAGAGCCGCCGACTCCCCCCTGCCGTAAGAAGAGAGAGGCACCACCCATGCGCAGATCCGCTGCCGCCGCCCTCGCCGCCGTCCTGCTCCTCCCGCTCTCCGCCTGCGCCAACGACGCCGCCACCGCCGGCCACGGCGCGGTCGCCGCCCCTGCCGGGCAGCAGGTCGACGGGCCCAAGGTCAAGATCATGGTCGGTGGCCTGGACAAGGTCATCTACCTGCCCGCGATGCTCACCCAGCGGCTCGGCTACTTCGCCGAGGCCGGTGTCAACGTCGAGCTGATGACCGAGCCCGCCGGCGTCAACGCCACCACCGCCCTGCTCGCCGGGGACGTCCAGGGCGCGGTCGGCTTCTACGACCACACCATCGACCTCCAGGCCAAGGGCAAGAAGGTCGAGTCCGTGGTGCAGTTCGCCCAGGCGCCCGGCGAGGTCGAGGTGGTCTCCGTCAAGCAGGCCGACGCCGTCAGGTCCGGTGCCGACTTCAAGGGGAAGAAGCTCGGCGTCACCAGCATCGGCTCCTCGACCGACTTCCTCACCAAGTACCTCGCGGTCAAGAACGGCACCGCCGTCAGCGAGTTCAGCCCGATCGCGGTCGGTGCCGGCCAGACCTTCATCGCCGCGCTCCAGCAGGGCAGCATCGACGCCGGGATGACCACGGACCCGACCGTCGCCGCCATCCTGGACAAGGGCCTCGGCAAGATCCTGTACGACATGCGCACCCCCGAAGGTTCGCGCGAGGCGCTCGGCGGGCTGTACCCGTCCTCGTCGCTGTACATGAACACCGACTGGGTGGAGAAGAACAGGGACACCACCCAGAAGCTCGCCAACGCCTTCGTGAAGACCCTCACGTGGATGTCCACCCACAGCCCCGAGGAGATCGCCGCGAAGATGCCCGCCGACTACGCGCAGGGCGGCGCCGAGCAGTACGCGGCGGCGATCAAGGCGACGCTGCCGATGTTCACCACGGACGGCGTGATGCCGGCCGACGGGCCGAAGACGGTGCTCTCGGTGCTCGCCGCGTTCCACCCGGACGTGAAGGGCAAGGAGGGGTCGATCGACCTGTCGAAGACGTACACCACGGAGTTCGTCGCCAAGGCCGCGGGCTGAGCCCTCGGCGGCCGGGTCCTGGACGGCGGCGGTCCTGCGGGTAGCGGTCCCGCGCCCACCCCCACGGGCGCGGGGCCGCTTCTCACCGGCCCCGGACCGACAGCACGTCCATCCGCGAGGGTGTCCCCGCCGCCTTGCCGCAGCTCTCCGGACGCGCCGGCTCGCTCACCGTCTCGATCACGTCCACCTCCCAGGACCGGCCGTCCCGGTGCAACACCGTCACCAGCCAGCGGCCGTCGCCGTCCGGCCGCTGGGTGAGCGTCAGCACGTCCACCCCGGTCTCGCCGGTGGCCAGCCGCACCGCGTGCTCGGCCGCCTGGCCCGGACGCTCCCAGCCCGAGCAGCCCCGCGACCACTCCGGCACCATGTGCCCGGCCGCCGTCGCCGCCAGCACCTCCTTGGCGCTCTCCGGCGTCAGCCGCCCGTACGCGTAGCCGTACGGCAGCACCAGCATGGTGGGGGAGAAACGGTGCCCGCCCAGGTGGGTGACCTCCCACACCTCGCTGTGCCCGGCCGCGGCCAGCTCCGCCGCGAGCGGACGGCCCAGCAGTGCGCAGCAGCGGTCCCGCCGCCCGTTGGTGCACACCAGGGCCACCGGGCCGCCGACGTGCGCCGTGCCGAAGCCCGTGTGGTTGCCGGCCCCCAGCGCCGCGAAGTCCAGCTCCAGCAGCTCCGCCGGGTCCGCCACCCCGGCCCGGCGCACCCAGCCGCGGCCCGGCACCGTGTGGGCCACGATCACCTCGTGCCGCGCCGTCGGCAGGCAGTCCGCGTGCCGCCCGGGCCG
>NZ_JAHSQD010000132.1 GCF_020103755.1 Streptomyces sp. LS1784
GGACGGGAAGAGCACGACGGGGCGCGGCGCCGAAGACGTCCTCGGCGCCGCGCCCCGTCATGCCCGTGGCTGCTCGGAGCCCGCGCTTGCGCAGGCCCGGGCCCGTACTAGCGGTAGTTCACGAACTGGACCGCGAAGTCCAGGTCCTTGCCCTTGAGCAGGGCCTGCACGGCCTGGAGGTCGTCGCGGCTCTTCGAGCTGACGCGCAGCTCGTCACCCTGGACCTGCGCCTTGACGCCCTTCGGGCCCTCGTCACGGATGATCTTCGCGACCTTCTTCGCGTCCTCCGTGGTGATGCCCTCCTTGACGTTGGCGAAGATCTTGTACTCCTTGCCGGACAGCTGCGGCTCGCCGGCGTCCAGAGCCTTCAGCGACAGGCCGCGCTTGATGAACTTGGTCTGGAGGACGTCGAGGATGGCGCGCACGCGCTCCTCGCCGTTCGCCTTCATCTCGATCTTCTCGCCGGAGCGGCTGATCTCGCCGCCGACGCCCTTGAAGTCGAAGCGCGTCGCGATCTCGCGGGAGGTCTGGTTGATCGCGTTGTCGACCTCCTGCCACTCGACCTTCGAGACGATGTCGAAACTGGAGTCGGCCATGGGTGTTGGTCTCCTTGATGCTCTGGCTGCACTGGCACGGCCCGCCCCTCCGGGCGCCCGCAGCCCCAGCCTATCCAGCGCCACACGGGCCCCGCCCGTAGTGGTCGCCCGAGGTTTCTTGATCATCGTGTGATCTACCGAGTGGCGGAGCACCCCCCGGCATCAGGTATGGTTTACCAAGTCGAACGGGGTGATCGCCCCGGGAAACAAGAAATCCTGGCTGGTTGCCCGAGCGGCCAAAGGGAGCAGACTGTAAATCTGTCGCGCAAGCTACGCAGGTTCGAACCCTGCACCAGCCACAGGATAGAGAAACAGCCCCCGATCTGCGGAAACGCGGATCGGGGGCTGTTTCGTTTCCTCCGGGCCGTCCCGTCTCCGGAGCCGGGCCCCGGGCACACTTATTGCACATTGCTTGCAATTACCAGCCTCAGGCAGCAGAGTGGGGTCCGGGGGTGGGAGTCCTTCGACAGAGCTGATCGTCTTCCCAGCCGGCGACCGCCGGGACAACGGCTCGCCCCACCCCCGCCACCAGTCACCGGACGGGACCGGCGCGGCGTGACGGCCGCGTCAAGGGCGTGTCAAGGCCGCTCGTGGCGGCGTCAGGAACGCGTAGGGCCCGCCGGGCGGCGGGCGCGTGGACCGCAGGATCGGACCAACTACCGACTGCGGAGGTCCCGTCCGATGCCCAGCGCCACCACCATCCCGGCTCTCACGGCCGAACCCGAGCCGCCTGATACCGGTACGGGCGGCGACCGGCACCGGCTCAGCGCGCTCGGCGGGCTGGCCGCGCTCTCGTTGGACGCCATGGCCTCGGTCGCGTACGGACCGGAGTCGATCGTGCTGGTGCTGGCCGCCGCCGGGGCGTACGGGCTGGGCTTCACGCTGCCGGTCACCGCGGCGATCGCCCTGCTGCTGGCGGTGCTGGTCGCCTCCTACCGGCAGGTGATCGCGGCCTTCCCGGACGGCGGCGGCTCCTACGCGGTGGCCAAGGCGCACCTGGGCCGCCGGACCGCGCTGACCGCGGCCGCCTCGCTGGTCATCGACTACGTCCTGAACGTCGCCGTCTCGGTCACCGCCGGCGTCGCCGCGCTCACCTCGGCCGTACCGGGCCTGTACGACGACCGGGTCTGGCTCTGCCTGGGCGTGCTCGCACTGGTCACCGCGGTGAACCTGCGCGGGATCGCCGAGTCGGCGCGCTGGTTCATGGCGCCGACCGCCGTCTTCGTGCTCTCCATCCTGGCGATCATCGTGGCCGGCCTGTTCCGGGACGGCCCGGCCAGCACCGCGGCCGCCACCGGCCACGTCTCGACGCTCGCCGAGAACGCCACCACCGTCGGCGCGCTGCTGCTCCTCAAGGCCTTCGCGGCCGGCTGCTCCGCGCTGACCGGCGTGGAGGCGGTGGCCAACGCCGTCCCCTCCTTCCGCACCCCGCGGATCAGGCGCGCACAGCACACCGAGGTGGCGCTCGGCGCCCTGCTCGGCGTGATGCTGATCGGGCTGGCCGTGCTGATCGGCCGCTTCCACCTCCAGCCGGTCGAGGGCGTCACCGTACTCGCCCAGCTCGCCGACGCCTCGCTCGGCCACGGCTTCGGCTTCTACGTCGTCCAGTTCGCCACCGTGGTGCTGCTCGGGCTGGCCGCCAACACCTCCTTCGGCGGGCTGCCGGTGCTGCTCGACCTGCTGGCCCGGGACAACCACCTCCCGCACCTGTTCGCGCTGCGCGCCGACCGCCAGGTGTACCGGTACGGCGTGCTGTTCCTGGCCGCGGTGTCGGCGGCGCTGCTGGCCGGCTCCGGCGGGGACGTCAACAGCCTGGTGCCGCTGTTCTCGATCGGCGTGTTCGTCGGCTTCACCGTCTGCCAGGTCGGCATGGTCCGGCACTGGCTGCTGCACCGGCCCTCCGGCTGGCGGTGGAAGGCCGCGCTGAACGGCTTCGGTGCGGTGCTCACCGGTGCCGCGGCGGTGGTCGTCACCGGCACCAAGTTCACCGAGGGTGCCTGGGGCATCGTGGTGGCGCTGCCGCTGCTGGTGGTGCTGTTCGAGGCGGTCCACCGCAGCTACGCGCGGATCGGCGAGCGGCTGGAACTGGGCCGGGTGCCCGGCCCGCTGACCAGGCAGCGCAGCCTGGTCGTCGTCCCGGTGACCGCGATCACCCGGCTGACCAGGGACGGCCTGTCGGCGGCGCTCTCGCTCGGCGACGAGGTCATGGCGGTGACCGTGGTGCACGAGCCGGCCGCCGCCGAGGCGCTGCGCCGGGACTGGGAGCTGTGGCGGCCGGGCGTGCCGCTGGTGGAGATCCCGGACGTCCACCGCCGGCTGGGCCGGCCGATCGCCGACTTCGTCAACGAGCTGGGGGCGGAGCACGCCTACGACCGGCTGACCGTGCTGATCCCCGAGGTGGAGCCGGCCCGCTGGTGGCAGCGGGCGCTCCAGAACCGGCGCGGCGCCGTCATCGACCGCGCCCTGCGGCGGCACACCGACGCGGTGGTCTGCCGGCTGCGCATGCGGATGTGACCGGGAACAGGGGTGAACGGCCCCGGACGGCAACCTGCCGTCCGGGGCCGTTCCGTTCCCCGGCACGCCGCCGGGCCGCCGCCGGGCCGCCGCCGGACCCCGTCGCCGGCACGCCCCCGGATCTCGGCCCGATCACGACGGTCTCGGTCCGATGAAGCGCCCGTCAACGTCGCGTCAACGTCGCGCTATCACCCGTATGGAGGGCGTCAGGGAGCCATAACGCGCCCCTGACGGCTGCTTTGCTGCATCTGCCGGTCGTCCGCCGGTGCCGCACGAGCCCCTTCGGCCCAGGTCGCGGCATCTCCCGAACCACTCTGGTGGAGCCCATGTCCGATCTCATCTACGTCGGTGTCACGGTCGCCGTGTTCGCCGTCATCGCCCTGATCGCGCGGGGGGTGGAGAAGCTGTGAACGAGCGCAGCGAGCGAACCATCAACAGGGGCGTGTTGCGCGAAGCGCCCGCCGAGCGCAGCGAGGTGGGCGCATGAGTGCCGAGAACATCGCTGGTCTGGTCGTGGCCGTCGCGCTCGTCGGCTATCTCGTCGTGGCGCTGATCTTCCCGGAGAAGTTCTGACATGGGATCCACTCTCGCGGGCTGGCTCCAGGTCCTCGCCCTCGTCGGCGCGCTGGTCCTGTGCTACCGGCCCCTCGGCGATTACATCGCCAAGCTCCTCACCTCCGCCAAGCACCTCAGAGTCGAGCGCGGCATCTACAAGGTGATCGGCGTCGACGGCGACGCCGATCAGCGCTGGCCGGCGTACCTGCGTTCGGTGCTGGCCTTCTCGGCCGTCTCGGTCCTCTTCCTCTACGGCCTGATCCGCCTCCAGGGCTACCTGCTGCTGAACCTGGGCGTTCCGCAGATGGAGGGCCACCAGGCCTGGAACACCGCGATCTCGTTCGTCGCCAACACCAACTGGCAGTCCTACGGCGGCGAGTCCGCGATGGGCCACCTGGCGCAGATGGCGGGCCTGGCGGTGCAGAACTTCGTCTCCGCGGCCGTCGGCATCGCCGTCGTCGCCGCGCTGATCCGGGGCTTCACCCGTAACAGGACGGACCGGGTCGGCAACTTCTGGGTCGACCTCACCCGGATCAGCCTGCGCCTGCTGCTGCCGATCTCGGTCGTCTTCGCCCTGGTCCTGGCCGCCAACGGCGTGATCCAGAACTTCCACGGCTTCCACGAGGTGACCACCCTCGCGGGCGAGGTGCAGAAGATCCCGGGCGGTCCGGTGGCCTCCCAGGAGGTCATCAAGCTGCTCGGCACCAACGGCGGCGGCTTCTTCAACGCCAACTCGGCGCACCCGTTCGAGAACCCGACCGGCTTCACCAACCTGGTCGAGATCTTCCTGATACTACTGATCCCGTTCGCGCTGCCGCGGACCTTCGGCCGGATGGTGGGGGACAACCGCCAGGGCTACGCGATCGTCGCCGTGATGGGCCTGTTCTGGGTCGCCTCGGTGGCCCTGCTCACCTTCGCCGAGTCGCAGCACCAGGGCAGCGCCCTGCAGGCCGCGGGCGCCGCGATGGAGGGCAAGGAGCAGCGCTTCGGCATCGCCGCCAGTTCGCTGTTCGCCGCGTCGACCACGCTGACCTCGACCGGCGCGGTGAACTCCTTCCACGACTCGTACACGCCGTTCGGCGGCGGGCTGACGGTCTTCAACATGATGCTGGGCGAGATCGCGCCCGGCGGTGTGGGCTCCGGCCTGTACGGCATGCTGGTGCTGGCGGTCGTCGCGGTGTTCGTGGCCGGCCTGATGGTCGGACGCACCCCCGAGTACCTGGGCAAGAAGCTCGGCGGCCGGGAGATGAAGTTCGCCTCCCTGTACATCCTCACCACGCCGACGATCGTGCTGGTCGGCACGGGTGTGGCGATGGCCCTGCCGGGCGAGCGCGCCGGGATGCTCAACTCGGGCGCCCACGGCTTCTCCGAGGTGCTGTACGCCTTCACCTCGGCCGCCAACAACAACGGCTCGGCCTTCGGCGGCATCACCGTCAACACCGACTGGTACGACACCGCGCTCGGCCTGGCGATGATCTTCGGCCGTCTCCTGCCGATCGTCTTCGTCCTGGCGCTGGCCGGCTCGCTCGCCCAGCAGCAGCCGGTCCCGGCCACCCCGGGCACCCTGCCCACCCACAAGCCGCTGTTCGTGGGCCTGCTGTCGGGCGTGATCCTGATCGTCGTCGGCCTCACCTACTTCCCGGCCCTGGCTCTCGGGCCGATCGCGGAAGGTCTGTCCTCCTGATGTCCACCCCTACGCTCAACCCCGCACCGGCCGGTACCACTGCCGAGCCGCACAGAGTGGCGAGCGGCCTGCTCGACCCGAAACTGATCGTCGCGTCCCTGCCGGACGCGGTGAAGAAGCTCGACCCCCGGGTGATGGTCAAGAACCCGGTGATGTTCGTGGTCGAGGTCGGCTCGGTGGTCACCACGGTCTCCGCGATCGCCAGCCCGTCCGTGTTCGCCTGGGCGATCACCGTCTGGCTCTGGCTCACCACGGTCTTCGCCAACCTGGCGGAGGCCGTCGCCGAGGGCCGCGGCAAGGCCCAGGCCGACACCCTGCGCAAGACCAAGACCGAGAGCGTCGCCCGTCGGCTCACCGACTGGCCCGCGACCCGGGCCGAGGAGGAGGTGCCCGGCACCGCGCTGCGGCTCGGCGACCACGTGGTGGTCGAGGCCGGGCAGATCATCCCCGGCGACGGCGACGTGGTCGAGGGCGTCGCGAGCGTCGACGAGTCGGCGATCACCGGCGAGTCCGCGCCCGTCATCCGCGAGTCCGGCGGCGACCGCTCCGCGGTGACCGGCGGCACCAAGGTGCTGTCCGACCGGATCGTGGTGAAGATCGCCTCGGAGCCCGGCAAGTCGTTCATCGACCGCATGATCGCCCTGGTCGAGGGCGCCGCCCGGCAGAAGACGCCGAACGAGATCGCGCTCAACATCCTGCTGGCCTCGCTGACCATCGTCTTCCTGGTCGCGGTCGTCACGCTCCAGCCGATGGCCACCTACGCGGGCGCCCCGCAGTCGATGATCGTCCTGGTCGCCCTGATCGTGGCGCTCATCCCGACCACCATCGGCGCGCTGCTCTCCGCGATCGGCATCGCCGGCATGGACCGCCTGGTGCAGCGCAACGTGCTGGCGATGTCCGGCCGCGCCGTCGAGGCCGCCGGCGACGTCAACACCCTGCTGCTCGACAAGACCGGCACCATCACCCTGGGCAACCGCCAGGCCGCCGAGTTCCTGCCCGCCCCGGGCGTGGGCACCGACGAGCTGGCCAGCGCGGCGCAGCTCTCCTCCCTCGCGGACGAGACCCCGGAGGGCCGCTCGATCGTGGTCCTGGCCAAGACCGAGTACGGCCTGCGGGCCCGCGCCCAGGGCGAGCTGACCCACGCCACCTGGGTCCCGTTCACCGCCCAGACCCGGATGTCGGGTGTCGACCTGGACGAGGCCGAAGGGGTCCACCAGGTCCGCAAGGGAGCCGCCGGCGCGGTCACCAACTGGGTCACCGGGAACGGCGGTTCGGTCGGCAACGAGGTCTCGGCCCTGGTCGACGGCATCTCCGCGGCCGGTGGCACCCCGCTGGTGGTGGCCACCAGGCTCGGCAGCGAGCCCGCCCGCGTCCTGGGGGTCATCCACCTCAAGGACGTGGTCAAGGAGGGCATGCGGGAGCGCTTCGACGAGCTCCGCCGGATGGGCATCAAGACCATCATGATCACGGGCGACAACCCGCTGACCGCCAAGGCGATCGCGGAGGAGGCTGGCGTGGACGACTTCCTCGCCGAGGCCACGCCCGAGGACAAGATGGCCCTGATCAAGAAGGAGCAGGAGGGCGGCAAGCTGGTCGCGATGACCGGCGACGGCACCAACGACGCCCCCGCGCTCGCCCAGGCCGACGTCGGTGTCGCGATGAACACCGGGACCATGGCGGCCAAGGAGGCCGGCAACATGGTCGACCTGGACTCCAACCCGACCAAGCTGATCGAGATCGTGGAGATCGGCAAGCAGCTGCTGATCACCCGCGGCGCGCTGACCACCTTCTCGATCGCCAACGACGTGGCCAAGTACTTCGCGATCATCCCCGCGATGTTCGCCGGGGTCTACCCGGGCCTGAGCCACCTCAACATCATGGGCCTGCACAGCCCGCAGTCCGCGATCACCTCGGCGATCATCTTCAACGCCCTGGTCATCATCGGCCTGATCCCGCTCGCCCTGCGCGGCGTGCGCTACCGCCCGTCCGACGCCAGCTCGCTGCTGCGCCGCAACATCGGGATCTACGGCTTCGGCGGCCTGGTGGTGCCGTTCGTCGGCATCAAGCTGATCGACCTGATCGTCCAGTTCATCCCCGGCCTCAACTGACGCGGGGAAGGAGAGAAAACCATGTCCAAGCCCCTGCCCGCCGTCGTGCGGACCCACCTCACGGCCCTGCGGGTACTCCTGGTGCTGACCGTGATCCTCGGGGTCGCGTACCCGCTGCTGATCACCGGCATCTCCCAGGTCGCCTTCACCGACAAGGCGAACGGCTCGCCGGTGGAGTCCGACGGCAAGGAGATCGGCTCCAGCCTGGTCGGCCAGAGCTTCAACCTGCCCAAGGCCAACCCGGACGACCCGAAGGAGGAGGCCCAGCCGGACCCGAAGTGGTTCCAGCCCCGCCCCTCCGCGGCCGGGACCGGCTACGACGCCTCCTCCTCCAGTGCCAGCAACCTCGGCCCCGACAACGAGGACCTGCTGAAGGCCGTCAACGACCGCCGCGCCGCCGTCGCCGCGTTCGACGGCGTCGACCCGGCGAGCGTCCCGGCCGACGCGCTGACCGCCTCCGGCTCCGGCCTCGACCCGCACATCTCCGTCGCGTACGCCAAGGAGCAGGTCGACCGGGTCGCCAGGAACCGCAACCTGCCGGTGGAGACGGTGACCAAGCTGGTCGACGAGTACACCGAGAGCCGCTCGCTCGGCTTCCTCGGCAACGAGGGCGTCAACGTCGTCCTGCTCAACAAGGCTCTAGGCGATCAGAAGTGACACCACATCACGCACACGCATGACCCGGCCGGCCCGGTCGCGGGAGCACGTCTCCCGCGACCGGGCCGGTCGCGCCACACCCACACACGCACCATCCAAGCTGTCGGCTTCTCGATGGAAAGAGCAGTGCCCATGGCCCGCGACCTCACCCCCGGCACCGGCAACCGCGGAGGCCGGCTGAGGGTGTACCTCGGCTCCGCGCCGGGGGTCGGCAAGACCTACCGGATGCTGGACGAGGCCCGGCGCAGACAGGAGCGCGGGGTCGATGTCGTGGTCGGGTACATCGAATGTCACGGCAGACGCCACACCGAGGCGATGCTGGAGGGCCTGGAGGTCCTGCCGCGGGTCCACCGCTCCTACCGGGACGCCGAGTTCGAGGAGATGGACCTCGACGGCGCGCTCGCCCGCCGCCCGGCCGTCGTGCTGGTGGACGAGCTGGCGCACACCAACATCCCCGGCGGCCGGCACGCCAAGCGCTGGCAGGACGTCGAGGAACTGCTCGCCGCCGGGATCGACGTCATCACCACCGTCAACATCCAGCACCTGGAATCGCTGAACGACGTCGTCCGGAAGATCACCGGCATCCCGCAGCGCGAGACCGTCCCGGACGAGGTGGTCCGCCGGGCCGACCAGATCGAACTCGTCGACATGGCCCCGCAGGCACTGCGCCGCCGGATGGCCCACGGCAACGTCTACAGGGCGGAGAAGGTGGACGCCGCGCTCTCCAACTACTTCCGGGTCGGCAACCTCACCGCCCTGCGCGAACTCGCCCTGCTCTGGGTGGCCGGGCGGGTGGACGAGGGCCTGCGCGACTACCGGGCCAGCCACAACATCGACCGGGTCTGGGAGACCCGCGAGCGGGTCGTGGTCGCCCTCACCGGCGGCCCCGAGGGCGAGACCCTGGTCCGCCGCGCCGCCCGGATCGCCGACCGCACGGCCGGCGGCGACCTGCTGGCCGTCCACGTCTCCCGCAGCGACGGCCTGGCCGGCGCCTCCTCCGGCGCGCTCGCCCAGCAGCGGCAGCTGGTGGAGGCCCTCGGCGGCAGCTACCACGTGGTCGTCGGCGACGACGTCCCCACCGCGCTGCTCGCCTTCGCCCGCGCCCACGACGCCACCCAGCTGGTGCTCGGCACCAGCCGCCGCGGCCGGATCAACCGGTTCCTCACCGGCCCCGGCACCGGGCAGACCACCGTGGACGCCTCCGAGGACATCGACGTCCACATGGTCACCCACGAGTTCACCGGCCGCGGCCGGCTGCCCTCGCTCGGCCGCCGCCACTCCCGGCGCCGCACCATCGTCGGCTACCTGGCCGGCCTGGTGCTGCCCTGGCTGCTCACCGCCCTGCTCTCGCAGGCGGACCACAGCATCAACCTGACCACCGACGCGCTGATGTTCCAGCTCGGCGTGGTCGTCGTCGCCCTGCTCGGCGGCGCCGTGTCGGCCCTGCTGGCCTCGGTCGTCGCCTCGGTGCTGCTCAACTACTACTTCATCCCGCCGATCCACAGCCTGACCATCGGCGAGACCAACAACATCGTCGCCCTGGTGGTCTTCGCCGCCATCGCGCTCACCGTCTCCACCGTGGTCGACCACGCCGGCCGGCTCACCAGCCGGGCCGCCCGCGCCACCGCCGAGGCCGAGACCCTCTCCACCCTGGCCGGCAGCGTGCTGCGCGGCGCCGACGCGCTGCCTGCCCTGCTGGAGAAGTCCCGGACGGCCTTCGGCATGCGGGCCGTCGCCCTGCTCTCCCGGGCCGACGGCGAGGTGCTCGCGCTCTGCGAGGACGACCACCAGGGCGACGGCGAGGGGCCGGCCGGGACCACCGAGGTCCCGGTCGGCGCGGACGCCGTCCTGGTGCTCACCGGCCGCCGGCTGCCTGCCGCCGACCAGCGGGTGCTGACCGCCTTCGCCGCCCACGTCGCCGCCGCGCTGGAGCGCGACCGGCTGGCCGTGGTCGCCGCCGAGGTCGAGCCGATCAAGGCCGCCGACCGGATGCGCACCGCCCTGCTCGCCGCCGTCAGCCACGACCTGCGCACCCCGTTGGCCGCCGCCCGCGCCTCGGTCGGCTCGCTGCGCAGCCCCGACGTCGAGTTCTCGCCCGAGGACCAGGCCGAACTCCTCGCCACCGCCGACGAGTCGCTGGTCAAGCTCACCCGGCTGGTCGACAACCTGCTCGACATGAGCCGCCTCCAGGCCGGCGCGCTCACCCTGCACCTCACCGGGACCCACCTGGACGAGGTCCTGCCCCGGGCACTCGACAGCCTCCCCGACCCGTACGCGCCGGTCCAGCCGCTCGACCTCGACACGACCCCGCCGGTGCTCGCCGACCCGCCGCTGCTGGAGCGGGTGCTCGCCAACGTGATCACCAACGCGCTGCGGCACAACGCCCCCGGCGCGCCCGTCCTGGTCACCGCCAGCCACCACGCCGACCAGGTCGAGATCCGGGTGATCGACCGCGGGCCCGGCATCGCCCCCGAGGACCGCGACCGGGTCTTCCTGCCCTTCCAGCGCCTCGGCGACACCGACAACACCACCGGCGTCGGCCTCGGCCTCGCGCTCTCCCGCGGCCTCGCCGAGGCGATGGGCGGCAGCCTGGAGGTCGAGGACACCCCCGGCGGCGGCACCACCATGCTGCTCACCCTGAACGCCGCCACCACCGAGCCCGCAGCAATCGGGGAGGAATCACCGCATGAGTGAACGGAGCGATCGGACCACCGAAAGGTGCGCGTCCCGCGGAGCGACCGTCGAGCGGTGGGGGTCCCCCCGGCCGCCGGCGGGGGCAGGGGCGGACGCATGAGCGAGATCCTGGTCGTCGACGACGAGCCGGCCCTCCTGCGCACCCTGCGGATCAACCTCAGCGCCCGGCACTACGCCGTCCGCACCGCCGCCAGCGGCGGGGAGGCGCTCGACCGCGCGGCGCACTCGGCCCCGGACGCCGTCCTGCTCGACCTCGGCCTGCCCGACCTCGACGGGATGGACGTGCTGCGCGGCCTGCGCACCCGCAGCGCGGTGCCGGTCATCGTGCTCTCCGGCCGGACCGACGCCGCCGACAAGGTGGGCGCCCTGGACGCGGGCGCCGACGACTACCTCACCAAGCCGTTCCTGATGGACGAACTGCTGGCCCGGCTGCGCGCCGTGCTGCGCCGGCCGCCGGGCGGCGTGCCGCTGGGCCGGCCGGTGATCGGCGACCACACCGTGGACCTCGCGGCCACCGCGGTGAACGGCCCGAACGGCCCGGTCCGGCTCACCCCGACCGAGTGGCGCATCCTCGCCCTGCTGCTCGCCAACCCCGGCCGGCTGGTGCCCGGGAGGCAGATCCTGCGCGAGGTGTGGGGCCCGGCCCAGGAGGGGCGCGGCAACTACCTGCGGGTCTACTTCGCCGGGCTGCGCCGCAAGCTGGAGCGCGACCCGGCCCGGCCGCGGCACCTGATCACCGAGCCGGGGATCGGGTACCGGTACGTGCCGTGACCGGCGGCCGGCGCGCCCTCCGTCAACGAACCGTCAAGAGCCGGACGGTGGGTGACAGGAAGGCGTCAAGGCCGCCCGGTGGCGGTGCTTCGCGGGCGTAGCGTCGGTGTCGAAGGGGCGGGCCCGGCTCCGTGTGGGGGAGGCCCGGGGCCGCTCCGGCCGCCGTCCCCGGACGGCCAGCAGGTGGGGGTGTCGCGCGCCCCCATGCGCCCACGGACCGACCCGGCCCGGCTCAGCCCTCCCCGCCCCCGGTCTGCCGGGGCAGCGCCAGCACCACCGTGTCCGCGAACTCCCGGACCGCGCTGGTCCGGCTGACCACCCGGCCGCTGTGCACCACCAGCCGGCTGTGCCCGCCCGCGAGCGCCCCGGCCAGGCTGTCCCCGCGCACCGCCAGCAGCTCCGCCGGGAACCCGGCGTCCACCCGGACCGGCGCCAGGCCGAGCGCCGCCCGGGCCTGGTTCGCCACCGCGTCGTACGCCGCCTCCGGGTCCAACTCCCCACCGGCCGCCAGCAGATAGGCCGACTCCAGCGGATCCGCCCGGCCGACCGGATTGGACGGGTCGCGCAGTGCCCCGCTGCCCGCCGCCAGCGGCACCCGGGCGGCCGCCAACTCCCGCACCAGGCCGGGTCGCAGGCCTGTCGTCCGGCCCTCCAGTCCGGCACAGCAGCCGTTCTGCGGAAGGCAGACCACCCGGACCCCGCTGGTCGCCAGCACCGTCGACGCACCCCGGGCCAGCGCCCCGCACGGGCCGAGCGTCACCCGCGGCCGAAGCGGCGCCAATGCCCCGGCCATCCGGGCCAGTTGGGCCGAATCGGCGGCGCTGGTGTGCAGGTCCACCGGACAGTCGGCCTCCCGGGCGGCCTCCAGCACCAGCTGCACGTACCCGGCCGGGTCCGGGTCCAGCTCCGGGCAGCCGCCGGCCGCCGTGGCACCCAGCTTGAGCGCCTCGCGCAGCTGCGCCCGGCCGTCCGCCCCGGCTCGTCCGGTGAGCAGTCGGGGCATCGCCACCGCCTGGAGCTCGGCCAGCCCGCGCAGCGCCTGCCGGGCGGTGAGCACCGCCTCCAGCCGGCGCAGCCCGTGCACGTCGCCGATCCGGACGTGGGTGCGCTGGGCGGTGGCGCCGTAGCCGAGCGAGGTCAGCGCGGCCTCGGTGATCCGGCGGGTGAGGTCGGCCGGGGTCTCCGGCGGCGGGGTGGGCAGGGCGGCGGAGAAGGCGGCGTCGTAGTGGGCGTGCGCCTCGGCGGGGGCCGGGAGGAGCAGGTAGCCGCGCAGGTCGATCCGGGCGCCGGTGGTGACGGTGGGCGCGCCGGGCAGGGCGGGCAGCGGGCCGAGGCTGCCGACGGTGCCGACCGCCTGGATCCGGTCGCCGCTGATCCGGACGTCCACCACCCGTCCGTCGGCCAGCCGGGCGCCGGTGAGCAGCAGGACCGGGCCGTGCCCGAGCGGGTTGGCCGCCGGGCCGGGCCCGGAGTGCGGCCCGTCGGCGGCTGCGCTGTCCATCGCCGGCTCCTTCTCGCGCCGGCCCGTGCGGTCGGCCCCGTACGGCTGGCCCGTACTGCCGGCCAGTCCTCCCGATCAATGAACGTCGAGCCTATGGGCCAGGGGGGCGGGGTGCCGGGAGGCGGGCATTAGTCGTATCGGGTCGGGCCGTGCGGCTCGTGGGCCGATCGAACGCCGGGCCTCGGATCGTCCGCCAGTACCCCTCGCCCACCTGCGGTCTTCGCCGCGGGATACGGATTTCACCTCCGGGCGCGGAACGTGTAATCTCTTCCTCGTTCGCCCCTATAGCTCAGTCGGTAGAGCGTCTCCATGGTAAGGAGAAGGTCTGCGGTTCGATTCCGCATGGGGGCTCGGGTGAGAAGCAGTCAGCTCCGGCTGGCCTGCGGATCACTGTGGCGGTGTAGCTCAGTTGGTAGAGCAAGCGGCTCATAATCGCTGTGTCACCGGTTCAAGTCCGGTCACCGCTACCCCGCGTAGTCGGTCGGGAGATCGCACTCCCGGTCGGCTACTCTTGTTGTGTTCTTATTCGTTGTCCAAGGAAGGCACTCCCGTGGCTGCCACCGACGTCCGCCCGAAGATCACGCTGGCCTGCGTGGAGTGCAAGGAGCGGAACTACATCACCAAGAAGAACCGGCGTAACGACCCGGACCGTCTTGAGATGAAGAAGCACTGCCCCCGCTGCAACTCGCACACCGCGCACCGCGAGACCCGCTGACCCTCTCGCAGGGCGACGGGCCTGTGTGAAACCAGGTCTTCGACTCCGGGCCGCATCCCTCACAGGGGGTGCGGCCCGGAGTTTTTTCGTATCCACCCGCGTTCCGAGGAGCTGCCATGGCGCTCGACCCCTCCTTCATCGGGCGTAGTTACCCGCCCACCGAGCCGTACGAGGTCGGCCGGGAGAAGATCCGCGAGTTCGCGACCGCGATCGGCGACGCCAACCCGGCGTACACCGATCCGGAGGCGGCGAAGGCGCTGGGCCACCCCGACGTGATCGCCCCGCCGACCTTCCCGTTCGTGATCACCTACCGTGCGGCCGGTCAGGTGGTCGAGGACCCGGAGCTGGGCCTGGACTTCAGCCGGGTGGTGCACGGCGACCAGAAGTTCACCTACACCCGCCCGGTGCGGGCCGGCGACCGGCTGTCGGTCGCGGTGACCATCGACAACATCAAGTCGCTGGCGGGCAACGACGTGCTCACCGTGCGCGGTGAGGTGACGGACGGGACCGGCGGGCACGTTGTGACGTCGGTCATGACCCTGGTGGCCCGGGCCGCCGACGAGGCGGGGGAGTGAGCGCGATGGCGATCAGCTACGACGAGGTCGAGGTCGGCACCGAGCTGCCGGCGCGGTCCTTCCCGGTGACCCGCGACACGCTGGTGCGGTACGCGGGCGCCTCGGGCGACTTCAACCCGATCCACTGGAACGAGAAGTTCGCCCTGGAGGTCGGCCTGCCGGACGTCATCGCGCACGGCATGTTCACCATGGCCGAGGCGATCCGGGTGGTCACCGACTGGGTCGGCGACCCGGCCGCGGTGGTCGAGTACGGCGTGCGCTTCACCCGCCCGGTGCCGGTGCCGAACGACGGGGTCGGCGCGGTGGTCGAGGTCTCCGCCAAGGTCGCCAAGAAGCTGGACGACCGCAAGGTGCAGGTCGACCTGCTGGCCACCACGGGCGGCCAGAAGGTGCTCGGCATGTCCCGGGCCGTCGTCCGGCTCGGCTGAGCCGCTCCCGCGCGTCGGCGGCCGCGGCCGGAGTCCGTACCGAACGGATCTCCGGCCGCAGCCGCGGGTCTTGCCTGGATAGTGATCGGCCACTAACTTGGGACTCGTGGCGAAGTCGAGCATCCGGATGAGTGCGGAGGAGCGGCGCGAGAGCGTCGTCCGGGCCGCCCTGACCGAGTTCGCCCGGGGCGGGTACCACGGCACCTCCACCGAGGCGATCGCCCGCCGGGTGGGCGTCTCGCAGCCGTACCTGTTCCGGCTGTTCCCGGGCAAGCAGGCGATCTTCGCCGCGGCCGCCGAGCGCTGCGTGGAGGAGACCTGGCGGGTCTTCGACGAGGCCTCGGCCGGGCTGTCCGGCGAGGAGGCCGCCCAGGCGATGTCCGACGCGTACATGGGCCTGGTCGAGGACCGCGACCAGCTCATGATGCAGATGCAGCTCTACGTCTCGGTCTTCGCGGCCCGGGCGGTCGGCGAGGAGGAGATCGGGGAGACCGCCCGGCGGCTGTGGGAGAGCCTGTTCGACCGGGTCAGGATCCGGATCGGCGGCGACATGAAGGACGCCACGCAGTTCTTCGCGTACGGGATGCTGATCAACACGCTGGTGGCGCTGGGCTACCCGCCGGACCACCGGATCTGGACCGGCTTCGACGGGTGCGGGGCGCCTGAGTAGACGGGCCGCACGGTGGCGTCCGTGCGGCCTCTTTTCGGCCCATAGAAGTTATTGAGCAATAACTACCTGAACTGCCTAGAGAAACCTGGGGGAAGCCATGACGGAGAAACCGGCCATGGGCAGAGCAGCGATCTGGACCCTGGTGATCGTCAGCGCGGCCGGCTTCATGGCCGCACTGGACAACCTGGTGGTCACCACCGCACTGCCGTCGATCCGCGAGGAGCTCGGCGGCGGGCTGTCCGACCTCGAATGGACGGTCAGCGCCTACACCCTGAGCTTCGCGGTGCTGCTGATGTTCGGCGCCGCCCTCGGCGACCGCTTCGGCCGGCGCCGGATCTTCCTGGCAGGCCTGGCGGTCTTCACCGCCGGCTCCGCCGCGGCCGCCCTGTCCCCGGGCATCGGCGAACTGATCGCCGCCCGTGCCCTCCAGGGCACCGGGGCCGCGGTGATGATGCCGCTCACCCTCACCCTGCTCACCACCGCCGTGCCCGAGGGCAAGCGGGGGCTGGCCTTCGGCGTCTGGTCGGGCGTCAGCGGCCTCGCCGTCGCCGCCGGGCCGCTGATCGGCGGCTCGCTGACCGAGCACTTCTCCTGGCAGTGGATCTTCTGGGTGAACGTCCCGGTCGGCCTCGTCCTGCTGCCACTGGCCTTCCTGCGGCTCGGGGAGAGCCGGGGCGCGGACCGGGCCCTGGACGTGCCCGGAACCCTGCTGGTCAGCCTGGGGATGTTCGGGATCGTCCTCGGCCTGATCCGCGGCAACCCGGAGGGCTGGACCAGCCCGCTGGTCCTCGCTGCCCTGATCGCCGGCACGCTGCTGCTGGCCGCCTTCGTCTGGTACGAGCAGCGGGTGGCCGCCCACCCGATGCTGCCGATGCGGCTGTTCCGCAGCCGGGCCTTCTCCGCCGTCAACGCGGCCAGCCTGCTGATGTACCTGGGGATGTTCGGCTCGATCTTCCTGATCAGCCAGTACCTCCAGGGCGTCGGCGGCTTCAGCCCGCAGGAGGCGGGCATCCGGATGCTGCCGTGGACGGCGATGCCGCTGCTGGTCTCGCCGGTCGCGGGCATCGTCTCCGACCGGATCGGCGGCCGGCCGATCGTGGTCGCCGGGCTGGCGCTGCAGGCCGCGGGCCTGGCGCTGTTCGGCCTGGTCGCGGACGGGAGCACCGGCCTCGACTACCTCGCCCTGGTCCCGGCCATCGTGATCTGCGGGATCGGCATGTCGCTGTACTTCGGTCCGACCGCCCAGCTGGTGATGGCCAGTGTCCGGCCGCAGGAGCAGGGGATCGCCTCCGGCGCCAACAACGCGCTGCGCGAGGTCGGCGGGGCGCTCGGGGTGGCCGTGCTCGCGGCGGTGTTCTCGGAGCAGGGCGGCTACCAGTCCGCGCGGGCCTTCACGGACGGGCTGGTGCCCGCGCTGTACGTCGGCGCGGCCGCCGTCGGGCTCGGCGCGCTCGCCGCGGCGTTCATCCCGCGGCGGCGCAAGGCGCTGGTCGCGGCGGTGG
>NZ_JAHSQD010000133.1 GCF_020103755.1 Streptomyces sp. LS1784
CCCCGGCGGCGCACCGCGGCCAGCTCGGGCTCCTCGCGGGCGCCGTCCGCGGACAGTCCGGCGAGCAGCACCCGGCCGACCGCCGTCCCGTCGACCGGGGCCCGGCGCCCGATCCGGGACGGCTCGGCACCCGGCAGCCCGGCCACCTCGTCCAGGTAGAGCACCTCGCCGTCGTCCAGCACGGCGAGCCGGACGGTGTAGCCGCAGCGGGCGTTGAGCGCGGCCAGGTACGGCGCGGCGACCTGCCGGACGTCGAAGTCCTCCAGTGCGCGGTGGGCCAGCGAGAGCACCCGGCCGCCGATCCGGTAGCGCAGGTCCGGCTGGCGGCGGGCGAAGCCGTGCTCCTCCAGGGTGCGCAGCAGCCGCAGGGCGGTGGACTTGTGCACCCCGAGGCTGCTGGCGGCCTGCTCCAGCGAGAGCGGCGCGTCGCCGAGTGCGTCGAGCAGGGTCAGCGCGCGGTCGACCGACTGCGACATGGCGTTTCCCGTGGATCCGGCTGACTGGTGGCGTCAGGCTAACCGCTGGGTGGCTCAGTGGTACAAACCAGTGCCGGACGTAGCCGTCCGGCTGTGGTGCGTCCGCCGTGCGCCCGAACCGGTGCGGGCGGCGGGTGGCTGGATCGATGCCCCGGCCCGGAACCCCGTACGGTGCCGCGCTCTACAATCGGATGGTTATGCCATACCTGGACCATGCGGCGACCACGCCGATGCTGCCCGAGGCGATCGCCGCGATGACGGCGCACCTGGGGGTGGTCGGCAACGCCTCGGCCCTGCACGCGGCCGGCCGCCGGGCCCGCCGGGTGGTCGAGGAGTCCCGGGAGTCGCTGGCCGAGTCCCTGGGCGCCCGCCCCAGCGAGATCGTGCTCACCGGCGGCGGCACCGAGTCCGACAACCTGGCGGTCAAGGGCCTGTACTGGGCCCGCCGGGACGCCGACCCGGTCCGGACCCGGGTGCTGTGCAGCCCGGTCGAGCACCACGCGGTGCTGGACGCGGTGCACTGGCTCTCCGAGCACGAGGGCGCCGACGTCGAGTACCTGCCGGTGGACCCGCTGGGCCGGGTGCACCCGGAGGCGCTGCGCGCGGCGATCGAACGCGATCCGGCCACTGTGGCGCTGGTCACCGTGATGTGGGCCAACAACGAGGTCGGCACCGTCCAGCCAGTGCGCGAACTGACCGCCGTGGCGGCCGAGTACGGCATCCCGGTGCACGCCGACGCGGTGCAGGCGCTCGGTCAGGTCCCGGTCTCCTTCGCCGAGTCGGGGCTCACCGCGCTCACCGTCACCGGGCACAAGATCGGCGGCCCGTTCGGCATCGGCGCGCTGCTGCTCTCCCGGGGCGCCTCGCCGGTACCGCTGCTGCACGGCGGCGGCCAGGAGCGCGACGTGCGCTCCGGCACCCTGGACGCCCCCGGCGCGGCCGGCTTCGCCGCCGCCGCGGCCTGGGCGGTGGAACACCGGGCCGAGCACGCCGTCACGCTGGGCGCGCTGCGGGACGAGCTGGTGGCCGCCGTCCTCGCCGCCGTGCCGGACGCGGTGTACAACGGCGACCCCTCGCCGGAGGGCCGGCTGCCCGCCAACGCGCACTTCTCCTTCCCCGGCTGCGAGGGCGACGCGCTGCTGATGCTGCTGGACGCCCAGGGCATCGAGTGCTCGACGGGCTCCGCCTGCTCGGCCGGGGTGCCGCAGCCCAGCCACGTGCTGCTCGCGATGGGCGTCGACCCGCTGCTGGCCCGCGCCTCGCTGCGGTTCTCGCTCGGGCACACCTCGGTGCGCGAGGACGTCACGGCGCTGGCGGAGGCCATCGGGCCGGTGGTGCAGCGGGCGCGCAACGCCGGGCTGGCGTCGGTACGGCGCTGATCTCGGCTTCCGGGAACAGGCGGGCCACCCCGTACCCTTGTTGCCATCATGACTGACTTCCCGGGTGCCCCGACCACTCCGTCCACCGGCCGTCTGCGCGTGCTCGCGGCGATGTCCGGCGGAGTCGACTCCGCCGTCGCCGCCGCCCGCGCCGTCGAAGCGGGGCACGAGGTGACGGGCGTCCACCTGGCGCTCTCCGCCAACCCGCAGTCCTTCCGGACCGGCGCGCGCGGCTGCTGCACCATCGAGGACTCCCGGGACGCCTGGCGGGCGGCCGACGTGATCGGCATCCCCTTCTACGTCTGGGACCTCGCCGAGCGCTTCCGTGAGGACGTGATCGACGACTTCGTCGCCGAGTACGCGGCCGGGCGGACGCCCAACCCGTGCCTGCGCTGCAACGAGAAGATCAAGTTCGCGGCGCTGCTGGACAAGGCGATCGCACTGGGCTTCGACGCCGTCTGCACCGGCCACTACGCCCGCATCGTCGACCTGCCCGACGGCTCGCGCGAGCTGCACCGCGCCGTCGACGCCGCCAAGGACCAGTCGTACGTGCTGGGCGTCCTCGACGCCGACCAGCTCGCCCACTCGCTCTTCCCGCTCGGTGACACGACCAAGGAGGAGATCCGGGCGGAGGCCGAGCGCCGCGGCCTGGCCGTCGCCAAGAAGCCCGACAGCCACGACATCTGCTTCATCGCCGACGGTGACACCCAGGGCTTCCTGGCCAAGCACCTCGGCACCGCGACCGGCGACATCCTCGACGTCGACGGCACCAAGCTCGGCGAGCACGACGGTGCGTACGGCTTCACCATCGGCCAGCGCAAGGGCCTGCGGATCGGCCGCCCGGCGGCCGACGGCAAGCCGCGCTACGTGCTGGACATCTCCCCGGTGAACAACACCGTGACGGTCGGCCCGGTCGAGGGCCTCGACGTCACCGGGCTCACCGCCATCCGCCCCCGCTGGTGCGGCACCGAGCCGCTGGCCGACGGCCGCTACACCGCCCAGCTGCGGGCCCACGGCGAGGAGGTGCCGGTGAGCGCCTCGGTGGTCGACGGCGAGCTGCGGGTGCAACTGGACACCCCGGTGCGAGGGATCGCCCCCGGCCAGGCCGTGGTGGTGTACGACGGCACCCGCGTCGTCGGTTCGGCCACCATCGCGACGACGGAGCGCCCGGCCGTCACCGCCTGAGCGGCAGCACCTGGGAGAGCCGGTAGCGGGGCGTGATAGACCAGTCGGACTATGAATATCTGTGTCTTCTGCTCCGCGTACTCGCTCGACGACCGCTACTCCGTCCCCGCCGCGGAGTTCGCCCGGCTCCTGGGGGAGGGCGGGCACACCCTGGTGTGGGGTGGCTCGAACGCCGGGCTGATGGGGCTGCTCGCCGATGAGGTGAAGGCGGCGGGTGGCCGACTCGTCGGTGTGATGGTCGAGATGCTGAAGCACAAGGCGTACGTCGGAGCCGACGAGCTGGTGTGGACCGCCGACCTCCCGGAGCGCAAGGCGGAGCTGGCCTCGCGGGCCGACGCGATCGTCGTCCTGGTCGGCGGGCTGGGCACCCTGGACGAGGTCACCGAGGTGCTGGAACTCAAGAAGCACGGGATGTTCGACAAGCCGGTGGTCGTCCTGGACACCGAGGGCTTCTACTCGGGCCTGCGCACCCAGATGGAGCGGATGGACGCCGAGGGCTTCCTGCCCCGCCCCCTCGCCGAGCTGATCACCTTCGCGGACACGCCCGCCGACGTCTTCGCCCAGCTCAAGGCCTGAGAGGATCGGGGCCATGGCTGCACATCTGATCACCGGCGCCGGCTCCGGCATCGGCGCCGTCCTGGCCGAGAAGCTCGCCGAGCGCGGGGACGAGCTCTGGCTGCTGGCCCGCGACGCCCGGCGGGCCGCCGAACTGCGCGAGCGCTTCCCCGGGGCCAAGACCCTCGTCGGGGACCTCGGCGACCCGGGCAAGCTCTCCTGGGCCTTCGGGCACCAGCAGCTGCCCGTCGAGCTGGACTCGCTGCTGCACGTCGCGGGCACGGTCGAGCTCGGCCCGGTCGGCGACCTGCCCGTCAAGGCCTGGCAGGAGACGCTCAACGTCAACCTCGTCGCCCCCGCCGAGCTGACCCGACTCCTGCTGCCGTCGATCCGGCTCGTCAAGGGCCACGTGCTCTTCGTCAACTCCGGTGCCGGCCTCAACGCCCACGCCGACTGGTCCGCGTACGCGGCCAGCAAGCACGGCCTCAAGGCGCTCGCCGACTCGCTGCGCCAGGAGGAGCACGCCAACGGCGTCCGGGTCACCTCCGTCTACCCGGGCCGCACCGCCACCGCGATGCAGGTCAAGGTGCACCAGCAGGAGGGCAAGGAGTACGACGCGGGCCGCTGGATCGAGCCCGAGTCCGTCGCCAGGGCGATCCTCGCCGCCCTCGACGCCTCCCGCGACGCGGAGATCACCGACATCACCGTCCGCCCGGGGCGGTAGGCCGCCGCGTGGGAAGTCGGCCCGGCCGACTTCCCACGCGCACACCGGAGTTCGGGCAGGCCTTCCGGTACCGACCCCGCGCCCCGCGCGGACGGCCCCGGTACCGAGCCCCCGCGCTCGGCACGGGGCCCGTCCGGCTGAGTAGGCTCGGACGGGTGAGCACCCCACACCCCTTCCCCGACCTGCGCGGCGCCGCCACCGGCGTCGGCTCGCTGCCCGGCACCGACGCCCGGGAGGCGGCCAAGACCTCCACCGGCGCACTGGAGCACCTGCCGTTCCTGCCCGAGCTGCCCGCGCGCGGGCCGGGCGCCGACATGATCGGGCGCGGCGCCGGCCTGCTGGTCGAGCTGTTCGCGCAGACCGAGCCGAGCGGCTGGCGGTTCACCGACCGCCCCGGCCGGGACACCCGGCGGTCCCACTCCTGGCTAGGTGAGGACCTGGACGCACTGGAGGAGTTCACCCAGGGCTACCAGGGCGCGCTCAAGGTCCAGGCCGTCGGCCCCTGGACGCTGGCGGCGAGCATCGAGCTCAAGCACGGCGAGAAGGCGCTCTCCGACCCCGGCGCCTGCCGGGACATCGCCGGCTCGCTCACCGAGGGCCTGCGCCGCCACCTCGCGGACCTCCGCAAGCGGGTGCCCGGCGCCGAGGTCGTGCTGCAGCTGGACGAGCCCTCGCTGCCCGCCGTCCTGGCCGGGTCGGTGAAGACCGCCAGCGGCTTCCAGCGGCTGCGCGCCGTCGACCGGCAGGTCGCCGAGGAGGTGCTGCGCGAGGTGGTCGGGAGCCTCGACGCGCCCGTGGTGGTGCACTCCTGCGCGCCGGACGTCCCGGTCCCGCTACTGCGCCGGGCCGGGGTCGCCGGGATCTCCCTGGACTTCTCCCTCCTCACCGAGCGCCAGGACGACGACCTCGGCGAGGCCGTGGAGGGCGGCACGATGATCCTCGCTGGTGTCGTCCCCGCCACTGACCAGGCGGTGTCCGACCCTGCCGGTAGTGTCCAGGGTGTCAGGACCCTGTGGCGCAGGCTCGGGTTCGCCCCGGAGCTGCTGGGCCGCCGCGTGCTGGTGACGCCGACCTGCGGGCTGGCCGGGGCCTCCCCGGCGTACGCGCGCAGGGCGCTGTCGTCTGCGGCGCGGGCGGCACAGAGCCTGGTGGACAACCCGGAATGAGAACGTAGGAGGGCTTGCGGTGACGGCTGTCGAGGGCTGGGAGGACGTCCCGGCGGAGGTGCGCAGGCGGCACGCCGAGCTGGCGCAGGAGATCACCGATCACCGGGTCCGGTACTACGAGCAGGACGCGCCGGTCGTCAGCGACGCCGAGTTCGACGCGCTGATGCGGGAGCTGGAGTCGCTGGAGGCCGAGCACCCGGCCCTGGTGACGCCGGACTCGCCGACGCAGCGGGTCGGCGGCGCCCCCACCGAGCTGTTCGCCGAGGTCGAGCACCGCGAGCGGCTGCTCAGCCTGGACAACGCGATGGACGACGACGAGCTGGCGGCCTGGGCCGAGCGGGTCGCCACCGAGCTGCACGGCATCGACTACCACTACCTGTGCGAGCTCAAGGTGGACGGCCTGGCCGTCAACCTCACCTACGAGAACGGCCAGTTGGTGCAGGCGGCGACGCGCGGCGACGGCCGGGTCGGCGAGGACATCACCGCCAACGTCCGCACCATCAAGGAGATCCCGCACCAGCTCAAGGGTGACGACATCCCGGAGCTGGTGGAGATCCGCGGCGAGGTCTACTTCCCGACCGAGGCCTTCGACGCGCTCAACGCCTCCTTCGCGGAGGAGAACGAGCGCCGCCGGCAGGAGAACGAGGAGCGCGCCAAGGAGGGCAGGCGGCCCCGGGCGATGATCCGGCTGTTCATGAACCCCCGCAACGCCGCCGCCGGTTCGCTGCGCCAGAAGGACCCGCACGTCACCGCCTCCCGCCCGCTGCACATGGTGGTGCACGGCATCGGCGCCCGGGTCGGCTTCGACATCGACAACCAGTCGCACGCCTACCAGCTGCTGCACGACTGGGGCCTGCCCACCGCCCGGCACAACAAGGTGGTCGGGACGCTCGCCGAGGTGCGGGCCTTCATCAAGCACTTCGGCGAGCAGCGGCACTCGGTCGAGCACGAGATCGACGGTGTCGTGGTGAAGGTGGACGAGATCGCCCTCCAGGGCCGGCTCGGCGCCACCTCGAAGTCCCCGCGCTGGGCGATCGCCTGGAAGTACCCGCCGGAGGAGGTCACCGGCAAGCTGGCCGAGATCAAGGTCGGCATCGGCCGCACCGGCCGGGCCACCCCGTACGCGGTGCTGGCCGAGCCGGTGAAGGTGGCCGGCTCGATGGTGCAGTACGCGACGCTGCACAACCAGGAGGTCGTCAAGGCCAAGGACGTGCTGCTCGGCGACACCGTGGTGCTGCGCAAGGCCGGCGACGTCATCCCGGAGATCCTCGGCCCGGTCTACGACCTGCGGGACGGCACCGAGCAGGCCTTCGTGATGCCCTCGCACTGTCCGGAGTGCGGCAGCGAGCTGCGCCCGATGGCCGAGGGGGACATCGATCTGCGCTGCCCGAACGCGGAGCGCTGCCCGGCGCAGATCCGGGAGCGGATCGCCTTCCTCGGCGGGCGGCAGTGCCTGGACGTGGAGGGTCTCGGCTACGTCGCGGCCACCGCGCTGACCCAGCCGCTGGAGCCGGCCGAGGCGCCGGTGAGGAACGAGGCCGACATCTTCCGGCTGACGCAGGAGAAGCTGCTGCCGATCAAGGTGCTGGTCCGGGACCCGAAGACCGGCATGCCGAAGCTGGACGACCGGACGGGCAAGGAGAAGGAGGTCTTCTTCTTCGCCACCACCAAGGGCGAGCCGAAGAAGTCGCTCCAGGCCCTGATCGACAACCTCGCGGCGGCGAAGGACCGGCCGCTCTGGCGGTTCGTCAACGGCCTGTCGATCCGGCACGTCGGTCCGGTCGCCGCGCAGGCGCTGGCCCGGGAGTTCCGCGATCTGAGGAAGATCTTCGAGGCGAGCGAGGAGCAGCTGGCGGCCGTCGAGGGCGTCGGTCCGACCATCGCCCGCTCGATCCAGGAGTGGTACGCGGAGAGGTGGCACCAGGAGATCCTCGGGAACTGGGAGGCGGACGGTGTCCGCTTCGCCGAGGAGTTCGCGGACGAGGAGGAGGCGGAGCGCCCGCTGGAGGGTCTGACCGTCGTGGTGACGGGCACCCTGGCCGGCCACACCCGGGACGGCGCCAAGGAGGCGCTGACCTCGCGCGGAGCGAAGGTGACCGGTTCGGTTTCGAAGAAGACCGATTTCGTGGTCGCCGGTGACAATCCCGGGTCCAAGTACGACAAGGCTGTCCAGCTCGGCCTGCCGGTCCTGGACGACGCGGGGTTCGCCGTCCTGCTCGCCGACGGGCCGTCCGCCGCCCGCGCCCACCTGGGACTTCCGGAGCCGGAGGAGGTCGCGCCGGCGAAGGGGGAGCCCGCCGAGGGCTGATTCGGGGCCGACCCGAGCGGCCGCCGGCCGGGCCGGTGTTGTTATCGTCCTGATGCAGCGTCACCGGGTGCCGTGCAGTGAAAGCGGGCATTGTGTCACTGTGCGACACCCGTGCGCGGTGGCGCGTTTCCGGTTGTCCGAAAGTCTGCCCACCGGGTGGACCCCGGCTTACCCTGGAGCGCAACAGAGTGTCAGCAGGGGTGGGGGCACCGGCTGGGCCGGTGCTCCTCGGGGTCGCTCCATGCCCGGCAGCTGTCGGTACCGGCACGGTGCCTCACCGTAAGGCGGCCTGACGGGGCGGGCCCGACGGAGGACAGGGCTTATGGATCGTACGACCGGCGGTGCGCCCACACGCCCGCCGCAGGGGGTGGCGGGTGCGGTCCTGCTGCTCGGCGTGCTGCTGGCCGGAGCCGCGCCGCTCATCCCGCTGGCCGTCCTGGTCTACCGGTACGAACCCGAGTTGCTGCCGCTGTTCGCCGTGCCCCTGGCGGTGCTGGTGGCGGCCTGGCGGATCGCCCGCGACCGCGCCCGCGATCAGCTGACCGACCCGCTGACGGACCTGCCCAACCGTCAGGCCCTGTTGCTGGCCGCCCAGGAGGCGATCGCGGGGTGTGAGCAGGGCTACAGCGTCGGTCTCATCCTGCTCGATCTCGATCGCTTCCGATCACTCAACGACACACTTGGTCATACGGCGGGTGACCGGCTGCTGGTTCACATCGCCCGCCGGCTGCACCGGGCGCTGCGCTCCGGCGGCCCGGCCGGCAGCGCCACCCGGGAGTCCATCGACGACGTCTTCGCCGGCCTGCCCCGGCACTACCGCCGCGGCCGCCCGATGGTGGCCCGGATGGGCGGCGACGAGTTCGCCGTCCTGCTGCCCGGCATCAACTGCCCGGACAGCCTGGAGCGGGTCGCCAAGGCGCTGATCGCCGAACTCGCCGCCCCGATCCGGCTGGACGGGCTGCTGCTCGTCCTGGAGGCCAGCGGCGGCGTCTGCGTCTACCCGCAGCACGCCCAGGACGCCGAGTCGCTGCTGCGCCGGGCCGACGTCGCGATGGGCCACGCCCAGCGCGGATGCTGCGGCGTCGCCCAGTACGACGAGACCCAGGACGCCGACACCCCGTACCGGATCGGGCTGCTGGGGGACCTGCGCCGGGCGCTGGAGACCGGCGAGGTGCAACTGCACTACCAGCCGAAGGTGGCCTTCGACGGCCGGGTGGTCGGACTGGAGGCACTGCTGCGCTGGGAGCGGCCCGGCCAGGGGAAGGTCTCGCCGGACGAGTTCGTCGGGCTCGCCGAATCCAGCGGCCTGATGCCCCGGCTCACCGACTACGTGCTGGAGGCGGCCGTCGGCCAGCTCGCGTACTGGCGCGACCAGGGCCTCCAGGTGCAGGTCGCGGTCAACGTCTCGCCGCGCGACGTGCTCAACCCCGGCTTCGCCCAGCGGGTGGCCGGCCACCTCGTGCGCCACCAGGTGCCCGCCCACGCGCTCCAGCTGGAGATCACCGAGCGGCTGCTGCTGGACGACTCCCGGCGGGCCGCCGACACCCTGGCCGAGCTGCGCGGCTACGGCGTCGGGATGTCCCTGGACGACTTCGGCACCGGGCACTCCTCGCTGGTGCGGCTGCGGAGCCTGCCGGTCGGCGAGCTGAAGATCGACCGCTCCTTCGTCTCCCGGATGGTCGCCGACGACCACGACGCGGCGGTGGTCCGCTGCTCGGTGGAGCTCGCCCACTCGCTGGGCCTGACCGTGGTCGCCGAGGGCGTCGAGGACGACGAGACCTGGGAGCGGCTGCACTGCATGGGCGTGGACGCCGTCCAGGGCTGGCTGGTGTCGGCCGCGCTGCCGGCCGAGCAGGCCACCGCCTGGCTGCGGGTGCACCGCACCGGCGCCCCGCCGGTGGAGCGCCTCGGCGTGCCGCCCCAGCTGCACGCCGGCTTCCAGCCGGTCCAGAACGCCAAGCCGATCGCCCAGCCGGCCAGGCCGCCGGCGCTGCCGCCGACCCTCCCGCCCACGTTGCCGCCGGTGGCCCAGGTGGCGCAGGCCGCGCACAGGGAGATCAAGCCGCAGGGCTGGGCCCGCAGCAGGCCGCAGTAGCGCCCGCCGGACGCCGCGGCCGAGCCGGTGACGGGCGCCGCGGCTCACTCGTTGGCCGGGGTGGGGGACGGGCCCCATAGGATGGGGTCCAAAGACCATGAGGACGGAGCGCCGAACCCGGCTGCTCCTGCCCGGGCCCGGCACCGCCCGCAAGGCACCGCCGGGTCTCACCAGAACTCACCCTGAGGATCGCTGCATGCCTGGCATCACGCGCGAGGAGGTCGCCCACCTCGCCCGGCTGTCGCGTCTTGAGCTGAAGCCCGAAGAGCTGGACCACTTCGCCGAGCAGCTCGACGTGATCATCGGCGCGGTCGCCCGCGTTTCCGAGGTCGCCGGACAGGACGTCCCGCCGACCTCCCACCCGCTGCCGCTGACCAACGTCATGCGTGCGGACGAGGTGCGGCCGTCGCTCACCCCGGAGCAGGCGCTGTCCGGCGCCCCCGCCGCCGAGGAGCAGCGTTTCCGTGTGCCGCAGATCCTCGGGGAGGACTGACCGAGATGACCGAGCTGATCCGTTTCACCGCCGCCGAGACCGCGAGCGCCATCGCCAAGGGCGAGGTGTCCGCCGTCGAGGTCGCGCAGGCCCACCTGGACCGCATCGACGCGGTCGACAAGAAGGTCAACGCCTTCCTGCACGTCGACACCGAGGGCGCGCTGGCCGCGGCCAAGGCCGTCGACGCGAAGCGCGCCAAGGGCGAGGAGCTGGGCCCGCTGGCCGGCGTCCCGCTCGCGCTCAAGGACGTCTTCACCACCAAGGGCATCCCGACCACCTGCGGCTCGAAGATGCTCGAAGGCTGGATCCCGCCGTACGACGCCACGCTGACCAGCCGTCTCAAGGACGCTGACGTGGTCATCCTCGGCAAGACCAACATGGACGAGTTCGCGATGGGCTCCTCCACCGAGAACTCCGCGTACGGGGTGACCGGCAACCCGTGGGACCTCTCCCGCATCCCCGGCGGCTCCGGCGGCGGTTCGGCCGCCGCGCTGGCCGCCTTCGAGGCCCCGCTGGCGATCGGCACCGACACCGGCGGCTCGATCCGTCAGCCCGGCGCCGTCACCGGCACCGTCGGCGTCAAGCCGACCTACGGCTCGGTGTCCCGCTACGGCCTGGTGGCGTTCTCCAGCAGCCTGGACCAGGGCGGCCCGTGCGCCCGCACCGTGCTGGACGCGGCGCTGCTGCACGAGGCCATCGCCGGGCACGACCCGCTGGACTCCACCTCGATCGACGCGCCGGTCCCGGCCGTGGTCGAGGCCGCCAGGATGCGCGACATCCGCGGCATGCGGATCGGCGTCGTCAAGGAGTTCGCCGGCGAGGGCTACCAGGCCGGCGTGATGCAGCGCTTCAACGAGTCGGTGGAGCTGCTGCGCGAGCTGGGCGCCGAGGTCGTCGAGGTCTCCTGCCCGTCCTTCACCCTGGCGCTGCCGGCGTACTACCTGATCGCGCCCAGCGAGTGCTCCTCCAACCTGGCCCGCTTCGACGCGATGCGCTACGGCCTGCGGGTCGGCGACGACGGCAGCCGTTCGGCCGAGGACGTCACCGCCCTGACCCGCGAGGCCGGCTTCGGCCCCGAGGTCAAGCGCCGCATCATCCTGGGCACCTACGCGCTGTCCTCGGGCTACTACGACGCCTACTACGGCTCGGCCCAGAAGGTCCGCACGCTCATCTCGCGCGACTTCGACGCCGCCTTCGCGGGCGTGGACGTCCTGGTCTCGCCGACCACGCCGACCACCGCCTTCCCGATCGGCGAGCGTGCCGACGACCCGATGGCGATGTACCTGGCGGACCTGTGCACGATTCCGTCGAACCTGGCGGGCAACGCGGCCATGTCGCTGCCGGTCGGTCTGGCGCCGGAGGACAATCTCCCGGTCGGCCTGCAGATCATCGCACCCGCGATGGCGGACGACCGCCTGTACCGCGTGGGCGGCGCCGTCGAGGCCGCACTCAACGACAAGTGGGGGCACACCCTGCTGGAGGAGGCACCGGCACTGTGAGCAAGATCGAGAAGGCCAAGGCCCAGTCCGCTTCGCTCAAGGGGTGGAAGCACAGCAAGCCCGGCCTCTGGCTGTCCATCGGCACCAGCGCGTTCGGCGCGATCTCCATCGCCAAGGACGTCCGCAAGGCCCGCGAGGAGAGCGACACCCTCAAGCTGGTCAACGCCCTGATCGGTGCGGCCGCGCTGGTCACCGGCACCGCCCTGCTGGTGCGCGAGCTGCGTCAGCTGGGCTCCGACGACGTGCTGCTGGGCTGAGCGCCCCGGCCCGGCCCCGCGCCACGCGGCGGCCGGGCCCGTACCTCCCAAGCTTCAAGTGAGAAGGGACGCTGTGAGCGTCATGAACCTGGTCTCCTACGAGGACGCTCTCGCGTCGTACGACCCGGTGATGGGCCTTGAGGTCCACGTCGAGCTCGGTACCAAGACCAAGATGTTCTGCGGTTGCTCGACCGAGCTGGGCGCCGAGCCGAACAGCCAGACCTGCCCCACCTGCCTGGGCCTGCCGGGTTCGCTGCCGGTGGTCAACGCGGTCGGCGTCGAGTCGGCCGTCAAGATCGGCCTGGCGCTGAACTGCGAGATCGCCGAGTGGTGCCGGTTCGCGCGGAAGAACTACTTCTACCCGGACATGCCCAAGAACTTCCAGACCTCGCAGTACGACGAGCCGATCGCCTTCAACGGCTACCTCGACGTGCAGCTGGAGGACGGCTCGACCTTCCGCGTGGAGATCGAGCGCGCCCACATGGAGGAGGACACCGGCAAGTCCAGCCACGTCGGCGGGGCCACCGGCCGCATCCACGGCGCCACCCACTCGCTGCTCGACTACAACCGGGCCGGCATCCCGCTGATCGAGATCGTCACCAAGCCGATCGTCGGCGCCGGCGAGCGCGCCCCCGAGGTCGCCAAGGCGTACGTCGCCGAGCTGCGCGAGGTGATCCGCTCGCTCGACGTCTCCGAGGCCCGGATGGACAAGGGCCAGATGCGCTGCGACGTCAACCTGTCGCTGCGCCCGAACGGCACCGAGACCTTCGGCACCCGCTCGGAGACCAAGAACGTCAACTCGCTGCGCAGCGTGGAGCGGGCCGCCCGGTTCGAGATCCAGCGGCACGCCACCGTGCTGACCGACGGCGGCACCATCGTCCAGGAGACCCGCCACTTCCACGAGGACAACGGCACCACCACCTCGGGCCGGATCAAGGACAACGCCGAGGACTACCGTTACTTCCCCGAGCCGGACCTGGTGCCGGTGGCCCCCTCCCGCGAGTGGGTCGAGGAGCTGCGCGGTGCCCTGCCCGAGCTGCCGCGGGTGCGCCGCGCCCGGCTCCAGGCCGAGTGGGGCCTGTCCGACAAGGACATGCAGTCCGTCCTCAACGCCGGTGCGGTGGAGCTGATCCAGGAGACCATCGCGGCCGGTGCCCCGGCCGACCAGGCCCGCAAGTGGTGGCTGGGCGAGCTGGCCCGCCGCGCCAACGAGACCGGCACCGAGCTGAGCGAGCAGCCGATCACCCCGGCGCAGGTCGCCCGGGTCGCCGCGCTGGTCGCCGAGGGCAAGCTGAACGACAAGCTGGCCCGCCAGGTCATCGAGGGCGTGCTGGCCGGAGAGGGCGAGCCGGACGAGATCGTCGAGAAGCGCGGCCTGGCCGTGGTCTCGGACGACTCCGCGCTGGGCGCCGCCGTCGACCAGGCCATCGCCGAGAACGAGGCGATCGCCGCCAAGATCCGCGACGGCAAGGTCCAGGCCGTGGGCGCGCTGGTCGGTGCGGTCATGAAGGCCACCCGCGGCCAGGCCGACGCGGCCCGCGTCAAGGACCTGATCCTGGAGCGGCTTGCTGCGGAAGGACAGTGAGCACAGCCTGGAGCGGCTTGCCGCGGAAGGGCAGTGAGCACAGCCTGGAGAAGCTGGGTGTGTCCGCCTGAGGCGCCGCCTAGGCTGTCAACCCTGTCTTCCTAAGGCATCTAAGGCATCTAAGGCCCTCTAAGTAAGGCCTAAGGCCCGGTCTCACCTCTGTAATGAGGTGCGGCCGGGCCTTAAACCTTTTCCGGCGCCCGATCTGCGCCCGATCTAAGGCATCCGGGCCCCGGAAGATGCGGCAGGCTCCCGATGTGGCACCCCCCACTGGCAGAGGAAGCTCTTACTCGTCAGCGAAACGCAGTGAGACCCGCAGGGGGAACCGAAATGATCGAGTACCAGACCTTCCAGCAAGAGGCCCACGAGCTCGTGGCCCGCGCCGAGCACGAGCGCCTGGTGCGCGAGGCCAAGCAGGCGCGCCGCCTGCGGCAGCGCCCGGTGGCCGCCCGCTTCCAGCGGCGCCCCGTGCGTCGGCCCGAATGCTGACGGTGCGGCACCAGGACGGTGCCGAAGGAGCTCCGGAGGGGGAGACGCTGCGAGTGAGCGTCTCCCCCTCCGGGCGTTCGGGCACGGAACCCCGTTCGCGCTGGGAGATAACCCCTCGGCCGGTCCCCACCGGCTATGGCATGCTCGCCTCCATGCAGCAGACATCGGTCAGCCCCGTCTTCGTCGGCCGCGGCAGCGAGATCACCGAGCTGACCGACGCGCTGCGCCGCGCGGGCACCGGCAGCCCGCAGTCCGTCCTGATCGGCGGCGAGGCGGGGGTCGGCAAGACCCGGCTGCTGGAGGAGTTCCTGGAGCGCGCCGCCGCCCAGGGGGCGGTCACCTCGCTCGGCAGCTGTCTGGAGGTCGGCGCCGAGGGCCTGCCGTACGCGCCGCTGGCCGCCGCGCTGCGACGACTGCACCGCTCGCTGGGCGCCGAACTGGAGGCCGCCGCGGCCGGCAGCGAAGGCCATCTCGCCCGGCTGCTCTCCGAGTTCGGCGAGGCGGACGGCGAACCCAACGACGAGTACAGCCGGGCCCGGCTGTTCGAGCACACCGCGAGGCTGTTCGAGCGGCTCGGCGCGGAGCGTACCCTCGTCCTCGCCGTCGAGGACCTGCACTGGTCCGACCGCTCCACCCGCGAGCTGCTCGCCTTCCTGGTGCGCACCCTGCACCGCTCCCGGGTGCTGCTGGTCGCCACCTACCGCACCGACGACCTGCACCGCCGGCACCCGCTGCGCCCCTTCCTGGCCGAACTCGAACGGCTGCGCACCGTGCAGCGGCTGGAGCTGGCGCGGTTCGACCGCCGCGAGGTGGCCGCCCAGCTGGCCGGCATCCTCGGCACCACCGCCCCCGACCGCCAGCTGGTGGACCGCATCCACCGCCGTTCGGAGGGGAACCCGTTCTTCGTCGAGGAGCTGGCCACCGCCTTCGAGGACGGCTTCGGCGCCGGGCTGACCGACTCGCTGCGGGACATCCTGCTGGTGCGGGTCGAGGGCCTGGACGAGGAGGCCCAGCGGGTGGTGCGGATCGCCGCCGAGGGCGGCTCGCACGTCGAACACGCCCTGCTGGCCGCCGTTCTGGACGACGACGAGGAGGCGCTGATCGAGGCGCTGCGGGCGGCCGTCGGCGCCAACATCCTGCGCCCGGACAGCGAGGGCGAGGGCTACCGGTTCCGCCACGCGCTGGTCCGCGAGGCGGTCTCGGACGACCTGCTGCCGGGCGAACGGCACCGGATCAACCGCCGGTTCGCGCTCGCCGTGGAGGCCCAGCCGCAGCTGGTCCCCGGCGACGCACTGCCCGCCCGGCTGGCCAACTACTGGTACCACGCGCACGATCCGGCCCGCGCCCTGCCGACCGCCCTGGACGCCGCCCGCGCGGCCCGCCGCCGCAACGCCTTCGCCGAGCAACTCGGCATGCTGGAACGGGCCCTGGAACTGTGGGACCTGGTCTCCGAGGAGGTGCTGGCCCACACCCTGCGCCCGTACGACTGGGCCGAGACCTACCCGCCCGGCTCCTGCGACCACAGTGCCGCGGACGAGGACTGCGACCGGATCCAGCTGGTCGACGTGCTGGCCGAGGCGGTGGTCGCGGCCCGGCGCTGCGGTGACCGCGAGCGTGGCCTGAGCCTGGCCAAGCGCGGGCTGCGGCTGGTCGACGAGACGGAGCACCCGGTGCGCGCGGCCTGGTTCCGGATCAACCGGGCCCGGATGCTGGGCAGCCTGCGCCGCTCCGGCGACGAGGAGGAGATCGCGCACGCGCTGCGGCTGGTGGAGCACCTGCCGCCGTCCGCCGTCCAGGCCGAGGTGCTGGCGCTCGGTGCCGGGACGGCGATGCTCAAGAAGCCCACCGCCGAGGCGATCGACCTGGCCGAGCGGGCGATCCGGATCGCCCAGGAGGTGGGCGCGCACTCGGTCGAGGTGCACGCCCGGATGACCCTCGGCGGCCTGCGCTACGACGTCCAGGGCGACGCCGAGGGCGGGCTGGCCGAGCTCGCCGGGGCGGTCGAGCGGGCCCGCCGGCTGGGCGTGCCCGACCTGCTGCTGCGCGGCATCAACAACCTGGCCAGCATGCAGCGCGGGCTGGGGCGGCCCGAGGGCGCGGTCCGGCTGGCCCGTGAGGGCCTGGAGTTCGCGGACGGCAACGGCCTGCTGCGCAACATCGGCACCATCCTGACCGGCAACCTGGTCGAGGCGCTGACCGACCTCGGGCGGGTCCGGGAGGCCGCCGAGGTGCTCGCCGCCTGCGAGCTGACCAGCCTGAGCGGCACCCACGCCGAGTTCCTGGACCGGATGCGCGGCGAACTCGCCCTGCTCAAGGGGGACCTGCCCACCACGGCGACCATGCTGGCGCAGGCCCGCTCGGCCAACCGGGTCGGCCAGGTCCAGCACAGCGTGCCGATCAGCCGCCTGGCGGTGCGGCTCGCGGCACTCGGCGGCCGGCCGCTGGAGGCCCGGGCCGAACTGCTCGCCGCACTGGCGGACGACGGCCGGCTCGGCCACGAGTCCGACGTCTACCCGCTGCTGGCCGAGGGCGCCGCGGTGGAGGCGGACAGCCGGGGCCTGCCGCAGGCCGAGGCG